>NZ_JBEOWK010000007.1:0-440348 GCF_040295985.1 Streptosporangium sp. NPDC002524 | reverse complement strand
ACCGGCACATGCCCCACCTGCCACCGCGACATACCCGCCACCGCCGTACGACCAGAACACCACCCACCCGAACCAACCTAACGAAGTACTACTAGGATCCCCCCGTGAAGAACCCCGCCGTCGAGGACGACGACAACGACGGCGGCGGTGCTCGAAGGGAGAGACCGCCGATGGACATCCCTGACCGGATCGAGACGGAGATCGCGGTGATCGGCGCGGGGCTGATGGGCTCGGCCACGGCCTGGGAGCTCGCCCGCCGCGGGCACGCCGTCACCCTCGTCGAGGCGTACGACATCGGCCACCGGCGCGGCAGCTCCCACGGCACCTCACGGATCTACCGCCGGGCCTACGCCGACCCGGAGTACGTGCGCCTCACCGGCCTGTCCGGGGAGCTCTGGCGCGAGCTGGAGAACAACACCGGAACGGCGCTGCTCCGTGTCACCGGCGGCGTCGACCTCGGCGCGGGACGCGACCCCGAGGGGCTCGCCCGGCTGCTGGCGGAGGCGGGCGTGCCGCACGAGCTGCTCTCCCCCGGTGCCGCGGCCGAGCGGTGGCCGTTCATGCGCTTCGAGGGACCGGCGCTGCACCACCCGGAGGCGGGCACGATCGACGCCGACGCGGCGGTCGCCGCCGCGGTGACCCGCGCGTCCGAGCTGGGCGCCCAGGTGATCACCGGCGTACGGTTCACCGGGGCGGAGTCCCTGCCCGACGGACGCGTCCGGCTACGCACCGAGGGCCCGGAGGTGACCGCGAGCGTCCAGCCGCACACCGAAGGCCCGGAGACAACCGCAGGCGTCCGGCCATACACCGAAGGCTCGGAGGTGACCGCAGGCGTCCAGCCGCACACCGAAGGCTCGGAGACAACCGCAGGCGTCCGGCCATACACCGAAGGCTCGGAGGTGACCGCAGGCGTCCGGCCGCGCACCGAAGGCCCGGAGATAACCGCCGCCACGGTCGTCGTCGCCGTCGGCCCCTGGCTGCCGGAACTCGCCGGGCTGCTCGGCGTGCCGGTGGCGCTGCCCCCGCTGCGGGTGACCCAGCAGCAGGTCTTCCACTTCCTCTCGCGCGACCCGGAGGCCCGCTGGCCCATCTTCGTGCACACCGACGGCCCGCAGATCTACGGGCTCCCCTCGGGCGGCGACGGCGGCTCCCTGCCCGCGGTCAAGGTCGCCCAGCACGACGCGGGCAAACCCGTCACCGCCACCACCAGGGACGGCGTCGTCGATCCGGCCTCCCGCGACATCGTGACCTCCCACGTCCGGAGGTGGCTGCCCGGCCTCGACCCCGTCCCGCTGACCGAGGCGAGCTGCCTCTACACCATCACCCCCGACGAGGACTTCGTCCTCGACCGCGTCGGCCCCTTCGTCATCGTCTCCCCCTGCTCGGGCCACGGCGCCAAGTTCGCCCCCCTGATCGGCCGGATGACCGCCGACCTGGCCCTCGGCCACACCGCCCCCCACCCCCGCTTCGCCCTGCGCCGCTTCACCTGAGAACCCCGGCCCGCGTCCCACCGGCGTGAGGGACGTTCCCACCCGGCACGGCCCCTCGGCGACCGGTATGGCCGCGATCTCGTACAGGTCGCACGGGTCGTGTCGCGGGTCAGGCCACCGGGATCGGCGGGCGGCGGAAGTCGACGTCCGGGCCGCCGAGGACGTGCTGGGTCTGCGCGGCGACCGCGTCGTGCGGCTGGCCCAGCTCCGGGCGACCGGCCTCGTCGAGACGGCGGAACTGCTCGGCGTCGAGGCGCACGTCCAGCGCGCCGAGGTAGTCCTCCAGCTGCGCGGGAGTGCGGGGGCCGATGATCGGCACGTACCCGGTGGTGGCACGTGCGCCGAGCTCGCGGAGCCATGCCATCGCCACCTGGGCCGACGGTACGCCCAGCTCACCCGCGATCGCCTGGAGCTCGTCGACCACCTGGGTCTTGCGCGCGGTGTCCTCGGTGTGGACGAGCCGCTGCCAGTCGGTGAGCCGGCCCGCCTCGCCGGTCCGGTACTTGCCGGTGAGCAGCCCACCGGCGAGCGGTGACCACAGCGCGGCTCCCAGCCCGAGCGCCTCGGCCATGGGCCGGATCTCCCGGTCGGCCGTGCGCTCCACGAGGCTGTACTCGAACTGCACGGCCGCGATCGGCGCGTAGCCGCGAAGCTCGGAGAGGGTGACGGCGCGGGAGGTACGCCAGGCCGGGAAGTTGGAGAGACCGCCGTAGAGGATCTTGCCCGCGCGGGTCAGGTCGTCCAGGCCGCGCACGATCTCCTCGACGGGGGTGACCGAGTCGGGGAAGTGCACCCACAGCAGGTCGATCCGGTCGGTCCGCAGCCGCCTCAGGCTCCCCTCGACCGCCTGGACCATACTCTTGCGGCTGTTGCCCGTCCCCATCACCCCTGCGGCCGGGTCGAGACCGTTGGCGAACTTGGTGGCGAGCGTGAAGCGGTCACGCCGCCCGGCGAGCAGCTCCCCGAGATGCTCCTCGGACTCCCCGAACTGGTAGACGTCGGCGGTGTCGACGAAGGTGCCGCCGGCCTCGTCGAACCGGTTGAAGATCGTGGCGATGTCGGCCGTGTCGCTGCCCGAGCCCCAGCGGGTGCCGAAGGTTCCGGTGCCGAGCGCGTACTCCGACACCCGCAGGCCGTTGCCGCGGCCGAAGGTCAGGTATTGCACGAGTGAACTCCTTCGTATCTACGCATCTGGCGTACCTGGAACGGCCGGGACGGAGGTGCGCATGGCGAGCGCGCGTCCGTCGACAACCAATGTAAAGCGATCGATTTACCTCGGGAGCGTAGCCAACGCCGGGAGCAAAGTAAAACGATCGCTATACTTAGGTGTGATCACATCGCCTGACGCCGAGATCTCCGGAGGCCGGGGAGCACGCGAGCGGATCCTCAGGACCGCCGCCAGGCTCTTCTACGAAGAGGGCATCCACGCCACCGGCATCGCGCGGCTCACCAAGGCCGCCCACGTGTCGACGCGCACCTTCTACCAGCACTTCCCCAGCAAGAACGCGCTCGTCGAGGAGTATCTGCGCCGCTTCGAGACAGAGGAGGAGGCGCCGCCGCCCGAGCGGCAGCTGGACCGCACGGACCTCGGTCCCGCCGAACGCCTGCTGGCGATCTTCTGCACCGGCCCGCAGATATCCGTCGTGCGAGGCTGCCCGTTCCACAACGCGGCCGTCGAAGCCGCGGGAGAGATGCCGCAGGCCGCCGAAGTGGTGGAACGGCACAAGGCGCACTTCCTGCGCAGGCTCGCCGAGACGGCGGCCGAAGCGGGCGCGCGGGACCCGGAGCGGCTGGCGCGCCACCTCGCCGTCGTCTACGAGGGCGGCAGAGCGCTCGCGACCTCGTGCAACGACCCCCAGGCCGTCGAGGACGCCCGTCAGGTCGCCGAAGCCCTCCTACGGGAACACCTCGATGATGGGATCCAGAACGATTCGGCCGCCTGCTCCGATCATTGACGATCGATCCACGAATCGGGACGAACGAGTGGGGGCTCAGCGTGCCGAGCCAGACCCCGAACGGCTCGGCATCTTCATCACCGAGCAACCGAGTGAGCGAGTGAGCGGACCGGGAACCCGATCTCACAAAGGTCACGCCGAGCGAGACACTCGATCAGCCGGCAATCCGTCCGGTTGTGGACAGCTCGCTCCAGCGAAGAACGGCAGGGAAAAAGCAAGGTTAGCCTTGTAAGTCACCATTGCGGTCAGCGCGGAGGGTTTGTTGACGGAGCAGCGTTCCCTGTTCGGTCCCGATCTCGAAACGGCCCAGATCAAGCCGTCGGACCCCCACTTCCGGCGCATGAGGGTGCTGATCACCGTCAAGGCCGCCCCCAACCCCTCGGAGAGCTACGGGGAAACCGTATGCGTGGCCGCGCTGCGGCTCGACCTTGACCAGCCGGGATGGATACGGCTCTACCCAGTCAACTTTCGCGAACTTGATGGTGATAGCCAATTCCGGAAATACGACGTCGTCACTTTGGAAGCCAAGCCCACCTCGCACGATCCGCGGGCGGAAAGCTGGCGGCCACGAGCTGACAGCTTCGTCGTGGAGAAGCATCTCGACGGCTGGTCGAAACGGATGCCGTACCTCGATGACTACATCGAGGGATCCATGTGCGATCTCATCGCAGCCGTACGCCGGCACCCCGCGGCCCGGTCGTTGGCGGCCATCCGGCCCAAGGAGATCCTCGCGCTGGATATCGAACCCCACCCCGGTTGGACGCCTGCGGAGCAGCAGAAGATCGACCGGTACGTCCAGCAGCTCGGCCTTTTCGACTCCGTGCCACGCACCGCGCTCCAAGCGCCTCGCTTCAAGGCCTGGTATCGCTATCGCTGCCATTCGGCCGGCTGCAACACGCACCGCCAGGGAATCTACGACTGGGAGCTGGTCGCCCTTCAACGCACCGTGAACGGCCGCGACGACACCGGGGTAAAGCAGGTCATTCATGAGAAGTTCTGGGATCTGATGTGCGCGTCGGATCGAGACACCGTCTTCTATGTCGGCAATCAGCAGGCCCATCCGCAGAGCTTCATAGTGCTGGGAGTGGTTTATCCCCAGCGGCTCAAACCGGTACCGCGTGGCTGAACCGTTCACGAACGGCTTCCAGGACGAGGTCACGATGACAGCGATGCTCGTCGGCTTCGAAACACATGATCGCCACGGTCTGCCGCCGGGCGGCTTCCGCGATCCGGCCCAAACACTCACGCGCGTCGGCATCCATGAGCAGCCCCGCGTAGACCCCGCGAGCTGTTCCCAGCTCGGCCGGGCTGCCGCCGAACCCGGCCCTGTTCCATTTGGGGTTGCCAAGCTCTCGCATGTGTTCGTAGGCGACTCCCGCGTCGGCGAGCGCGTTGGCCAAGGCGGTCTTGCTGAATCCGCGCTTCCGGGAGATCGGGTTCAAGCGGACGTCGACCAGCAACGTGACGTTTTCACGATGAAGTCGTCGGACGAACCCGTCGAGGTCACATCCCTCGTACCCGATCCCGGTCAACCCCGCATGCTGTCCGATCGTAAGCATGATCTGCACCCTCTCATGCCCAGTCGTGGCCGTCACACGGATCTCACAAGGCTCGACGACCATTCCCATGACAGGCATCCATAATCCCGACCCTCACGGCAGCCTGAAGGCTGGTGTCGCGTCTCGTCGGCCGCGTACGGTGTTCGGCGCGGTGGGCGGACACGGATGAACGGGGGCTCGGCCGATGGGTGCGGAGGAAAGGCTCGAAAGGGCCAGGTTGCTCTACGAGCGCGCGGTCTTCGACGGGGAGGCCGGGGTGCTGGAGGTGGCCGACCGGGAGCTGGACGCGGTCGAGGCCGGTCTGGCCCTGGCCCGCGGCCGGATCGTGCACGCGCGCTTCTTCGAGGACGGGGACGAGGACCCGCGCGAGCTCGCGCTGTTCGAGCGCGCGACGGAGCTCTACCGGGCGCTAGGCGACCCGCGCGGCGAGAGTGAGTCGCTGTTCTGGGTCGGCGTCTTCCACCAGGTCGTCCGCGGGGACCACGAGACCGCGGTGCCGTTCCTCGAACGGGCGCACGAGCTCGCGACGCGGGCCGGTGACAGGCTGACGATGTCGTACGCGCTCCGGCACCTGGGGACCGCGGAGCACGCCGCCGGACGGCTGGAGGCGGCGCGGGAACGGCTGGAGGAGTCGGTACGGCTCCGCCGGGAGCTCGGTTTCCTGCCGGGCGTCGCCGCGAACCTGGTCGGGCTGATCTACATCGCCGCCGCGCAGGGCCGCCGTGACGACGCGCTCGCGCTGGCCGAGGAGGCGAGTGCCCTCGCCGAGGCCGGTGGCGCGAGGAACATCGCGCGCCAGATCGAGGAAGCCCGCAGCCGGGTGTAGGCGACCTCGCCTCCGTCGAATCTCCGAAGAGACCGGGAAAGGCCGGAAGACCGGCCTCCGGCGCTCCGGAAAAGCCGGTCTCCCGGCCCTCCGCCAAAAGCCGGGAGAGCCGGGAAAGCCGGGAAAGCCGGGGAGCCGGGAGAGCCGGGAGAGACCGGCACGGACGCGGCCGTCTCCTGGGCCGGGTCACCAGGAGACGGCCGCGTGCGGGTCTCGCCGGACCGCGTCACCTCAAGGGCTGGAGAACACCTCGTCGAGCTTGGCGGCGAACGCCTTGGACTGGGTGCCGAAGGCCCCGTGGTCGCCGGGGAACATCACGTGCCGCCCCTCGATCTGCTCGGCGACGACGAAGGAGGCCCGGTAGGGGGGCTGCCCCTCCGACTCCTCGCCCGCCACCATCACCACGCGCGCCGAGGAGGCCCGGAGCGCGTCGACGTCGGGGAGGTAGCCGACGAACGGCGGCACCTCGTAGCCGATGAAGAACTCCGTGTTCTTCTCCATCCGCGCCATCGCCTCGGCCATCTCGGGGGTGGGCTCTCCCTGCTCCCCGTGGGTGGCCGCCTCCTCGTGCTCGTGGCCGGTCCTGTCGAACCCGGTGGCGAAGGCCTTCATGGCGGCTTCGGTCCCCTCCTTGGCGAACGCCTCCTCCACGTCCCGGACGACGTCGCGCCAGCGGTCGCGGTCGGGCAGCAGCTCGAAGAGCGGCGGCTCGTGGGCGACCAGGACGCGCACCTGCTCGGGATGGCGGGCCGCCAGCTCCAGGCCGATGATCGCCCCGGAGCTGTTGCCGAAGACGTACGCGGGATCGTCGGCGGTGACCCCCGCCTCCACCAGCACGCGATGCGCGTCGTCGGCGTGCGTCTCGATGCTCTGCGACTCCGGCGGCCCGTCCAGAGGGCTGCGCGAGTTACCGCGCCGGTCGTAGGTCACCACCGTGTAGCGGTCGGCGAGCTCACGGCCCAGCTCCGCGTATCCGGCGGCGTCGTAGACCCCGCCGCAGATCAGCAGCAGAGTCGGGCCCGAGCCGCAGATCTCGTAGTGAAGGGTCGCGCCGGGCACCTTCAGGGTGTTCGTCTTCGTGGGCTGCATGGTCGTTCCTCCTCGAAAATCGTCGTCCGTCTCGTTCTGCCGATCACAGAGGATCGGAGCCACGGATGCGTTCTCGACATCCCTGCCCTTAAGACTTCAGGGAATGAGTGCCTCCTCCTGTGGCGAGCCACCCCGGGTTGGCGGCACATGGAGAACCGCACCGCCACCGTCCTCCTCGCTCCCCTCGGAGGAGGACACCACGACCTCGCCGACCTGGTCGTCATGACGACCGGGGCGACGACACGTGTCGTAGTAGTGCAGATCCACACCTCTAATAATGCCAGTCGGCACCGACAGTTCCGGGCCGGAACGCGATGTCCCGCCGCCCCCTCCGGCCCGCGAGTCACACGCACCTCACCGCCGGATAAAGTGCCTTTCCGCACCGCGAGCAGGTATTTCGCTCCGTATCGCGCACGGGTGCAAGCCTCACCGCGCGGGCCGAGCGGAGGCGGGAGGCGTTCCTGAACACACCACGCACGGCGTGCTCAGGGACACACGGATTCACACGCGGACCGAGCACGCGCGAAAGGCCCGCACGGATTCACCACCCAGACCGAACACGCATGGAAAGCACGCACGGATTCACCCCCCAGACCGAACACGCACGGAAAGCACGCACGGGCTCACCACCCAGACCGAACACGCACGGAAAGCACGCACGGGTTCACCACCCAGGCCGAGTGGAAGCGGAGGACGACGGGGCGGGGGTGCTCAGCCGGTCAGGGCGGTCGCTCTCGGTTCGGTGTCCGGCCGCGAGACTGCGTGCCGGTCCAGCAGGGCCCGTACCTCGTCGGCCTCGGGCATGTCCCGCCGGACGAAGATCTCAAGCGCCTCGGTCAGGCACGCCCCGGCGCGGCCCGGCTGGCCGAGGCGGGAGAACGCCTGGCCGAGCGCGACGAGCGCCTTGCCCTGGATCCATTCGTCGCCCGCCTCCGCCATGAGGCCCAGCGAGTCCTCGGCGCAGTCGACGGCACGGTCCAGCTGCCCCAGGGCGAGATGGGTCTCGGCCATCCGCAGCAGGGTCGCCCCCTCCCGGACGCGCTGCTTGAGCCTCCGGTACGCCGTCCGCGTCTCCAGGAGCCGGGAGAGCGCCTCCTCGGGGCGCCCGGCGTCGCGCAGCACGACGGCCGACCGGTACAGGATGTCGGGATCCGCCCCGCCGCCCAGCTCGCGGATGGTGCGGTCGGCCAGTTCCACGGCCTCCACCGCCTCGGCGGTCCTGTCGGCCGACGCGAGCGCGAGCGCCATGTTGCCCAGGCCGACGGTCTCGCTGCTCCGGTCTCCGAGCCCGCGCCAGACCTCGACCGCCTCGGCGTACAGCGCGATCGCCTCGGTCTTCGAGCCGCGGTTGGAGGCGGCCGTGGCCAGCAGGTTGAGGCTCTCCGCGTACCGTGCCGGGTCGTTCTCGGCGAGGCTGAGGTCCCGCGCGGCGACGCCGTCCTCGACGGCCGCGTCGAGGAACCATCGGCTCGTCCAGAACCCGCCGCGCACGCACCGGGCGTGTGCCTCGGTGCGGCGTTCCCCGCGGGCCGCCGCCGCCTCGACGAGGGCTCCGGCCGCCCGCTCGTAGCGCTCGGGGGTCACGTCGGTCTCCAGTACGTCGGACGCCATGTCGAGCAGCCGGATCGCGTCGGAGAGGACGCTGCCCGGAGTCCGGGCGACCTGGTGCACGCAGCTGATGACCCCCTGCTCCTCGTCCTCCGCCCAGTTCACCGCGGCCTCCTCGTCCGCGAAGGAGGGGCCGGGGGAAGACGGTTCGGGGCCGGACACCGGGGCGCCCGGATAGGTGAGGCGGTAGGCCGCCGTCATGCCGGCGAGGTGGTAGCCGAGCAGCCTGGCCAGCGCGGCGCGCCGGACCTCCTCGTCGTCCGGCCGCGACCGGGCGAAGATCTTGAGGAGGTCGTGGTAGCGGTAGTGGCCGGGCGAGGGCGATTCCAGCATGCTCACGTCCACCAGTGCCTCGCACACCTCCTCCGCGCCCGGCTCGTCCAGGCCGAGCACGGCCGCCGCCGAGCCCAGTGAGAAGTCGGCCGCGTCGGGGACGGCGAGCAGCCGGAACGCCGAGGCGTGCGCGGCGTCGAGCTGGTCGTAGCCGAGGGCGAACGTCGCCTCGACGGCCAGGTCGTCCACCCGCAGCTCCGCGAGGCGCCGCCGCTCGTCGGCCATCCGGTCGCGCATCCTGGCCACGCTCCAGGCGGGCCGCGCCGCGAGCCGCGAGGCCACGATCCTGATCGCCAGGGGCAGGTGCCCGCACGCCCCGACCAGGTCCGCCGCCGCCTCGCGCTCGGCGGCGACCCGCGCCTCCCCGACCACCCTGGCCAGCAGCGCCGTCGCCTCGTCGTGGGGCAGCACGCCCAGGTCGACCTGGCGTACGCCGGACAGGCCGACCATCTTCGCGCGGCTCGTCACCATCACCGCGCACCCGGCGGCGCCCGGCAGCAGCGGCCGTACCTGCGCCGAACCGGCGGCGTTGTCCAGGACGACGAGCACCCGCCGGTCCGCCAGCGTGGAGCGGTACATGGCCGCCCGCTCGCCCGGGTCCTCGGCGTCGGCGGGGACCTCCGCCCCGAGGGAGCGCAGGAACCTGCCGAGCACGGTCTCCGGGGCGAGCGGCTGCGCCCCCGAGCCCCTGAGGTTCACGAAGAGCTGGCCGTCGGGGTAGTCCGGCGCGAGCCGGTGCGCCACGTGGACAGCCAGGGTGGTCTTGCCCATGCCGCCCGCGCCCGACACGGCCGAGATCACCAGCGTCGAGGAGTTTCCCGTCCTCAGGGCGTCCACCACCTCGTCGACCTCGGACTCCCTGCCGGTGAAGTCGGCGGTGTCGGCGGGGAGCTGCCGGGGCACCCGCCTGACGGCCGGGCTCGCCGCCTCCCTCCGATGACCGAGGGCGGGGTCCGCCGTGATGATCCGCCGGTAGAGCTCCGCCAGCTCGGGCGAGGGGTCGATGCCGAGACTCTCGGCGAGCAGCTCCCGGGTGTCGGTGTACACGCCGATCGCCTCGGCCTGCCGTCCCGAGCGGTACAAGGCCAGCATCAGCAGGCCGGACAGCCGCTCCCTGGCCGGGTGCTCGCCGCGGAGCGCGGTCAGCTCGGCGATGACCTCGGTGTGCCCGCCCTCCTCGACCTCCCCGGCGAGCCTGCGCTCCAGTACGGCGAGCCGCCGCTCCCCGAGCCGCACCCGCTGGCTCTCGGCGTAGCCTCCCTCCAGCCCGGCGAGCGGCTCCCCGCGCCAGAGCTCCAGGGCCTCGCCGTACCGTTCCTCGCGGGACAGCTCCTCCATCGTGACCAGGTCGCAGACCCCGCCGGAGAGGGCGTACCCGCTGCCGATCGAGGTGATCACCTCGGCGCCGAGGACGGAGCGCAGGCGCGAGATGTACGTGCGCAGCGTGCCCATGGCGGTGCGGGGACGGTACTCGCCCCAGACGGCGTCGAGCAGGTGGTCGTGGCCGACCGTCCTGCCCTCGGCCAGGAGGAGGACGGCGAGGACCAGCCGCTGCTGGGGGGAGCCGATCTCCAGCTCGTCGCCGTCCCGCCAGACGCGCACCGGTCCCAGGATCGAGAACCGCAACCCGGGATCACCCATTTGACAGCGCTGTCTTCCGCTCGTTCCCCAACAGCCTCATGGACTCGGACAGCCTCACGGACTCGGACGTCTTCACGGACTCGGACAACCTCGCGGATCCGGACAACCTCACGGACTCGGACAGCCTCATGGAAACGCCACCGTTCTCCCGCGCCGGGGTGCCGTGCGACGAACTCCGGGATCTCTCGTCACGCCGTGCCGTTCCGTGCCAGCTCACCACGATGAAGCATCGTATGGCAGCACATCGGCCTTCGCCGAAAAAACCGGCGAACCTTCTCATCTTCCGCATTCGGGATGTTTCACCGAGGATCACGGCGGCCGACCAGGACGCCCCCACCCCGATCAGCCGGAGCCGCCCCGGCCCCCCGAACCGATGCCGGGCGATCGCTTCCACCGTCGCGCAAGCGGCTTCCAGTCCCGCGCAAACCGTTACATGAAACTTTCCGTACAGGAACCAGCGCAACGCAGTCGTTACGTTGCATGTATTCGCTGAAATCTTGCAGCAATCTGTTCGTCATTTTAAGGTGTGGATACCCCCCCGGGCACCACCGGCCGACGTCCCCCGGACGCTCCGGCCGCGAAGCGTCCGGCTCTTCGTACAGTGAAGGGTCAGCCGATGAAGAAGTCCGGCAGGCTAAAGGCCTGGACAATCGCCACGATCGCGGCGCTGACGGCGGGAGGGCTGGCCTCCTTACCCGTCACCCCCGCGACGGCGGCCGTACGAGCCGACTCCCCGTTCGACTTTCCCGGGCGGGGCGCCACCGTGCCCTTCTTCGAGATAGAGGCCGAGGACACCGCCCACTCGGGCCAGGTGATCGGCCCCGACCGGATCTACGGCCGCCTCCCCTCGGAGGCCTCGGGCCGCAGGGCGGTGACGCTCGACTCCTCGGGTGAATACGTGGAGTTCACGCTCACCCGCCCGGCGAACGCGCTGTCGCTGCGCTACAGCGTCCCGGACAACGCCTCGGGAACCGGCCAGAACACCACCGCCAGCCTGCGGCTCAACGGCACGCACCTCAAGGACCTGACCCTCACCTCCAAGTACGGCTGGTACTACGGCGGCTACCCGTTCAACAACAACCCGGGCGACACCAACCCGCACCACTTCTACGACGAGACGCGGACCATGTTCGGGTCCACGCTCGCCGCGGGCGCCAAGGTCCGCGTCCAGCACACCGGCGGCATCCCGGTCACCGTGGACCTGGCCGACTTCGAGGTCGTCGGCGCCCCGATCGGCCGCCCCGCCGGATCCCTGTCGGTCGACGACTTCGGAGCCATCAAGAACAACACGAGTGTCGACAACACGGCCGCCTTCCAGGCCGCGGTCAACGCCGGAAAGGCCCAGGCCAAGGAGGTCTACATCCCCGAGGGGACGTACAACCTCTACGACCACGTGGTCGTCGACGGGGTCACCCTGCGCGGAGCGGGCCCCTGGTACAGCGTGCTCGGCGGGCGCCACCCCACCCAGCGCAACCGGGCCGTCGGCGTCTACGGCAAGTACGTCCAGGGCGGCGGCTACGGCGGTGAGATCCGCGCCCACGAGGCGGGCGGCCCGAGCCGCAACGTCACGCTCAAGGACTTCGCCATCATCGGCGAGATCATGGAGCGCGAGGACAACGACCAGGTCAACGCCATGGGCGGCGCGATGACCGACTCGGTCGTGGACAACGTGTGGATGCAGCACACCAAGGTCGGCGCCTGGATGGACGGCCCGATGAACAACTTCACCATCAAGAACAGCCGCATCCTCGACCAGACCGCCGACGGAGTGAACTTCCACACCGGCGTCACCAACTCGACGGTCACGAACACGTTCCTGCGCAACACCGGTGACGACGCCCTCGCCATGTGGCCGGACCGGCTGCCGAACGTCGGCAACAAGTTCACGTTCAACACCGTGGGCGTGACGCTGCTCGCCAACAACATCGTCACGTACGGCGGCAGGGACATCCAGATCACCGACAACGTGGTGGCCGACACGGTCAGCAACGGCGGCGGCATCCACATCGCCAACCGCTACCCGGGCGTCAACTCCGGGCAGGGCACCGCGGTCGCCGGAACCCACACCGTCGCCCGCAACACCCTGCTCAGGGCGGGCAACAACGACTTCAACTGGCACTTCGGCGTCGGAGCCATCTGGTTCAGCGGGCTCAACGAGCCGGTCAACGCCACCATCAACGTCACCGACACCGACATCCTGGACAGCTCGTACGCCGCGATCCACATGATCGAGGGCACCACGAGCACGGTCAACTTCAACAACGTCAACATCGACGGCACCGGCACGTACATGATCCAGGCGCAGTCGGGCGCGAACATGACGTTCAACAACGTCAGGGCCGCGCACATCGGCGCGGGTGTCGCCATCCACAACTGCGTCGGCGCGGCCTTCACGCCCGTCTTCGGCACCGGCAACACCGGCTGGAGCCCCAGCAGCACGACCTGCACCGGCACCTGGCCCACGCCGAACTACATCTACCCCGGCGGCGGCGGCAACACCGGCGGCCTGTCCGGCTCCCCGGGCAGCCTGTCCTTCGCCGCGCGCGCGGTCAACAGCACCAGCCCGGCGCAGGCCGTCACCATCACGAACGGGGGCGCCACCGCGGCCCCGATCGGCTCGGTGAGCGTCACCGGCGACTACGCCCAGACCAACAACTGCGGCAGCTCCCTCGCCGCGGGCGCGACCTGCACGGTGAACGTCACCTTCAGGCCGACCGCGACCGGCACCCGCACCGGCACGCTCACCGTCGCCAGCAGCGCCCAGGGCGGCCCGGTGACCGTGAGCCTCTCCGGCAGCGGCACCAACGGCGTCGCCCTGACCGCCTCCCCGGGCAGCCTGTCCTTCGGGGCGCGCGCGGTCGGCAGCACCAGCCCGGCGCAAGCCGTGACGGTCACCAACTCCGGCACCGCCGCGGCGACGCTCGGCACGGTCGCCACCACCGGCGACTACGCCCAGACCAACAACTGCGGCAGCTCCCTCGCCGCCGGAGCCTCCTGCACCGTCAACGTCACCTTCACCCCCACCGCCTCGGGCACCCGTACGGGCGGCCTGACCGTCGCGAGCAACGACCCGAACAGCCCGCTGACGGTCGGCCTGAGCGGCAGCGGCACGAGCTCGACCACCAACCTCGCGCTCGGCGCGACGATGACGGCGAGCAGCTCCAACGGCGGCTTCCCGCCGAGCAACACCAACGACGACAACACGTCCACCTACTGGGAGTCGATCGGCAACGCCTTCCCGCAGTGGCTCCAGGCCGATCTCGGCACCGCGCAGAGCGTCGGCTCCATCACCCTGAAGCTGCCGCCGCCGGCCGCGTGGGCGACCAGGACGCAGACCCTGTCCGTCCAGGGCAGCACCAACGGCACCACCTGGACCACCCTCAAGGCCTCGGCCGGATACACCTTCAACCCGGGCACGGGCAACAGCGTCGCGATCCCGCTGACCAGCTCGAACGTCCGCTACGTCCGGGTCAACTTCACCGCCAACACCGGCTGGCCCGCGGCCCAGGTCTCGGAGTTCCAGATCTTCCCGGGCGGCGGCAACCCCACGCCGACCGTGTCGCTGGCCGCCTCCCCGGTCAGCCTGACGTTCGCCGCCAGGACGGTCGGCAGCACCAGCCCGGCGCAGGCCGTGACGGTCACCAACACCGGCACCGGGTCGGCGACGCTCGGCACGGTCGCCACCACCGGCGACTACGCCCAGACCAGGACCTGCGGCACCACCCTCGCCGCCGGAGCCTCCTGCACCGTCAACGTCACCTTCACCCCCACCGCGACGGGCACCCGTACGGGCACCCTGAGCGTGGCGAGCAACGACCCGAACGGGCCGCTGACCGTGGGCCTGACCGGCACCGGCGGCTCGGCGCCCGTCACCAACCTGGCGCAGGGCAGGCCGACCACGGAGACCAGCCACGCCCAGGTGTACGGCTCGGGCAACACCGTGGACGGCAACGCGAACACCTACTGGGAGTCCAACAGCAACGCCTTCCCGCAGTCGGTCACGGTCGACCTCGGCTCCACGCAGAGCGTCGGCCGGGTCGTCCTGAAGCTGCCCCCGGCCGCGGCCTGGGCCACCCGCACCCAGGCGGTCGCCGTCCTGGGCAGCACCGACGGGACGAACTTCACCAACGTCGTCGGCTCGGCGACGTACACCTTCAACCCCGCCACCGGTAACACGGCCACCATCACCTTCCCGGCCACCAACAGGCGCCACCTGCGCCTGACCTTCACCGCCAACAGCGGCTGGCCCGCCGGCCAGCTCTCCGAGTTCGAGGTCTACGCCTCGTAGCCTCGTCATCGAGCCGGGCACCGGATGGGACGAACACGTCTCATCCGGTGCTTTTCTCGTCCCGACCGGCGAGCACCCCCGCACTGAATCCCCGTACAGATCGGGCTTTTGGTGTCAACCGAACCCCCTCCCCCACCGTCTCCCCTTATGCCCCATCTGTCGTAAGCAGGAGGCCACGTGCGCGTCCGCTCGGTTCTCTCACTCTCCGTCCTGGCCGGGGGCCTGGTCCTCTGGCACCCTCTCCCCTCCTCGGCGGGGCAGGGCTCGGCCGTCGCGGCCGACGTCGTGGAGTACGAGTGCACCACCGACGGCGCGACCGAGAAGCAGACCATCCAGATCAACGTCGAGATGACGGTGCCCACCACCGCCACCGCGGGACAGCAGTTCACGATCGGCTGGCGCGGCACCTACACCGGCACCGGGCTGACGGCGCCCGCCGCGGGACTGCCCGAGGGCACCAAGCTGTACGCGTACGCCTCCATCAGCAACCTCCCCGGGCTGACCTCCGCCACCGGGGTGGGCACCCTCGACACGGTCGGCGCGGGGGAGACCATCCCGCTGCCGGCGGCCCAGATCGCGCTCGCGACCACCTCGAACAACCCGGGCACCGCGGCGGTACGGCCCGCCGCCGTCAACTTCGGGACCCTGCCCACCAATCCGCTGATCGAGTGCGAGTCCCTGAACAAGGACGCCCTGACGACCTATCCCCTCACCGTCACCGCGGGCGGCCAGGCGACCGACCCCGCCCCGACGGACACGGCCACGGATCCCGTCAGCCCGCCCCCGGACGACGAGGACACCGAGACGCCCGAGACTCCGCAGGACACGAACGGCGGGATCGACGAGACACCGGCCGGAGGAGCCGACACCGGAGGCGGCGGCGAGAGCGGCCCCGACGGGCGGGCCCTGGTGCTCACCGGCTCCCTGGTCACCCTCGGCGCCGTCTCCGGACTGCTGTGGCGGCGCCGCGGCGCCAGGATGGCCGTCGGCCGGCGAGCCTGAGCACGCCGGGGGCGATCCGTTCCGGGACCCCGGCCATCGCGGCGGGCACCTCACGCTCTCCCGCCGGTCAGGCGCGCCGCTCTCCACGACGTGGCCGAGGCGGCCGTCACGCCGCCGAGGAGCAGGCAGAGGCTGAGCAGCAGGCTCGGCACGTCGTCGTGCGGCCGGGCGCTGAACTCCCACCACTCGTGGTGACCGCCGTCACCGGTGCTCCCCCAGTACACCAGGACGCACAGGGCTCCGGCGGGAAGCACCCAGGCGAGCCGCCAGCCGAGGAACCGTCCGGAGACGAGCGCCAGACCGAGCCAGCCCGGCAGCGACCGCAGGATAATCCCCGCGACCGGGAGGTCCAGGGCCGATGCGGCGACGGCCAGGTAGGCACCGGCGCAGGCGAGGGAGAGGCAGAGGAGGTAGCGGCGCTCCGCCCGCCGGTGGACGTCGGTCCCGACCTCCTCCAGCCCCCGCAGGGCACTGTGCAGGCCGAGGGCGGGCAGCGTGCCGACGCCCATGGTCAGCAGCCTCCACATCGGCAGCGTCGCGTCGCCGTCCCCCGACGCGGTCGGCACCGGAGCCTCGTACCGCCCCGCCCACGCGGTGAGCACTCCGAGCAGGACGGCCAGCGCGAACGCCACCCACGCCCGGCGGGCCAGGGCGAACGTCCGCGACGGCCGGAACGAGTGGTCCTCGATGCCACCGCGGGCGATGACGAGGCTATCCACAGTACGTGGCCTTCACGCGGTCAAGCTGTTGCCGGGTCCATTCAAGCTGTCTCCGCGGGGACATCTCCGTGAAAGCCGCCGACGCCACGGACCACGCCTCCTGCATGCCCTGGGAGACGTCACTCGTCCGGTATTCGGGAGTGCTGCTCTCCGCCAGATAGAATTCCAGCCATTTACGAAGGGTCTCCGGGCCGAAATCCTCCGCCTTTCTGATGGAGTCCCAGTCACACGACTTCAGCGTCTGCGCGATGACCGCGTTGGACAGGTCGAGCGCCAGGCCCCACTTGCTGCCGGCCGGGATCCGGAAATCTCCCTCAAGCTGGCTGAACACCTCTCCGCCGCGACTGACCCGCTGCCGTTTCAGCCCGTATTCGTGCAACCGCTCAGGAAGGCGCCAGAACGCCGGCAGGGTCGACAGCCTTCCGTCGAGCGCCTCGACCACCGGGACGTGCCTCGAATCCTCCGGCCACAGGCACATCTCGACCTCACCGGCGACGCACAACGGGTTCTCCGGGATGTGCCGGTCCGACACCCCGGTGGTCGTCATCGTCGCGATGACGGCGGCGGCGGCGCCCGTCACGGGAAAGACCAGTCCTTTCCAGTTCGGCCTCCTTCGCATCGGTCTCCGAGGAGCCCACACGATCGCCGCGAGGAACACCGCCGCGAACACGAACCGGACCAGCAGTGCCTCCGTGTCCGGTTGTCTCCACGCCGGCCCGTTCACCACGCCGAGATCCACGGTTTCCCCGGGAAACGCCCGGAACGCGAACCAGCTCAGCAACGCGATGAGCGCCGAGTACGCCGGATCGAAATATCTGCCGAGTGCCCACCCCCAGGCCACCGCGAGCAGCATCACCACCGTCCCCATCAGGACGTATCCGAACCACAGCTGAATTCCAGCCGGGAAGGTGCGGGCGGTGAACGCGAAACCCACCGCCGCGGCGATCAGATAGGGAACGAGGAGCAGGACGGTCGTGGCCCCCAGCCGGTAGGCCTCGGCCCTGGCGGCGGGGACGGCCGCCGCCGCCGTCTGCTCGTCGAGGCCGTGGCGGGAACTCGACCCGGACATCCACGCCGCCGCTCCCGCCGCGACGACGCTCAGGAAGAACGCGGACAGCTGGACGGCGGCGCCCGTCTCGGGCCAGCTCCCCACCCAGCTTCCCGGCTGCGAGAGCAGGATCGCGAGCGGCAGCGCCACCAGCGGGAGCAGGATCCACCGGAGCGGCGAGGTGCGCAGGTGCAGTCGTAGCGCGGTCACAGCCGCTGCTCCTCCCCCGGGAGGAGGTTCATGTAGGCGCGCTCCAGGTTCGTGTCCCCGGGAAGGTCGTCGCGGCCCAGAGCCGCCAGTTCCGCGGTGGTGCCGGTGAACTTCGGCGTACCGTCGTGCAGCACGATGACCTGGTCGCAGATGGCGTCGATGTCCTCGATGAGGTGGGTGCTCAACACTACGACCGACTGCCGGAGCCCGGAAACGATCTTCCGGAACTGGAGGCGCTGCCGCGGGTCGAGGCCCACCGTCGGCTCGTCCAGGAGGACGAGCGAGGGCTGTCCGACGATCGCCCACGCGATGCCCGCGCGTTGACGCATGCCGCCGGACAGTCTCCTCATCTTGGTCCGGCGATGCTCCACGAGATCGACCTGCGCCAGGGCGAGGTCGGCGGCACTGTCCCACCGTTCCGCCGGCATGCCCCGCATCCAGGCGGCGTAGCGCACGAAGTCGGCGACCCTCATTCCCGGGTCGCAGCCGAACTTCTGCGGAAGGTAGCCGATCCTCCGGCGGGCGTGGCGGGCGGCGTGCTCCCCGTCGACGACGGTGTCGTCGAGGACCACCTTTCCCTCCCTCGGCGGCATGATGGTCGCCATCGTGCGGAGAAGGGTGGTCTTGCCCGCGCCATTGGGACCGAGGAGACCCACGACGCCCGGCGCGAGTTCCATGTCGAACCGGTCGATGACACGCGTCTTCCCGTAGCCCTGTGAAATTCCCATCAGCTTCAGACTCACGAAATCCCCATTCACGCGAAGTGGGGCGCGGCCTCGACCGCGCCCCACCGGCTAACTGTTACCGGAATTAGCCGCCGTACGTGGTGCGGACGTTGATGACCTGGAACGCGCAGTCCGGGCCGTCGACGGAGGTGGCGTTCCCCTTCGCGCGGTTCCGTGACACGTTCTTGTCGGCCGAGCCGGTGCAGTCACCCGTGGAGTAGTACCAGCCGGCCTGGCTCGCTCCGCCCGCTCCGCAGTTCTGGTTCCAGTCCGTGTTGAAGTAGACGCCGTAGCAGTTGTTGACGGTGTTTCCGGTGCCCCCCGCGGAGGCGATCCCGGAGTTGACGCCGAACATCGCCACGGTGCCGAGCGCGGCGACCGTGAAGGCCTTCGTGAGAACAGCCACGCTCTTCGTCCTACTGAACATGAATCATCCTTCTGGTGAGATCAGGTGTGATGTGCGCTGGCGCGTTTTCCCCGGTCGTTGCCGCCCTGCCTGGCGAGTACTTCGTGCGGGACCGGGGAGATGAGCGGTTTTCCGTGCCTCCCTACGAGAACGTCGGTTGATCACCGACCAGGCGGCCGACATCAAGGTACGCAGACCCCGGGTTGTCCAGCACCGGCCCGGCACGCAGGACAAACAACCGAATTCTCCGGACAACGGCCCGGATCGACGGAGCCTGGCCGATGTCGCCCGCGCCGCCTTTCCTCGCCGCCCGCCGGAGGAAATCCGTTTCCGTCCGCCACCGGGAGACCCTGAAGGCGCGCACGGGCCCGCTGCCTGCTCCATCGGTCCCGCGGAAATCCTTCGACCGGTCCCGCGGAGATCCTTCGACGCCCGAAACGACGAATCGGCTGCCCCGAACGAAGCCGCCGTGTTCTCCGTCTCGTCACGCCACGGCGGCCGGGAGCGTGCCGCCCCCGTCCCCGGCCGCCGTGACCCGCGAGAAGGTTGTCCAGCACCGATGGGCCCACTGGACAAACCGTCACGCCCGGCGATGGAGCGCGGTGGACGGCCCCGCCTTTACGGACATCGGGGCGACCGGCCCGCCAGGTGGGCGTTTGACATCGTCCGCGGCTACCGCTTGGAATGATCTACGGGGTTTCGTAACAGTCTTGAAACAACGGGGTGAGGTTGTGGGACGGCCGGAACGTGCGCTGGATCCAGAGAACGATCCTCTTCACCGGTTCGCCGCCGAGCTGCGGGAGCTGCGGGTCGGCGCGGGAAAGCCGAGCTATCGGGAGTTGTCCAGGCGCACGCATTTCTCGGTGACGGCTCTGTCCGAGGCGGCCGGTGGCGGCACGCTGCCGAGCCTGCCGGTCACGCTCGCCTACGTGGAGGCGTGCGGCGGCGATCCCGAGGAGTGGGGCAAGCGGTGGCGGACGCTGGTGGAGGAGCTCTCCCTCGCCGCACCTGCCTCGGACGAGGAAAGAACGCCTCCCTACCTCGGCCTGGCGACCTACGGACCGGAGGACGCGTCGAGGTTCTTCGGGCGCGAGCGGCTGGTGCGCCAGGTGTGCGACAGGCTCCTCGACTCGCCCTTTCTGGCGATCTTCGGCCCGTCGGGGGCGGGAAAGTCGTCGCTGATGCGCGCGGGAGTGCTCCCGGCGATCGAGGCGGGGGCCGTCGAGGGGAGCCAGGACTGGCTGGTGGCCCTGCTCACGCCCGGCCATCGTCCGGTACAGGAACTGGCGAACCACCTGGGCAACGCCTGCGACGTCGCGGCGGACTCGGTGCACCGAGCGCTGAGCAGCCATCCGGAGGCCGTCGGACTCCTGCTGAGCCGGTTGTCGGCCGACCGGCCGGCCGGCCGGCATGTGGTCATCGTGGTCGACCAGTTCGAGGAGGTCTTCACCCACTGCCAGGACGAGCACGAACGCGCCTGCTTCATCGCCGCCCTGATGTGCGCCTCGCGCCACGCCCGCACCCATGTCGTCCTGGGCATACGCGCCGACTTCTACACGCGCTGCGCCGATTACCCCGAGCTGGTGGCGGCCCTGCAGGACCGTCAACTGCTGATCGGTCCCATGGAGGAGGACGACCTGCGCAGCGTGGTGACCGGTCCGGCCGGGCGGATGGAGATGAAGGCCGAGCCGGAGCTGGTGGAACTGGTGGTGGACGAGGCACGCGGCCAGGTGGGGGCGCTGTCGCTGGTCTCGCACGCGTTGCTGGAGACCTGGCGCCGCCGCCGCGGCTCGTCGCTGACGGTGGCCGGTTACCGGGCGGCGGGCGGGGTGCGCCGGGCCATCGCCCAGTCCGCCGAACGGGTGTACGGCGGGCTGGACGCCGATGAGCGCGAGACGGCGAGACGGATGTTCCTGCGGATGATCGTCCCGGGCGACGGCACGGAGGACTGCCGGCGGCGGGCGCCGCGCGCGGAGCTGGCCGGGGAGGGAGACGGATCCGCGGCCGGGGTGCTGGACACGCTGATCACGGCACGCCTGGTCACCGCCGACGAGGACAGCGTGACCATCGCGCACGAGGCGCTGATCCGCGGCTGGCCGCGATTGCGCTCGTGGCTGGAGGAGGACCGCGAACTGCTCCAGGCGCACCGGAGACTGACCGAGGCCGCGGCCGAATGGGACCAGCACCACCGCGACCAGACGTTCCTGTACCTCGGTGTGCGCCTGGCGAGATGGGACGACATCCCGGCGGACGGGCTGAACGACCTCGAACGCGCCTTCCTGGACGCGGGCCGCAGGCGAAGGGCTTCCAGGACGGCGAGCCGGCGCAGGCGGGCCCGGGTGCTGCTGGCCGGCCTCGTCTCGGTGATCGTCGTGGTGAGCGGACTGGCCGGCGTGGCCGCCGTACAGGCCGACCAGGCCCAGGAGCAGCGAGACGTGGCGCTCTCTCGACAGCTCGCGGCCGAGGCGCGCGCCGAGCTGGAGCTGAACCCCGGGCGCGGGCTGGGACTCGCGCGACGGGCGTACGGGCTGTGGCCGACGGTCGAGGCGGAGTCGGTCCTGCGGCAGGGCGTCGTCGAAGACCACCTCCTGGCGACGTCACCCGGGCTGGGGCGGGCGACGGGCGTGGCCTTCAGCCCGGACGGCACCCGCCTGGCCGCCGGTTCGACCGACGGTCTCGTCCGGGTGTGGCCGTGGGTCTCGGACGGCCTGTCCACCGGACCGCCGGTCGTGCTTCGCGGGCACCGTGGCCAGGCGTTGAGCCCGAAGTTCAGCCCGGACGGGCGACGGCTGGCGGTCCCGGGGACCGACGAGACGATCCGGATCTGGGACCTGTACCGCGACGCCGCGCCCGTCGTGCTCTCCGGGCACGAGGGCCCGGTGTGGAACGCCGCGTTCAGCCCCGACGGACGACGCCTGGCCAGTGCCGGGAGCGACGGCACGATCCGCGTCTGGAACTCCGACGGCACGGGCGCCCCACAGGTCCTCCGCGAACACGAGGGGCAGATCACGGCGGTGGCGTTCAGCCCTGACGGGCGCGTGCTGGCCAGCGCCGGCCATGACGCGACCGTACGCCTGTGGGACCTGAGGGGACGGGGCGAGCCCCGGGTACTGCGGGGGCACACGGCGGCGGTGAAGAACGTGGCGTTCAGCCCGGACGGGCGGCTGCTCGCCAGCGTGAGCATCGACGGCACGGCACGCGTGTGGCAGGCCGAGGGCGACATGCCGCCCGTCGTGCTGCACGGGCACGAGGGCTCGGTGGAGGGATTGGCCTTCAGCCACGACGGGCACCGGCTGGCCACCACGAGCGACGACTCCACGATCCGCGTCTGGTCCCCCGGCGGCAGCGGGGATCCGCTCGTACTGCGCGGCCACGAGAGGGTCGTGTGGGGCGCGGCGTTCAGCTCCGACGGCACCAGGCTGGTGTCCGCGGGTGACGACGGGACGCTACGCCTCTGGGACCCCAGGGGCGTGGGTCTTGTCTCGATGCTGCGCGGCCACGAGAAGGAGGTGTGGGGGGTGGCGTTCGACCCCGGTGGCCGTCGGGTGTTCACCGGTGGGGCGGACGGCACCGTGCGGAGCTGGGACTGGACGGCCGGCACGCACCGGGTGCTGAACCGGCACGACGGCCGGGTGGCGGGTCTGACCGTGAGCCGCGACGGGCGGCGCGTGGCCGGTGCCGACACGGACGGCACGATACAGGTCACCGACACGGACGGCGGCGCGAAGCCCGTGGTGCTGCGCGGCCACAAGGGCGCGGCGTGGAAAGCCGCGTTCAGCCCGGACGGCCGGTGGCTGGCCAGCGCAGGCCGTGACGGCACGCTGCGCGTCTGGGACCTGACCGGCGCGAAACCGCCGCTGGTACGGCGGGCGGACCCCGTCCAGATCCGCTATGTCGCCTTCAGCCCCAACGGGCGCCAGGTGGCGACCGGCGGGCAGGACGGCACCGTACGGGTATGGGACGCCCACCGCGACCTGCCCCCGCTGATCCTGCGCGGTCACCAGGGTCTCGTCTGGGCGGTCGCGTACAGTGCCGACGGGCGGCGCCTGGCCAGCGCGGGCACCGACGGCACCGTCAGGATCCGGCCCGCCTCCGGCCAGGGCGTTCCCCTGGTGTTGCGCGGCCACCAGAGCATGGTGTGGTCCGTCGCCTTCAGCCCCGACGGGCGATGGGTGGCGGGTACGGGACACGACGGGACGGTCCGGATCTGGCGCACCGACGTGGCCGCGCCTCCCGTGACGGTGGGCGGCTTCGCCACCACCGCGGAGAGCGTCGAGTTCTCCCGTGACGGAAAGCTGCTGGCCACCGCGCACGGGGACGGCACCGTTCGCCTGT
The DNA here is from genome assembly GCF_040295985.1 of Streptosporangium sp. NPDC002524. Taxonomy (NCBI): domain Bacteria; kingdom Bacillati; phylum Actinomycetota; class Actinomycetes; order Streptosporangiales; family Streptosporangiaceae; genus Streptosporangium; species Streptosporangium sp. NPDC002524. The sequence continues at coordinate 417,114 of NZ_JBEOWK010000007.1, read as the reverse complement.
CGCGCTGTACGGCCTGTGAACCGATCGGCGACCTGCTCGCCCGCGTCGACCGGAGGCTCGCCGGAAAATGACGCCGCCGCCCGCCGGGGAGCGGCCGAACAAGGTCAAAAATGCGCCAAAGGGGTCCGGAAGCCAAAAAACCGCAGGTCGGAGACCTGCGGTCATGGTGCGCCGCCAGGGACTCGAACCCCGGACCCGCTGATTAAGAGTCAGCTGCTCTAACCAACTGAGCTAGCGGCGCTTGACTTCGACAAGCTTACCGGACCCGGAACCGTGGTCCGTACATGAGCGGATATATGGCGCTAAAGATCACCTGACGGTGAGGCCCGCCCCGGCGGGGCGGGTGAAACCCCGCGACGACCTGGGGAAACGAAGGCGGGCGGGCGGTGTTCCATCGCCGTTGACTTGGGGAAATGCCGTTTAGGGCTCCTCGCTCGGGTACGTGATCGGAGCCCGGAGTATCAAGTCAAGGGAGATGTTCGACCATGCAACCTGAGCTCTGGAACTATCGAGCCGACGTGTACGACCAGGACAGGACGCTCGACGTCGCCGGGTACCACGTCGAGGCCACCGACGGGAAGATCGGCTCCATCGACGAGGCGACCTACGAGGTCGGCGAGAGCTACCTCGTCGTCGACACGGGCCCGTGGATCTTCGGCAAGAAGGTCCTCCTGCCGGCGAGCACGGTGACGCAGATCGACCCGCAGGAGAAGAAGGTCTACGTCGCGCGCACCAAGCAGGAGATCAAGGACGCCCCCGAGTTCGACGAGACGAATTTCAAGGAGCCCGGGTACCGCGACCGCGTCGGCGAGTACTACGGCCGCTTCCCCTTCGGCGGCGGCCCCGGCACCTTCTGACCGGAAAGCTCCAGGTACGGAGCCTCCAGGCCTGGAGGCTCCGGGCCCGGCACCTTCGAGCCCGGGATCTTCAGGCTCGAAGACTTCAAGACTTCGGGCCCGGGACACCGGGCGAGACGACGAGAGGGGCCCCGCCGAAAGGATGGCGGGGCCCCTCCGCGTTCGCGGGACGACGGTGGCTCACGGCCAGGTCGGGTCGCCCGAGGGGTCGATGGGGCCGGGGATGACGTCAAGGCGCTGGAGGAGGATGAGAAAGGTGGAGGCGTAGGGGGAGTCCTGGACGACGGCGGCGACGCGGTCCCAGTCGACCTGCTCGCGCAGGGCGCGGACCTGCGGCAGCAGGGAGCCGTAGTCGCAGCTGTGCTCGGAGAGCGGAAGCAACCACGAGATGACCAGGTCGGTGGCCTCCAGGACGGGCAGGATCACCGCCGAGGCCTTCATCGGCTCCGCCCGCTTCAGCAGCTCGGGGGTGACCGGGTGGTCGCAGATCGAGAAGATCAGATCCACCAGCCGTCCCTCGTCGAAGGCCTTGACCAGCCAGTCCTCCGGCGGCTGCCTGGACGTCTCGAACCCCAGCTTGCCCAGCGCCTCCAGCGCGAGCGGCACGTCCTCCTGGGGGAGGACGAAGTCGACGTCGTGGAGCGAGGGGGCGGCTCCGCGCGCGTAGGCGGCACAGCCTCCGGCGAGCGCGAATCTGACGTCCGCGTCCTTCAGCCCACTGCTCGCTCGCTTCAGCGTTTCAAGAATCGCGTCGGTGACCTCGTGACTGTGGCTTCCCATAGCCCACGCGTACCCCGTAGCTTCCCAGGTAGGCATGCCAAACCTTTCCTTGGGTAAACGGAGCGCATGATTCAGCCTGAACACGTACAAAAAGAACATCCCGAGCCTGGAGAGACACGCAAGGAACGCGTTGACCGCGAGCTCGGTGAGTTGTTACAGGGGTTGCGCGTCGCGGTCACCGGCGTGCAGGTGCTGTTCGCCTTCCTGTTCACCCTGCCGTTCGCGGCGGGGTTCAACAAGGTCGACACCCTGGGGCACTGGCTGTTCTTCATCGCACTGCTGAGCGCGGGCGTCGCGTCCATCTGCTTCATCACCCCCGCCGCCCAGCACCGCCTGCTGTTCAGGACCGGGCTGAAGGAGAAGATGCTCCACCGCTCCAACACGCTCGGGATCGCGGGGCTCGCCGGACTGGCGGTCGCGATGACGAGTTCGGTCGCGCTCGTCGCGGAAACGGTGCTCAACGCCTGGCCCGCGGCGGTGTTCGCCGCGGTCGTGGCCCTGCTGAGCGCCTGGCTGTGGTTCGTCCAGCCGATCGTTGATCTGTACAGAACCAAGGATGATGAAGATGTTAAGTAGTGAATTGTGAGGGCAGAGGCCGGTTATGGCTACCTTGCTTTGGATCATCGCAGTCGTCCTCGTCATCTCCGGGATCTACGTCATCCTGGCCCGTCGCGACCTGCTCTGGGGGATCGTCCTGATCGTCCTCGGCTTCCTCGTGGGCCCCGGGGGTGTGAGCATCTTCAATGTGTGACGCGAGCCTCGCGCTCGCCGCAGCACATGATCGGTGCGAGCCCAGCGCTCGCACACCGCCCAGGTGCGGGCCACACGACCCGCACACAGTTCCGTACGGCCTGATGTCCGTACGCCGTCCGGTGCGGGCCTGACAGGGCCGGCACATCTTCGGCGCGAGCCCCACGCTCGCGAAGAATCGCAAAAAACGTAAGAAGCACGTAAGCGCCCCGAACTCCCACAGAAGCCTCGCGGGCCGGGTATCCCCCGGCCCGCTTCTTCATGTCCGGGGCCTGTCCGAGGCGGCTTCGGGCCCACGTCCCAGGCCGGTTCGAGGAGGTTCGGGACGCGTACGAGGCCGGTAAGAGGCGTGTAGGAGGGGTGTACGAGACCGGCCGCGGTCCCTCCTCGGGCGGGACTCCGTGTCACCGGACTCCCGCCGTCGGATTCGCCCACCGGACCCGCCTACCGGACCCGCCCGTCAGAGCCGCGCGTCGGATTCACGTACCGGATTCACGTACCGGATTCACGTGCCGGATCCGGCGCGCGGATCCGGCACGTCATCCGGCGCGTCGCGAGGCCGCGTATCAGAGGACCGTCAGAGGATCCGTCAGAGCAGATACACGCCGTACGCCCGGCCCAGCACCGGCAGCGCCACGTTGCGCACCCGGATGCCGCCCGGCGTGACGCCCTTCTCCGTACCGGCGTGGGCGTGACCGTGGATGATCAGGTCGGCGCCCTCGGCGTCGACCGCCTCGGCCAGCAGGTAGCTGCCCAGGAAGGGATAGATCTCCAGCGGCTCCCCGGCGAGGGTGTCCTTGACCGGCGAGTAGTGGGAGAGCACGACCGTGCGGTCGGCCTGCAGCTCCTTCAGCGCCACCCGCCAGCGGTCGGCGATCCGCTTGGTGTGCCCGACGAACGCCTTGATCTCCGGCTCGCCGAAGTCGCTGGCGCACTTGCCCGCGTACCCCCCGCCGAAGCCCTTGCCGCCGACCACCCCGAGCCGCACCTCGTCGACGTCGAGCACCGTCGCGTCGTCGTGCAGGACCTCGATCCCGGTGTCGCGCAGCAGGGCGGCGATCTCGGCGGGCTGGTCGGAGTGGTGGTCGTGGTTGCCGAGCACGGCCACCACCGGGATCGGCAGGTCGCGGAACTCGTCCGCCACCACCCGCGCCTCCTCCATGGTGCCGTGCCGGGTGAGGTCCCCGGCGAGCAGCAGGACGTCGGCCTTCTCCCCGATGTCGTGGAGGTGCCCGCGATAGCTCCCCCGGCGGCTCTCGTCCAGGTGTACGTCCCCGACCGCCGCGATCCGCACGTCTTTCACAGCCTCTCCTCCCCCACCGGGTCCCGTACGTCCACGATGTCTATCTCGTTGTGGACGTCCAGCCCGGGGGCCGCCTCGCCTGCGACTTCGGCGATCAGCTCGCTGCGGTCGGTGCTGACGACCTGGCCGCGCAGGTAGAGCTGATCACCCCGGATGTCGACCCGGATGCCGAGTTCCGTGGTTCTCTCGTCCTCGGCGAGCGCGCGTTGCACGCGCGCCGCGACGTACTGGGGAGCCTCCATCGCCGAACTCCTTTCCGTCCAAAACTGCTCGCCTTCCCGTGAATCCCAAGGTCAAACACGTTTAAAGATCCCTGCCAGGGCAGGGTAGGCCGGTATGCCCAGGACGCAGGCACGCCTGCCCCGTACGCCCGGTGGAGACGTGTCCATGAAGATCGCAATGGTGTCAGAGCATGCGAGTCCCCTCGCCACCGTCGGCGGAGCCGACGCCGGGGGCCAGAACGTCCACGTCGCCGCACTCTCCCTCGCGCTCGCCGCGCGCGGGCACGAGGTGACCGTCTACACCCGCAGGGAATGCCCCTCACAGCCTGAGGAGACCCCTTTCGCCCCCGGCGTCACCGTGGTCCACGTCCCCGCCGGACCCGCCATGACCCTCTGCAAGGACGACCTGCTCCCCTGGATCCCCGACTTCGGCCGGTGGCTCGCCAGGCGGTGGCGCGACGCGCCGCCCGACATGGTCCACAGCCACTTCTGGATGAGCGGCCTGGCCGCCCTGGCCGCCGCGAGGGACGCCGCCGTCCCCATCGTGCACACCTTCCACGCCCTCGGCACGGTCAAGCGCCGCCACCAGGGCCCGGCCGACTCCAGCCCGCCCGAGCGCCTCAGGATCGAGGCGATGGTCGCCTCCCAGGTGGACGCGGTCGTGGCGACCTGCGCCGACGAGGTGGCGGAACTGCGCAGGATGCGGGTTCCGCGGAGCCGGACGAGGGTCGTCCCCTGCGGCGTCGACGTGCGCTCCTTCACCCCCTCCGGCCCGAAGAGGGACCTCGGCCCGGGGCCCGTCCTGCTCGCCATCGGCCGTCCCGTCCGCCGCAAGGGCGTGGACACCACGATCCACGCCCTCTCCCGCATTCCCGGCGCCACCCTGGTCGTCGCCGGGGGCGACCTGGACGACCCGGAGGCGGGCCGGCTCTCGCGCGTGGCCGCCAGGTGCGGTGTGGCGGACCGCGTCAGGTTCCTCGGGCGGGTGGACAGGGAGGGCGTCCCCACCCTGATGCGCTCGGCGGACGTCGTGGTCAGCATGCCCTGGTACGAACCGTTCGGCATCGTGCCCCTGGAGGCCATGGCCTGCGGGGTGCCGGTGGTGGCGTCCGCGGTGGGCGGGCATCTGGACACCGTCGTCCCCGAGGTCACCGGCCTGCTCGTCCCGCCGCGCGAGCCGCACGCGCTGGGCGGCGCGCTGCGCCGGTTGCTCTCCGCGCCGTCCCTGCTGGCGGCGTACGGGGCGGCGGCCGCCGCGCGGGCGCGCTCCCGCTACGACTGGCACCGGATCGCCGCCCAGACGTCCGCCGTGTACGCGGAGGTGCTCTCCTCCCGCGTCCCGGCGCGGCGGGCGGCCGACGCCCAGCCCTGTCCCGGAGCCGCCTGACGGCTCCCTTTCTCCCGCCCCGGGCCTCCGGGGCGGGAGACCCGCTCCCCGAAAGCCGTTGGGCCGGAGACCCGCTCCCTCGGAAGCCGTCGGGCGGGAGACCCGCTTCCCCGGAAACCGTCGGACGGGAGACCCGCTCTCCCGGAAGCCGTCGGGCGGGAGACCCGCTGCCCCGGAAACCGTCGGACGGGAGACCCGCTGCCCCGAAAGCCGTTCCAAGGTCTTGGGAACCCGCGCTCCGGCACGGCTTCCGGGACCGCGGAGGTTCCGGGACCCGTACCCCTGGACGGCCCCGGACGCGCGAAGGCCCCCGTCCCGTGAACGGGATCGGGGGCCTTCGGCGCGAGGCCGCTCACCGGTGACGGCGGCGGCCTCGCGGGGTCACTTTCCGGTGGCTCTGTGGATGCTCCTGGCCGCGGAACGGTCGATCGCGGCCTTGACCACGCCGAAGATCGCGCCCTGGATGGCCGACGCCACGAGGATCTCTCCCCAGCCGTACTCGTCCGACGTCGCCTGGGGCGCGTCGTCCTTGCCCGACGCGATCTTCCAGACCTGCTTGAAGATGACACCGGCGATCGCGCCACCGAGCATTCCGCTCACGGCGCTCGCGCCGCGGGATACGACTCTGCTCACGTCCTGCCCTCCGTTCGCGTTCACTGAAACGGCACGCCTACCCGCGAGGACCGGTTCCTAACGGATCCGGGGCGGCGGGCGGTACCCGTCGAGATCGCTGCTCTCCTGCGGGAGAGGTCCGCGCGATCACACCGCCGGGGGGTCGTTGTAGCGGCGCTCCTGGTAGGTGCGGCGCTGGGTGACCGGGTCCTCGATCACCGTGGTGGCCGTGGAGTCCGGCACCACCGCCCGGCGGGCGAGGCTGAGCCGGTACACGGCGAACAGGAGCCACGCGAGACCGCCGATCATCAGGATGACACCGACGATGTTGATGTCGAATCCGGCGATGTCGAATTCGACCGCCCACGTGAGAATGGCGCCGAGCATAATGAGAACGATGCCGCCTGCGATGGTCATGGGATCTCCTCCTTCGAGCCAACGCACCCCCATCTATCCCCCGTGCGGATCTCAAACGTCACCCGGCGGACGTAGATGCGGACCACGGCCTCCCGTGCGTCGTCACAGGCCCGCCGGCCCCGGAAAAGCCGTCGGCCGCGCCCTCCGCGAGACGTGCGGGGGACGCGGCCGGGGCGTCACGGACGGATCACCGGGCGGGCCGTCGTACGGGCGCCGGACGAGCGTCGTACAGGCGTCGGACGAGCCCTCGCACGGGCTCGACCGGGCCGTCGTACGGGGCTCGACCGGGCCGCCGTCCGAGCGTCATACGGGCTCGTACGGGCCGCCGGGCGAGTCACTCGGCGGGCAGGACCGCGCCCTTGTAGGTGTCCTCGATGAACTTCTTCACCTCGGGGCCGGTGAGGATCTCGGCGAGCTTCTTCACGCGCGGGTCCTCCACCTTGGCCGGGACGGTGACCAGGCCGTTGGCGTACGGGTTGCCCTCGCCCTTCTCCAGGATCAGGGAGTCGGTCGCGGGCTGCAGCCCGGCCTCCAGGGCGTAGTTGCCGTTGACGATCGCGGCGTCCACGTCCTCCAGGGAGCGGGGCAGCTGGGCCGCCTCAAGGGGCTTGAACTCCAGTGCCTTGGGGTTGTCCGCGACGTCGCGCTCGGTGGCCTTGACGCCGACGCCCTCCTTGAGGGTGATCACGCCGTTGTCGGCGAGGAGCTTGAGCGAGCGGCCGAGGTTGCTCGCGTCGTTGGGCAGCGCCACCTGGGCGCCCTGGGCGAGCTCGGAGACGTTCTTGATCTTCTTCGAGTACAGGCCGAGCGGCTCGATGTGCACCGGGACGACCCAGCTGAGCTTGATGTCCTTGCCCTTGGAGAACTCCTCCAGGTACGGGATGTGCTGGAAGTAGTTCGCGTCCAGGTTGCCCTCGTCGAGCTGGGTGTTGGGCTGGACGTAGTCGGTGAACTCGACGATCTCCAGGTTCAGCCCGGCCTTGGCGGCGAGGTTGTCCTTGACGTACTTGAGCACCTCGCCGTGGGGCACGGGGTTCACCCCGACCTTGAGCGGGGCGTCGGCCTTCGGCGTGTCGGCGGCGCCGGGCTGGGCCGTGTCGGTGGACGTCCCCCCGCACGCGGCCAGGGTTCCGGCCAGGATCAAACCGGCCACGACCCCAAAGATCTTGCGCATGACTCTCCCTTAATTCCCCTTATATCAAGTAGGAAATATATCTCACATAAGGGAGTGTAAGGACAAATCTTCACTGGTCCCCGCAGGTCCGCACCGGTCCCCGCAGGTCCACGTGGGTCAGACACCGGTCCGCACGGGCCCGGCACCGGTCCACGTGGACCCGGCATCGGTACGCGCAGGTCCGGCACCGGTCCACGTGGGTCCGCGCCGATCCCCGCAGGTACGCACCAATCCGCGTGGGTCCGCGCCGGTCCCCACGCCCGCACCGGTACGCGGGGGCCCGCGCCGGTCCGTGTGGGCCCGGCACCGGCTCCTTACTGGCCGCGCAGGGCCAGCATCTGCGCGATCTGCGCCGCACGTGAGACGTCGACGCGCTTCGCCATCTTCGTGACCTCGGGGTGCAGCCCGGTCGCGACCTCCACCTTGGCCATCTGGGTGGCGTCGTCCTGCTGGGCGATCAGCATGTCGAGGAACCTCCGCTCGAACTCGGCCGGCGGGGCGGCGGTCAGCGCGGCCATCTCCTCCTCGCTCACCCCCGGCATCCCGCCGTGGGCGGCGTGCTCGTCGTCCTTCGCGGTCGCGGGCTGTCCCCAGGCGTTCAGCAGGGCGGACATCGCCACGGACTCGCGTTCCTGGGTCACGCCGATCGCCTCGGCGAGTTCCTTGACCTCGGGGCGGACCGGCCGCTCGCGCACGAGCCGCACCAGCCGTACCCCCTGGGTGTTGTGGGGCACCATCATCTGCAGGAACATCACGTCGGGGGGGTTGAAGGCGACTCCCGCTGCGGTCCCCATCGGCGGAGCGGGCGAGGGGGTGGGCAGTCCCGCGCCGGCGCCGTGCGCCGAGTGGTCGGAACCGTGGCCGCCCTGCCCCGAGCCCTCTTCCGGAGCCTGTCCCGAGGCGCCGTGCGCGCCGTGATCGGTGCTCCGGGCGGAGGCGGACGGCGACGTCGCCTGGACGGGGGCACCGGAGGCATCGGAGGCACTGTGCGCCCCGTGACCGGCCGGACCCCCGCGGAGTTCCTGGATGCTGTCGGCACCGCAGCCGGAGAGCAGGAGGATTCCCAGGGCGACCGCCGGGACCACCGGAACCGCACGCTTCATGACGAACTCCTCGATTCTCAGGAGGTTCTCGGGAGCTTCCCGGAAGGTTCTCGGAAGGTTCTCGGAAGGTTCTCGGGAGACCAGGGGCCCGGCCGGGGTGGCGGCGGCCACCCCGGCCGGATCTCACCGGGTCAGAGACGTCGCCACAGGGCCGCGACGTTCGGCGGCTCCCAGCCGGCCAGCGCGGTGTGCGCCTGCAGGCACTGGTAGGTCGCGCCGCCGTAGGTCACCGTGGCGCCCACCGCGTAGGCGGTGCCCGCCCGCCAGGTGCCGCCCGGCTGGGACGTCGGCGTCGGGGTCGGCGTCGGGGTCGGGGTGGGCCTCACCGTCGGAGTCACCGTCGGGGTGGGGGTCGGCTGGGGGTTGGGGTTGCCACCGCCGAAGTTCACGTCGGAACAGGTGTAGAAGGCCTCCGTGCTGCCCACGATGCGCTGCCAGATCGAGAAGATGAGCTGGCGGCCGCTCCGCTGCGGGAGGTTGATCGTCCAGTTGGTGAACTGGGTGGGGTTCTGGTTGTTGAACGTCCTGATGTGCTCCAGGTCCGACCAGCGCAGCGGCTGGCTGGGGTTCCAGCTCTGCTTGGTGATGTAGAACTCGAAGTTGCTGTTCGCGTGGGGCGCGGTCGCGTGGTAGGTGACCGTGAGCGGCCCCGGGGAGACCGAGGTGGCGGGCCAGTCGGTCCTGGCGAGGTTGAGGCCGCGATACTTGTCACGCCCGGCACCGCACAGCTGGCCGTCGGGGATGATCTGGCGGTGGTTGCCGCCGGCCTCCAGCCGGGACACCTCGTGCCAGTCGTAGAACGCCTGGGTGCCCCCCGCCGCGACGGCGGCCTTGCACGCCTCCGACTTGGGGGTCTCCGGGCCTTCGTTCTTGCAGACGTACGCCCGGCTGGGCGGGTTCGACATGGACCCGTGGGCGACCGCCGCGGTGGACGGCAGCAGGGCGAACAGTGACCCTACGCTGATCGCGGCGGCGGTACCGGTGGCCAGCTTGTGTCGCAGATGCACGTGGACTCCTCCTGGAGCGATAAATGGGAGGCAGGACTGTCCAACGAGCCGACGGATAGCACGTTATTAACAAGAAACCTTACTAAGAATTCCGGTCATATGACCAGCGATACGGCCATATCAGTCCATGACCAGCACGACCTTGCCCCGTCCGTGCCCGGTGGCGACCTCGCGGTGGGCGTCCGCGGCCCGCTCCAGGGGGTAGGTCCGGCGCACCGGGAAGACGAGGTCGCCCTCGGCGTACAGGGCGGCGAGCTCGGCGAGGCGGGACGCCAGCCGCACCCCCTGGGTCCGCTGTATCCCCAGCTCGGCGACCTTGCCGTGCTCGACGAGCGTCAGGACGCGCTCGGCCTTCACCAGTTCCAGGGAGACCTCCAGCGCCTCGCCGCCCGCGCCGTCCAGGACGAGGTCCACCCCGCCGGGGGTGAGGGCGCGCACCCGCTCCAGCAGGCCCTCGCCGTACGTGACGGGGATCGCGCCGAGCTCGCGCAGGTAGTCGTGGTTCTCCTCGCGGGCCGTGCCGATCACCGTGGCCGCGCCCCAGAGCCGGGCGAGCTGGACCGCCGCGGTGCCGACCGCGCCCGCGGCGGCGTGGACCAGGACCGTGTCGCCCTCCCCCACCCCGAGCTGCCGCAGCGCGATGTGGGCGGTCTGGGTACCCGCGGTGAAACCGCCCGCCACGTCCCAGGGCATGTTCGCGGGCTTGGGGGTGACGTTCTCCGCGGGCACGACCACGTACTCGGCGTAGGAGTTCAGCAGGTCGAACCCCAGGACCTCGGCACCGGCGGAGATCCCGTCCACGGTCCCGTCCACCCCCGCGCCCACCTGGTCGACCACCCCGGCGAACTCGTTGCCCGGCACGCGCGGCAGCTCACCGTCGATCCCCTCGGGGGTCCACCCCGCCCGGATCGCCAGGTCGAACGGCTGCACGCCCGCGGCCTTGATCCGCACCCGCACCTGCCCCTCGCCCGCCTCGGGCGTCGGAAGCTCCGTCACCCGCAACACCTCGGGCCCGCCGAACTCGAAAAACGCAGCTGCCTTCACGGGATTCCCCTTCACTCGTGTACGCCACGCTCGTGTACGCCTCGCGTGTGTACGCCACGCTTGTGTAAGCCGCAGCCCAGCCTGCGGCCTCAAGCGCGGTTGAGGTCAACCCACGCGCCCGTCGTACGGCGCCGGAGCGCGGCGGGGAGCGCCGCAGGGGGCGCTGCGGGGAGTGCGGGAAGCGCCGCGGGAGGCCTCAGGACGACGTACGGGCCGCGTAGTGGCGTCGCGCCTTGTCGCGGCTGCCGCAGGTGGCCATGCTGCACCACCTGCGGCGGCCGTTCTTGCTGGTGTCGAGGAACAGCCACTGGCACGACGGGCACGCGTGGATCCGCTCCAGCGGCCCGCGGGCGAGCAGGTCGACGGCCGAGGCGGCGACCTCCCCGAGCAGGGTCTCGACGGTTCGCGGGGCGGGCCACACGAAGCGGAAGCGGCCGTCGTCGTGCTCGAACCGGGCGTGGGCGAGGCCGTCGGCGTACGCGGTCGTGAGGGCGTCGAGATCGGCGCGCGGCGGGTCGTCCCCATCGGTCAGCGGCCGGAACACCCGGAACACCGTCTCGCGCAGGTCGCGGGCAGCGGGCAGGGCGGCGGCGAGGCTCGTCCGCCGCTCGATCGGGCGGCCGGCCGCGCGCGCCCAGGTCACCGCTTCGTCAGGGGTGGCCAGCCAGTCGCGCCGGGCGACCGGACGGCTGTTGACCGTGTTGGCGAAGTCCAGGCACAGGGCGTTGCCGACCAGTTCGACGTCGATCATCCACCCATTGTCTCACCGATCAAATGCGTTTGACAGGTAAGACGGGCTCCAGCACGCTATGACCATTCAAAGGGTGTTGAAAGGTGAGAATGGCATGCGCGTCCTCCCCGTCTCGCTGGGCCGGTCGTTCAACGGGCTGTGGTTCGGCACCGGCACCGCCAACCTGGGCGACGGCATGGTGCTGTTCGCGTTCCCGTTGCTCGCCCTCGCGGCCGGCGCCTCACCCGGCGGGGTCGCGGCCGTGACGACGGCGCTCACGCTGGCCTGGCCGGTCTTCGGGCTGCACGCCGGCTGGATCGTGGACCGCGTCGACCGCCGGCTGCTGCTGGGCGGCGTCAACCTCGTCCGGGCGCTGATGCTGGCCGGCCTCACCGCCGGTCACCTCGCCGGCGCGCTCTCACTCCCGGTGATCCTGGTCGCCGCGGTGCTGCTCGGCGTGGCGGAGACGCTCGCCGACACGGCGCTGACCTCGACCGTCCCCATGCTCGTCGAGCCCGCCGGCCGCAACAGGGCGAACGCGCGGATCGAGGCGACCATCAACGTCACCAACCAGCTGGCCGGACCACCCCTCGCGGGCCTGCTGGCCGGTCTCACCCTGGCCCTGGCCACCGGCACCGGCGCGGTCCTCTACGTCCTGGCGGTCGCCGGGCTCGCCGTGATGACGCTCCGCCCCACGCGGGCGGAAACACGACCCGCCGTGATGGCCCCCCTCCGCACACCGGCGGAAACACAGCCCGCCATGACGACGCCCGGCCCCACGCCCGCGGAAACGCGGCCCGCCGTGAGCGGTGAGGTGGTCGCCGGGTTCCGCTTCCTGTGGCGGCAGCCGGTGGTGCGGACGCTCACCCTCTTCACCGCCGCGATGAACGTGGTCTGGGCGGTCCCGACGGCACTGCTGGTCGTGCACGCCGTCAGCCCCGGCCCGCTCGGTCTCACCGCGGCCCAGTACGGCCTGCTGATGACGGCGATGGCCGTCGGCGGGCTGCTCGCGTCGGCGGTGGTCGAGCCGCTGCGCCGCCGGTTCGGGGTGACCACCCTGCTCGTCGCCGACGCCGTCGGCACCGTCCTGCTGGTGGCGCCCGTCGCCCTGAACGCGAACGCGTGGGTGGTGTCCGCGGGCATGGTGATCGCCGGTGCGGGTTCGAGCGTCTGGCGGATCCTCGTGGCCACCCTCCGGCAGAACCTGACACCGCCCGACCTGCTGGGCCGCGTCTACGCCGCGTCGCGGGTGATCAGCTGGGGCGTCATCCCGGCCGGTGCCGCGCTGGCCGGTGCCGGGGCCGAGGTGTGGGACGTACGGACGGTGTTCGCCGTCGCCACCGGGCTCGCGCTCGTCACCCTGGCCGCCTTCGTGTCGTTCGCCCTGCGCACCGACCTGTCGGCGGACGTCCAGCCTGCCGCGGGCCGCCTCGCCTGAGCGGGGCATCGCCCCGTCGCGGCCACCACGCCCGCCGGTGTCGTGCCGGTCCGCGTGATGGCCGGGCGGACGCCGGGTCCGCCCGGTCCGTGTCCGGTCCGTGTGATGGCCGGGCGGATTCCGGGCCCGCTCGGAAGCGGGCCCGGAGTCCGGGTTCGCCGGCGGGTCACTCCGTGGTGAGAGCGGCCAGGTTGTTGTAGCTGATCTGGGCGAACTGCAGGGACTGGGCCGGGTTCGCCGTGCCACCCGGAGCGGTGTCCTGCTCGTACATCGGGTAGTGGTGCTGGCTGACCAGGCCACGGAAGAACGTCGTGTAGTCGATGTCGCCCGTGCCGAAGGGCACCATGTCGTAGCCGTTGGCGGTCGCGGGGTTGAGCTTCCCGTCCTTGGCGTGGAACAGCGGGTACCGGCCCTCCTGCGCCTGGACGAGCGCGAGCGGGTTGAAGATGTTCGTCTGGAGGGAGCCGTCGGGGGCGGTGTAGGTCCGGTGCTTGTACTGGGCGACGTGCGCCCAGTAGATGTCCATCTCCAGGTTCACGAACTTGGGGTCGGTGATGCCCAGGAAGTACTCCAGCTTCCGGATCCCCGAGGAGCGCGTCGGGCGGCCCTGGACGTCCAGCGGCCCGCTGTCGAGGAGGAAGTTGTAGGCGGCGTCGTGGTTGTGGGTGTACAGCTTGACGTAGCCGGAGTTCCGGGCGAGCTCCCCGAGGAAGTTCCACTTCTCGGCGGCGACGTCCCAGTCGGCCTTGTAGTTGCTGCCCGTGGGGTCGTTGCCGGTGCCGATGTGGTCCATGCCGAGGATGTTGGCGATCTCCAGGCTCGTCTTGAACCGGTCGAGATCGGCCTGGGTCAGCGGCCAGGACCCCGGGATGAAGCCGTGGTTGCCCTCGGCCCGCAGCCCGTACTCGTCCAGCCACGAGCGCAGCAGCGTCGCCCCTGCGACGTTGTCCAGGTTCGCCCCGCCCTCGGCGTTGGCGTTCTGCGAGAAACCGGCGAACTCGATGCGCTCGTAGCCGATCTCGCTGAGCGCCTTGAGCACCTCCTTGAACCCCGACGGCAGGGTCGTCGTGTTGGGGTCGCGGGAGATGGCGTCGCGGACGGTGTAGAGGATGATGCCGCGCTTGCTGTCGCGGATCAGGGGGGCGCCCAGGGCGGAGGCCGAGGCGGAGGCGTAGGCCCTGCCCGGCAGGGCGGTGACGGCCGCCGCGGCGGCCATGCCCGTGGTCGCCGCGAACAACTGCCGACGGGTCAGTCCCAGCTTGCGCCCGAGGGCACCGCCTTCGACCTGGTCGTCATCGAGAGCGTGGAAAGTATTCACACATATCCGTTCGGGGGGAAGACGCGTGCGCTGACCGACGTCGCAACGAAAAATGGAGTACCCGGGAGGCTTCAGCGTGCCACCGGTGCCGGCATCCGGCAGTGGGGGCTTTTGACGTGCCACCGCCGTTTGTCCTGCACCGTCAGTCATTGTGAACGCCGGAACGTCACTTCGTCAATGAAAGTATGAGTCTGTCCGACATCAACCTCTCTGCGAAGCTCAAACTTTTGCAGGTGAACCAAAAAAGATGGCCGCTGAGCAGCGGAAATCGGGCTCCGGGGGCGTCGGACCGGTCCATCCAGCTCCATTGACCGGTCGGCGGGGGGAACGGAGGACGTACGAGGGGCGGCCCGGCCCGCTCGACCGGCGCGAGCACACCCCTCGCCACCTCGCCGTCTTCAGCATTTTCGCTCAGCGCCAGCACTTATGTAGATCACCGGCAAATGTCACGGGTTGACGGGAAAAAGTATGCTGGCTAGCTTCGTGACACGGGGCAGACGAAGCAGTTGACGGGGAAGGCTGCGATGGAACGGGGTAGTGGAGACACCGGGCATGTCGTCAGGGCGCTGCGAGGCGCCGGCCCGCTGACGCGACAGGACCTGATGGCCCACACCGGCCTCACCCGCGCCCAGGTCGACCAGAGGCTGGAGCAGTTGCGCCAGCTGGACCTGGTGGAGGACGGCTCGGGCTCGGTCGTCACCGGAGGGCGGCGCGCACGCGCGATATCGCTGCGCAGGCGGGCGGGTTACGTCCTGTCGGTGGCGCTGGGCGCGAGCGGGGTCACCGTGGCCGCCGTCGACCTGTCGGGCGCCATCATCGACGACCGGTCACAGCCGATCGACATCGCGGCCGGGCCGCACGACGTGCTGGGAACGTGCGTCGAACTGTGCCAGCGGGTCCTGGACGAGGTCGGCGGCCGCCCGTGGGCGGTCGGCGTCACCGTCCCCGGCCCGGTGGACCTCGATCGCGGGATCGTGGTCTCCCCGCCGATCATGCCCGGCTGGGACCAGTTCCCGATCCGCGACTGGCTGGGCGACAAGCTCGGCCTGGCCGCCTGGCTCGGCAACGACGCCAACGCCACCGCGCTCGGCGAGTACCGCTACGGCGCCGGCAAGGGCCACCGCAACATGGTCTACGTGAAGCTGGGCAGCGGGATCGGCTCGGGCATCATCATGGGCGGCGTCCTCCAGCACGGGGACGGGGGCTGCGCCGGTGACGTGGGCCATCTTCCGGTGCCGGGCCAGACGCTGCCCTGCCGGTGCGGCAACATCGGCTGCCTGGAGGCCGTCGCCGGCGGATTCGCCCTCGCCCGGGTGGCCGAGGAGATCGCCGAGAGCGGCCGCAGCGGCGTACTGACGGCGATGCGGGAGAACGGGCCGCTCAACGCCGCCGCGCTGGCACGCGCCGCCGAGTACGGCGACAACGAGGCGCTGGAGGTCCTGCAGCTGGCCGGGGCCCAGATCGGCGAGGTCCTCGCCTTCGTCGTCAGCCTGCTGAACCCCTCCCAGCTGGTCATCGGCGGCGGCCTGTCCTACTCCGGCGACGTGCTGCTGTCGTCGGTCCGCAAGAGCCTCTACGCCCGCGCCCTGCCGCTGGCCAGCCGCGACCTGCTCGTCCGCAGGGCCGCGCTCGGCGAGGCGGGCGGCGTCCAGGGAACCGCGGAGCTGCTCTACGAGCGGCTTTTCTCGCCGCTCGTGCTGGAGCAGTGGAGCAGGTCGGGAAGCCTGTCGGGCAGGCCCGACCTGACTCTGGAGCCACCGTTCCTCTGACGAGCGCCCGGCCACGACCGTCACCCGCAACGCGGGACGACGTGGAAATCGATCCGGGGTCCCCCGTCGTCTTCCACGACGAAGTTCCACGCGGCACTCCGCACCCCGCGGCCGGACGCGATCCGCGATGTGAGTCAGCCTCGGTACGCGGAGCCGCCGATCCGTCTCAGTGGATGAGATCCAGGCCGGTCAGGTCGGCGGAGAGCGCCCAGAGACGGGCCGCCTCACCGCCGTCCGCCAAGCCGTCCTCGACGACGTGGCAGTCGGCACAGTAGTAGCCGCCGTACCCGTCGGCCTGTGGTGACGTGGCCGCCCAGACCTGGGTCGCCGCGCCCTGCTCGGGTGTCCTGAACAGCCCCGGCACCGGGGTGCCGTCCGTGTCGATCCAGCCGGCGGCCACCATCTCGTCGGTCTTGAGGTGTCGTTGCAGAGGCGTGAGGATATAGCCGGGACCGACCGAGAAAGCGCGGACGCCGTGCGGCCCGCCGAGCCGGTCGAGGTGGCGGGCGAACAGGACGTTCGCGAGCTTGGACTGCCCGTACGCGGCCCACTTGTCGTAGCCCTCGGTGAACTGGACGTCATCCCACCGGATGCGCGCCGACGGGTCGTACCCGGAGGCGACCGAGACGACCCGGGCCGTGCCCGCGGCCGTGAGGGCGGGCCACAGCAGGTTCGTCAGCGCGTGGTGACCGAGGTGGTTGGTCGCGAACTGCGCCTCCCAGCCAGGCCCCACCCGCGTCTCGGGACAGGCCATGATCCCGGCGTTGGCGATGAGAACGTCGAGCGTGGCGTGACCGTCCCGGAACCGTTCGGCGAAGTCGCGGACGGACGCGAGGTCGGCGAGGTCGAGCTCGTCCACCTCGACCCGCTCCACACCGGCGAGCGCTCGCCGCGCCCGCTCGGGCCGCCGGGCCGGGACGACCACGTGCGCCCCGGCCTCGGCGAGCGCGCGGGCGGACGCTAGCCCCAGACCGGAATAGCCGCCCGTGACCACCGCGGTCCTGCCGGTCAGGTCGACCCCGGCGAGCACGTCGGCGGCGGTGCTGTCCGCACCCAATGCGTTACGGCTTCTGTCGTCATGGCTGATCATGCCGCGAACGCTAGATGCTAGACCGAGGTCTAGGTCAACCGGCTAATATCGCCACGATGAAGGCGGACGAGGACCTGACCATCGGCGAGGTGGCGCATCGCACCGGGTTCAGCGTGCACACCCTGCGCATGTACGAACGCGAGGGGCTGCTTGCCGGCGAGGTGCGACGCGACCGGAGCGGCCGACGGGTCTACAGCGGGTGGGACATCGAGTGGCTCGCCAACCTCGCCAAGTTCCGCGCCTCCGGCATGCCCCTCGCCACCATCGGCCGCCTCGCCCGGCTCGTCCGCGACGGCACCGGCAACGAGGCGGAGCGCCTGGAGCTCCTACGCACCCACCAGCACCACATAGCCGAACAGCTGACCCAGCTCCACGCCTGCCTCGACCTCATCACCCTCAAGGTCGCCGCCTACGAACACCACCTCGCGATCGGCGCCCCCGGCGACCCCTGGCAACGCCCCACCCCCAACGGCACCGGAAAACCCGCGGGCGAACCCTACCCGGCCACCGATCGGTCGGCCGACGCCGCTCCGACAAGGGCAGAACGCGACGGCGTTCGACCAGGCTGACCGGGCAGGCACCGCCCCGAGCACTGGACGAAGGCCGTGACGCCCTCGTAGCCCGCCACCGGGGCGGTGCCGACGGTCTCGTTGATGTCCTTCGGCGCCGAGACGGTCTCGTCCGTGCCTCTACAGCGCCCGCTCGAACTCCGGCAGTAGTTCCTCCAGGAGCCGCAGCTCGGCCGCGTAGAACTCCAGCGACACGGCGGAGTCGGCCGGGCCGATGGGCCAGTCGGCCACCTGCCCGGCCTGCGCCAGCTTCGCCCTCCGCAGCGCCGGCAGGATCGCCGGGCGGTCCGTCAGGCCATAGGCGTCGACCAGGA
The DNA here is from genome assembly GCF_040295985.1 of Streptosporangium sp. NPDC002524. NCBI lineage: Bacteria > Bacillati > Actinomycetota > Actinomycetes > Streptosporangiales > Streptosporangiaceae > Streptosporangium > Streptosporangium sp. NPDC002524. Next base: position 399,231 of record NZ_JBEOWK010000007.1, on the reverse strand, counting down.
TCCGCAGCCGGGACGCCAGGTCGGGCAGCGGGTCGAACCCGGACTCACGCAATTGCCCTGGACGGGCGATCGGCAGGAACGCCCAGGCCGCCGCGGCCAGCTCGGTGACCGGCTCGACCGGCCCGGCCGCGTCCCAGTCGATGAACGCCACCGGCAGGTCGCCGCGGTAGACGGTGTTCCACGGCCCCAGGTCGCCGTGCGAGACGATCTGCTTCCGGCCGGGCGGGTGTGGCCGGAACCGGTAGCCGGTCTCGGACGGGACGAACCCGCCGACGGCACGGTGCAAGCGGGCCAGCAGCCGGCCGGTCGCCGCCAAGCTCTCCTCACTTCGGGCGCAGGAGGGGAGCCGGGCGCCCCGGCCCGGCTCCCACTCCGGATCGGAGGCCACCTCCCCCTCCAGAAAACTCAGCACCTCGGTGTCCCCCTCGGTGCCCAGCACCCGCGGCGCCCCGCCGAACCCGACGGCCTCCAGATGCCGCAACAGCTCGTGCACCGCCGGCGACCACGGCCCCATCGGCCGCCGTACCTCGTGACCACGCCGGGTGACCCCGTCGGTCATCCGCCCGCCGGACAGCGGCACGTCGCCATGCGGGTCTGTGTCCTCGCGCATCGCCCCAGTATCGGGCTCCGGCGGGGCCCCGAGAACGCCGTCGGCACCGGTGTCCCGGACGGGGTCGGCTGCCGCGTCGTAGCGGCCCTCGCGCGCTCCGTACGGGGTGCGCGGCCGGTGGACGCACTCCTCCCGCACTGCCGGACGCGGTCGCCCGCGGCCGTCACGTCTCCTCCGGCATATCGACGCGAAGGTAGTCGCGGACGAGTCTGTGCTCCAACCAGCGCTGCGGCCACCGCACAACCGCTCGGACGAGACGCTCCGCAGCCTGGCGGATGTTCTGCCTCCTAACGTGTCGGCGAAGAGCGGCCGGTCGCGATGTTCCTCGCGTGGGGGCTGTGGCACTCCCGGTAGGCTCCCCGAGTCGCAGCAGAGACCGGGAGGTCGTCGTGACGCGCGAGGTGCGGGAGATCGAGGTCAAGTACCGGGTGGGTGACCTGGCGGCGCTGGAGGACGCCCTCGCGCGGCGAGGGGCTTCGCTGTCGGCCCCCGCGCACCAGGACGATCAGGCGTACGCCGAGAGCGGATGGACCTACGCCGACAGCAAGATCGGCAGGTCGTTCGCCCGGTTGCGCACCCAGCAGGGGCGGCACCTGTTCACCGTGAAGCGGCCCGTTGACAACGCGATGGCGTGTCTGGAGCACGAGACGACCGTCACCGACCGGGAGCAGATGCACCACGCCATCACGCTCATGGGGTTCCATCCCACGGTCCGCATCGTGAAGACCCGGCGCACCGCGACGCTGGGAAGCATGACGATCTGCGTTGACGAGGTCGAGCACGCCGGGGCCTTCGTCGAGATCGAGCGCACGGTGAGCGGCGAGGAAGCCGGGACCGCCGTGCAGGTCGAGCTGGACACCTTCGCGCGGTCGCTCGGTGTCGAGCTGGAGCGGGTGTCCGACACCTACGACTCGCTGGTCCGCGCCGCGTTGATGTCGGGTTGCCGTCAGCAGTCCGCTTGACTCCTTCGGCTCAGCCCTGGGTCGTCGGCCGAAGGTCGTGAACCTGGACGATCAGTTGCGTGGCCAGCGCGTAGGGCAGTGCCGTCTCGTCTTTCAGGCTGATCTCGACGTTGTGCTCGCCTGTGGAGATGGCTTTTCGACCTGGACCGGGCGTGAACATGTCGGCCAGTACGGCGACGGGCTCGGCGCGGGCGACGGTGCAGACCGTCGAGGAGATACGAAGCCGGGGGCAGGTGGCCAGCGCCTCCGGGACGCAGGCCCAGCAGGTCGGGGGCGCGCTGGTGAGTCCTCCGGTGGGCTCGGCGGGGATCTCGCGGAACGCGGTATCGGTCATGATCCACGGGATGCGGCCTGTGACGGGGTCGATCGCCGCCATCCCACAAACCTGGCACCGCAGCCTCTCCATGCACCGCCACTGACGCAGCGTGTTGAGCTTCCGCCACTGCGGCGCCCCTCTGCGGGTGGTCAGCACGCGGACGCGCAGCACTCCACGGACCGCATCGCCCCGGCGCGGATCTTTGTAGGCGAGCCGCATCCCGCCGAGCGGGCGACGCACGAACCACAGGGGTTGCGGTGCGACCTCGTCCGCGTGGGCGATGACGTAGGGGACGCGCGGCTGTGGCGGCGCGGGGGTTGTCATGGTGCGCTTCCTGATCGAGCGGTGAGGATCGGGTCCGCGTGGCGACCTGAGCGTTCCTCTGCAGGTCGCCGTAGCTGTCTCATGGCGTCAGCTGCGCGTTCGGTGCCCTGTAGAGGGCGGCGATCCGGGAGGCGGCGTCGTCGACGTTGTCAGCGGGCGCTTCGAGCTCCTTACGGGAAGCACCTCGACGTTCGTCCTTCCAGCAGTAGAACAGGCCACCGCCGTCGTCACTTCGGACACGCACCGTTATCTCGTTCGCCACGTGCAACTTGATCCCGTCGAAGTAGCTGATGGACGGGTAAATGCGATGTCCGTGCAGGACTGCACGCAGGCGGTTGAGGGCGTCGCTGGCCAGGACCATGTCCAGGCCCCCATCCGCCCTGCCAGGGGGCTGGATCGTCTTGCGATACTCCATCACCATGTTCCTTCCGTGCCAGGCGCAAACACTTGTTCCACCAGGTCCCGAATTTCGGATTAATCGACTACCTATCCGCAAAGAAGACAAATTCCAGAGAAGTGGAATCGCCATCAGCCCGGATGGGGATTAGCGGATGTTCGAAGGGGTGTCACGTGCAATAGTGGAGCAACGCCCGGAGCTCATCCAGACATTTGATTTGGCCAATCGAGTTGGCCAAACTGGCCAAAACAGCAGGTGGTCGCATGTCTCGCGCTTCCCATCCAATCGACCCCTCACGGTCGCCATGGCATCTGTTCGGCGCAACCCTGAGGCACTGGAGGGAGTCCCGCAAACTATCCCTGCAGGACCTCGCGAAAGCCATCCTGGTGGACTGGTCCCTGCTCGCCAAGTGGGAGCGAGGGGAGCGTCCTTCGCCCCCTGACATCGTGAAACGCCTGGACGACCACCTGGACGGCGGCGGCATTCTGATCGCTTTACATGAGGTCGCAATGGCCAAATCAGCACCATCGCCTATGGCAGGAACCTCAGATGTGCAGGATGCTGCGTCTATGGACGAGCTAAGACGCCGACTCCTCGCAGGCATTGCCGCGATAGGTGTGTCAGCAGCCGTTCCACCACTCGACGGACTTGAGCACTTACGTGCTGCGGTCGACCGCAGCGTGGGCGCTTCCGCTCTGAGCGAGTGGGAGGAGACCGTCTGGGAATACGGCTTGCAGATGACACACCGGCCCCCGGCGAAGGTGATCGCTGACCTGTCTCTAGATTACGTGGCGTTTCAACAGGTCGTGCCCGCTCACACATCCGCCCGCGACATGGATCGGTGGTACCGGGTGAACGCGCGCTTCGCGTTCATCATGGCCGACGCGCTCGGGTCGGCCGGTCACGCCCGCGACTCCAGGCACTGGTGGGGATCCGCGCGCCGAGCGGCCGAGCAGACCGGCGATCACCACGTGTTGGCCATGGCACATGCCTCCGAAGCCGTGCAAGGCCTCTACGAAGACCGCCCTCTCGCATTGGTGATGTCCCGCGCGGACGATGCCCTCGCGCTGACGAACGGTCAGCCGTGTCTGGCGACCGCCAGAGCTCTCGGCGCCCGCGCTCACGCGTTGACCCTCATCGGTGATCACGCCTCGGCATATGCCAGCCTGGATCGGCAGGCCGACGTCTTCGAGGCTCTGCCCGGCAGCGTCACCCAGGATCAGCTGTCCATGGACGGCTGGCCGGAGTTCCGGCTGCTGCACACCCGTTCCCTGATTTACGCCATGTCCGGTCACCCCGCCGCCGAGAGCGCCCAGCGGGAGGCACTCGCCGCTCATCCCGCAGGCAGGCCACGGCAAACCGTGCAGGTGCGGTTGCACGAGGTGATCACGGCTGTGCGGGACGGCGACATCGAGGAGCGCTTGGAGCAGGCTCACCGCATGGTCCGGACTCTTGGGCAGAACGCCAACCAGTTCGTCCTGCGCACCGCGCGATCGGTGGCTGACGCGATCCCCTCGGCGGAGCAGTCCCGCTCGGCAGTGATCGACTACCGTAGGCAGCTGGCGCTGCCTCGGGGAGAAACATGACAGAGATCATTTTTCGCACCTTGACCGGCGACGCGGTGGCCGCCGTGCTGACCGATCCCTACGTCGAGCTGTATTTAGCGACTCGCGCGGAACCGCCGTACAACTCAGGTCCGCTGTATCGGCGAGATCGCTACCTGGAGCGTACGGCCCGCCAAGCAGAGCGCGCCGGGTTCACCGCGGTGTACGCCGAGGACGGACCGACGCTGGTCGGTTTCGGGTTCGGTCTCCCTCTGGGCAGCTGGTGGGGTGGGAACGCCACCCCGTGCCCGCCCGAGGTGGCCGAAGCAGCATCGCTGTTCGCCGTCATCGAGCTGAACGTGCGCGAGGACTACCGAGACCGTGGCATCGGCAGTCACCTGCTGGAGGACCTGCTCGCCGGCCAGGACGCCCCGTACGCCACCCTCCTCGCCAACCCGGCGGCTCCGGCGCACGCCATGTATCTCCGTCGCGGGTGGCGGGTGGTCGGCACGGTTCAGGCGGCACCCGACGCCATGGTGTCCGACGCCCTGGTGCTGAACCTGTCCAAGAGGTAGGTGATCTCTGGCGCACACCTGCTACGCGAACGTCGCCAAAGAGCCCCGGAAACGTGGAGGCCGGGCGCCATGGGGGTGACGCCCGGCCTCGCGGTCCGGTTACCCGCGGGACGGTCCGGCTGTCCGATCAGGTGTCTCAGGCACGCCCAGCCTGTTCGGTGATCCCGGTGGACGACGGCCGGCCGAACCGGAGCCGCCCTCGCGGGGCAGGACGGGCGGCCGGCTCACGGGGCCCCGCTCCGTGAACCGGTGATGCCGTGCAGGCGAGAACCTCGTACACCCGCCTCTTCCGGACTTCGGTCAGGGCGCCTTCCTCGGAAGGTACAGGTCGACGGAGCTGTGGATGATCAGATGGTCGGAGCAGGGGTGGGTGTCGCAGTTACCGGCGTCGACGATGTCGACGCCGGCGATCGGCACGCTGAAGTGGTCACGGCTGACGAAGGTGTAGTCGATCTTGCGGTTGCCGCCGACCCGCGTGGGCCGGCCGCCCCGGACGGGTTCGCACATCCCGTCCTCGCCGATGCAGCTGTCCCAGTAGGTGTCGGTCTCCCAGAAGTTGCCGCTCCCGTCCGGGTAGTAGAGCGTGCCGATCGCGGCGTCGTCCGGGGTCAGGTTGAGGTCGCCCATCAGGATGAACGGCCTGGAGTTCGCCTCGGGGCCGAACACGCGGGTCAGCTCTCGGGTCTCGGCCTGCGCCCCGGCGGCGTCGCCGTCGGCCAGGTGCGTCGAACAGGCCTTCACCGGCTGGTTCGCCGGCGGGAAGTTGGCCACGACGCAGGCGACGCTGCGTTCCTCCGTGACCACGGGCTGCTCGCGCTCCTCCAGCTTGTGGTCGGTGGTGAACATGTAGCCCTTCTGCTGGGTCACATCGGCGCGTACCAGGATGGCGTTGCCGGCCTCGTTGCGGCTGTCGGGGAAGACGATGCAGTCGGGGACGAACGTGCGGGACTCCTGGAAGTACCCCTCCATCGCGTATCCGGCCGCCGCCAGCTGGTCCACCAGGTGCGCGTACTGGCGGTCGCAGATCTCGTTGAGGGAGATCACGTCGGGGCGGCGTGCCTGCACCTCCCTGACGATCCGCCCGATGATCGGGTAGGTGCCGTTGTTCAGGATGCCGCCGGACAGGTTGAAGTGCATCAGCTTCAGCGGCGTGACGGGGTTGAAGCGCACGCCGCTGGTGGCGACGCCGCTGGTGTTGCTGTTGCGCAGATGCCACTGGAAGGGTCCGTTGGTGAGAGGCAGCACGACCGCGGGGGTGTCGGAGCCGCTGCCGTCCCAGTCGCCCGCGGCGAAGAACACCGACGACGCGCTGCCGCTGCCGTAGGTGAACGTCACGTCGGCCGCTCCCTGGGTGTTGCTGTTGCGCAGGTACCAGGTGAAAGGGCTCGTGCCGGTGCCGATGAACCCCACGGTGTCGCGGCCGTCGTTGTTCCAGTCGCCCACGATGGGCTTGCCCGCTCCGCTGCTGTAGGTGAAGGTGAGTTCGGCGCTCCCCGCGGTGTTGCTGTTGCGCAGCAGGTACGAGTTGGGACTTCCGGGCCGGAACAGGCCCGGGGTGTCGTCGCCGTCCTTGTCCCAGTCGCCGACCAGGGGCTGGGTGTCCGAGGCCGCGCCGTAGCCGAAGGTCACGTTGGCGGATCCCGACGAATTGCTGTTGCGCAGTTGCCAGGACGGCGTCCCGCCGGTGCGTACGAAGACTCCCGGGGTGTCGTCGCCGTTGTTGTTCCAGTCGCCCACGATCGGCTGCGCGCCGGAGGCGCCGTAGGTGAAGACGGTGTCGGGTACGAGGTTGTCGATCCAGTAGTTGTCGTACTGGTTCGTCAGGTACCACGTCATCGGGTTCGTGGAGATGTCCACGATGCCGTACGTGTCCACACCGTCACCGTCCCAGTCCCCCGAGATGACGACCCTGTCCTGGGATTGCGCCAAAGCCGGTGGGGCCGACGATATGACCGCCATCGGCACCACTGCGAAGAGTGCCGAGACGATCACCGTGACAATCCTTCGTAACACTCGAATACCTCTTTCGGGTTCCTCGTGAGGTCGAGGTGAGTTCGTGCTGAGTCGGCGCATCATGAGATCGACAAAGCTCATGGCGTCGCGGTGGACTGGCACGGTCTCGCAGCTGCGGGGCGGGAGACGGTGGCGATCAGTCCGCTGATGCCCTGTTCGGCGATCCGGCACCGAGACAGGGCGGTGAATCCTCCGGCGGCACGGGCGCGGGGACGGCTTCGGCTTCAGTTTCGGCTTCGGCTTCGGCTTCGGCTTCGGCTTCGGCTTCGATGCCGGGTGTGGCGCCGTGTTCGCGACAATGCCGCAGTGAGGGGATGTGGTGAGGGCTGCCGGTTCACCGTTCGCGATCGGGGGGTGAATGCCGGTTCACCGTTCGCGATCGGGGGGTGGGTGCCGGCGTGCCGTCACGGATGTCGGCGGCGGTGCCCGGGACCGCCCACGGCGTCCGAGGGCACCGGTGGCAGTGCCACCTTTCCGGCCGGTGATTCTCCCCGGCCGTGCCGATGTCCTGGGTAGTGGCGGGCACGTTGGCCAGGGAGTCGGCCAGGGAATTGACGCCTCAGCGCCGATCACGCGAAGAGCCGGTTCGAGCGCGCGCCTTCCGGCGACGCGGACTAATCGGCGCGGCAAGCCGCTGAGCCACCTCTGCCGGTGGGCGAGACGGCCTCGCGTCTCGGCCCGGAGCAGACGGTCGTCACGTCGGACAACGCCGGAACCTGCCGGTACGGCCGAGATGAGGACTGCGCACAGGTCGTGCTCGCACGGTCGGTGCCTGGACAGACCAAAGCCATCAGGCGAGCTCCAGACGTATTGAGACGAATGTGACTTTCACCCGGACTTGATGGCGAAGCTACCTTGCCAAACTCAAGGCTGTAAAGCTTTTTTAGCTCTGGTCAAAAAGGGCCGAACTCCCCCAAAAGAAGTCACGGCCCCGGCATGTTAGCGTTTTGTCCGTTCTCCTCACGGAGCGAGATACGCGAGCCCGGCCCGGCGAGATGCCCAAGGACCATCGGGACGGCCCGCACAACCGGACGCGGCTGTGCGGCGATGTCGGCGGGACGCGCGAAGGCCGGGCGCCACACGTGTGACGCCCGGCCTCACGGTCCGGTTACCGGTGGGACAGCCCGGTTACCCGACCAGGTATTCCATGATCTTCTTGATGGTCGCGGCGCGTTCGGCGGGGCTGGCCACCTGCTCCAGGCCGAAGCCGAGGAACACGGTGTCCTTCGTCGAGACGGCCGCCGTCTTGTCGGGCTGGGCCCTGGCGAAGTCGCCGGCGCCCACCGGGCTGCCCGGGGGCGGTCCGGGGATCGCCCAGGCGCCGAGACCGGACTCGAAGCCCTCGGCGGCGAGCTGGCCGCCGGTGGTGGTGATCCTGGTGTCGTCCACGAACGCGCCGACGCCGCCGGTGCCGGGGTCGGTCACGTAGCTGATCGACACCTCGACCTGCTGGCCCGCGTACGCGGACAGGTCGAAGGCCACCTGCTGCCAGCCGCCGGAGCTGCCGGTGAAGGCGTTCCACGAGCCGCTCGTCCCGGTCGGCGTGCAGGGGTTGCCCGGCGTCAGGTAACGCAGCAGCCACGGGTGCTCGTCCAGCAGGAAGCCGGCCTCGCACTCGGTCGGGACGGCGGTCGAGGTGCCGCCGTTGAGGTCGGGCAGGGTCGTCCAGTTGTCCTGGCCGACCGTGTGCGCCTCGACGATGACGTTGTCGTAGCCCTCCTCGGTGTCGTACGAGAGCTGGAACTGGAGCTTGGGCTGCTGCGCGGCGGTGACGGCCGCGAGGTCGACCGTGCGCGTCAGCCTCTTGTACGCGTCGTCTGTGTGCGGGCCCGCCACGTACCAGTCGCCCTCGGCCGGATCGAACGGACCGCTCGCCCCGGCGTACTCGGCCACGGCCTCGCTCCTGAACTGCGGGAACCGCGCGGGTGGCAGCGTGTCGCTGGTCACCTGCAGGGTGCCCGCCTCGTCCAGCGGGTTGTCGGCGAGCGCCGGGCCGCCGAAGGTGCCGCTCGTGCCGTTCATCGCGGCGTCGCTGCCGGTGAACCCGGTCGGCCCGACGCGCGGGGTGCGGCCGTAGACGCCGAGGTAGTACTGGGCGAAGTCGTCGGCGAGGATGAGGCACTCCTCGAAGAAGCCGTCCTGGCTGGTGATGACGCAGTCGGAGTCGGGTGCGCCGTCCAGGCCGTAGTAGATGCCGCCGAGGCTGGTGCCGAAGAAACCGAAGTATCCGGCGGTCTCCCCGGTGTAGAGCAGCTTGCCTCCCTCGTTGAGGTAGTCGCGGACGGAGATGGTCAGGTCCTGCTGCTGCCGCTTGACGTCCATGTCGGGGAGCGGGCCGAACGGGGTCTGGGTCGACACGTCCTGGGCGTCCATCGCGAGCCGGTCGTCACCGAGGTACCAGGCCACCGCCTTGAAGTGGCTGAGCACGCCGAGGTGGTGCGGCACGCCCTGGGCGTCGACGTCCCACGTCTCCGAGGAGTATCCGGCGGTCTGCAGCGCCTGCCTGTACTGCGCCGCGTACTTCGGCGCGGTCACCGACGCCGGGTAGTCGGGGTTGAAGCCGGTGTAGTCCTCGTTCGCCACGACGAGCACCTTGGCGTTGGGCTTCTTCTCCAGCTTGTACGTGAAGCGCTGGCTCTCCACGGTCCCGGTGCCGGGTTTGTCGCCGGTGAACCAGACCTCTACGCTGTCCCCCGCTTTGGCGCCCTCGACCTTGGCGCGGTACTCGGCGAAGTACAGGGCGTTCTCGTCGCCGTACCGCTCGCCGCCCTCCCACTCCTTGAGGCCGCGCACCTGCACGGGGCCGCCGTTGATCCGGAAGTGCAGTTCCTTGGCCGACAGGGAGCGCCGCATGGTCACGGCCACCGGCTGCGGGTCGCCGTACGAGACGGTGAAGCTGTCGGGGCGGAAGTCGGGGACCGTGCGGTTCACCGGCGAGACCGGGTTGTCGGGAGTCTCCACGGACTTGGCGAGGTCGACCGCGAGCGGGACGTTCTTCGCGAACTCCGCCTGGATCAGGGCCTCGCTGTCGGGGAAGGTGAAGCCCGAGCCGCCGGCGCAGTCGGCGAGCGTCCACTCGTCGTCCGGCACGCTCTCGACCGCCACCTCGCAGGTGGTCATCTCCGGCGTGATCGTCAGTGCGCCGCGCTTGTTGGTCATCTGACCGTCGGTCTCGCCGTTGGTCGTGTACAGCTCGGCGCCGATGTCGGGGTCGTAGCCGGGCACGGCGGGCGTCGCGTCGTCGCCGAGCAGCGCCTCGAAGATGAGGTCGTCGGGAGAGGGGGTGGCCTGCTGCCAGCCGACGCCGTACAGCAGCAGCTGGGCGGCCGAGTGGTAGTTGAGGATGTAGGTGAAGTCGACCTTCTTGGCGAGGGTGTCGACGGCCATGGTCTCCGGCTCGGACTGCGCCCTCGGGCCCCGGTAGGTCTGGCTCGCCGGGTTGTCGGAGGAGCCCTCGTTGTCGTAACCCCACTTGTAGTCGAAGTTACGGTTCAGGTCGACGCCGTCGGCGCTGGTGATCTGGCCGTCGTTGTTGTTGTCACGGAGGTTCTTGCGCCAGAGGCGGTTGTTCCCGGTGAAGGTGTGGTCGTAGCCGTCGGGGTTGGCCACCGGGATGAACCAGAGCTCGACGCTGTCGATCAACTGGGTGATCTCGGGGTTGGTGCCGTAGCCGTTCAGATAGTGGAGCAGGAGCCTCCGGTTCATCTCCGGGGTGATCCACTCACGGGCGTGCTGGGCGGACATGTAGAGGACGGCCTTGCGCGCCCCGTCCCTGAGCTGCCGCGCGTCCTTGGTCACCTTGATCGCGGTGAGCGGCTGGCCCTTGACCGTGGTGCCGAGGTCGACGACCTTGGCGATGTTCGGCTTGGCGTTCGCCGCGGTGACGATCTGCTCGCGGATGCCTCCGGCGCCGCTGTACGGCTTGAAGACGCCGTCCCCCTTGGCCGCCAGCCTGTTCGCCGCCGCGGACCGCTGGACCTTCAGGCCGAGGCCCGCCCTGCCGAGCTGCTCCGCCTGGGCCGCGCCGAGGATCGCCTCGACGCTGAACTTCTTGCCGTCCGCGGACTTGGTGAACCGCAGTTCCTCGCGATCGACACCCGACTTCAGCAGCGTGTCCAGCTGCTCCGGCGTGAGCTCGCCGACGTAGACGTGTACTCCGTCGCCTCCGGCGGGTGGATCGGGTACCGCCGACGCGGGAGTGCTCACGACCAAGCCCAGGAGCAGGACCGCGATTGCGAGAATGGCTAATCTCGCACGTTTCATTGCTACCTCCGTACATCCCCCGAAAAACTGGAATGTCCGAAATCTGGGCGATAGCCGGACCTGAGTCAACGTCAATCCTCGCCAGCATTCCGCGCTGACCTCATGTGGTCAGACAGGGCCCCGGGTCTTCCGTAATCACGGGGGACGTGCAGGGGGTGAGCGCACCGGACCTACGAGGGAGGTGCCGAGTGTGAGCGCACCGGACCTCGGAGGGACGGGCCGCGGGTGAGCGCACCGGACTCACCAGGGACGTTCCGCGGGTGAGCGCACCGGCAACCCGAGGGACGGGCCGCAGGTGAGCGCACCGGAAACGCGGAGGATCCCGGGCCGGTTGACCGGCCCGGGATCCTCGTCACAGAGAACTACAGGAACTACAGAGAACTACAGGGAACTACGGGGAACGGGTTACCTGCCGTAGACCTCCAGCTCCCACAGCGAGTAGCCGTACGGGGTCGCCCGCTGGGTGCCGTACACCCGCACGTAGCGGGCGCTCGCCGCGGTGAAGCTCACGTCGTCCACGCCGCCGTCACCGGTCGTCGTGGCGTAGGCCTGCGTCCAGGTCGTGCCGTTGGTCGAGGTCTCGATCCGGTACGCCCTGCCGTAGGCGGCCTCCCAGTTCAGCCGGACCCGGCTGACCTGCCGGGCGGTCCCCAGGTCCACCGAGATCCACTGCGGGTCGGAGAACGCCGAGGACCAGCGGGTGCCGCCGTTGCCGTCCACCGCGTTGCCCCCGACGAAGGCGCCGTTCTCCGTGGAGGAGGTCGTCACCGGACGTCCGGACGACAGCAGCACGACACCCGGGCTCGGGGTGGGAGTGGGCGTCGGGGTGGGCGTCGGGTTCGGGGTGGTGCCGCAGTTGCCCGCGACGACCCCGGCCGCGTAGCGGAGGCCGCCGTACAGGTGCGCCCGGAAGTTCGCCTCGGTGTAGGAGGCGGCGGTGTGACCGAGACCGGTGTACCAGGAGCGGCCGCCCGAGTACGCCTTGCACCAGGAGATCGGGTGGTCGGCGCCCATCGAGCCGCCGGAGTAGGTCGACTCGTCGAGCGTGGCGAGCACGCGGGCGGTGGAGCGGGGGTTGGTGCGGTAGTTGTACAGCTCGTCGGTGCGCACCCAGTTCGCCGGGAGGTGCGTCGTCGAGGGGTGCGTGCGGTCCTCCACCTTCACGGTCACCTGCTGGATGGCCGGGTGGGAGGCGAAGTAGGCGCCGACGAGGTTGCCGTACCAGGGCCAGTCGTACTCGGTGTCGGCGGCGGCGTGGACGCCCACGTAACCGCCACCGGTCCCGATGTAGGACTCGAACGCCGTCTGCTGCGCGGCGTTGAGCACGTCGCCGGTGGTCAGCAGGAAGACGACCGCCCGGTACTGGGCCAGGTTGGCCGTGGTGAAGGCGCCCGCGTCCTCGGTCGCGTCGACGGTGAAGCCGTTCTCCGTCGCCAGCCCGCGCAGCGCGGTGATGCCCGCCGGGATGGCGTCGTGCCGGAACCCGGCCGTCTTGGAGAAGACCAGGACCTTGTACGCCGGATCGGCCGCCATGGCCGGAGCCACCAGACCGATCATGACGACGAACAACGCGGTGACGACCGCGATGATGTTACGCACCGTAGACCTCCATTTCCCACAGGGAGTAGCCGTACTGGGTAGCCCGCTGCGTTCCGTACACCCGCACGTAGCGGGCGCTCGTCGCCGCGAAACTCACGTCGTCCACGCCGCCGTCACCGGCGGTCGTCGCGTGCACCTGCGACCAGGTCGTGCCGTTGGTCGAGGTCTCGATCCGGTACGCCGTGCCGTAGGCGGCCTCCCACTGCAGCTTCACCCGGTTCACCTGGCGGGCCGAGCCCAGGTCGACCGAGATCCACTGCGGGTCGGAGAACGCCGACGACCAGCGCGTACCGAGGTTGCCGTCCACCGCGTTGGACCCCGCCGAGGCGGCGTTCTCCGCCGAGGACGCGGTGACCGGGCGGCCCGCCGACAGCAGCGTGCCGGTGGGCGGCGGGCCCGTCCCGGTGGTGAGGGTGAAGTCGTCCACGTCGAACAGCGGGCCCGCTCCCCCGGCGAAGACCAGGAAGAGCTTGGTGGTCCCGGCCGGGGCGTTCGTCAGGGTGGCGGAGACGTCGACGAACGTCTCCCACCCCCCGGTCGGTGCCACGGTCGCGGTACCCAGCAGGGTCCCGGTCGCCGAGCCCGCCCTGACCTGGATCGTCCCGCCGGCCCCGCCCGAGGACACCCGGGCGGTGAGCCTGGTGACGCCGCTCAGGACGTAGGGGTCGAAGGAGATCCAGTCGCCGTTCTCGATGCTGCCCACGGTCTTCGCCCCGTGCGCGGTCGGCTTGTCGTACTGGACCACCCCCTGGGAGGTGCTGTAGTGCTCTGCCTGCCGGTTCCTCGGCTGGGTGACGTGCTGGGTGTGCGTGGTGAGCCCGCCCGCGTCGGTGTACTCGGCGTCCCAGACCCCGAACAGGTTGGCGGCCCCGTCGTGCTCGCCGTTGCCCGGCGTCTGGATCGTGCCCGTACATCCGTTGGCGGTGGCCATCAGGTGCCCGTGGTCGTCGTGCCCGAGGACGTAGTTCATCTTCACCCTCGTGCAGTCGATCGTCGTGTCCTCCGCGTCGGTGACCGTGATGCGGTACGGCACGGCGTCGCTGAAGCCGAACACCTGCCCGTTGAGCGGGAGGTCGATCCGCACGACGGGCGCGGTGTTGCCGACGTTGATCTCGACGTTCGCCGTCGCGGTGTTGCCCGTGCTGTCCCGCACGGTCAGCGTGACGACCCGCCTGCCGTCGGTGGTGTAGGTGTGGGTGGGGTTGGCCGCGGTGGACGTGCCCCCGTCGCCGAACGCCCAGGAGTAGGTGAGCGCGTCGCCGTCCGGGTCGGAGGTGCCCGCCGAGGAGAACGCCACGGTGAGCGGCGCCTTCCCGGAGACCTTGTCGGCGGTCGCCTTCGCGATGGGCGCCCGCCCCCCGGCGCCGATGTGCTCGATGCGGTACAGCGCCGAGTCCTGGTTGCCGTTGAACCAGCCGGTGCCGTAGTCGAGCACGTAGAGGGCGCCGTCGGGGCCGAACGCCATGTCCATCACCAGCTTGCCCGTCCAGGGGAAGGGCTGGATGGTGCCCCGGGTGCCGTTCGCGTTCACCTCGATGTCCTTGATCCACTGACGCTGGAGCTCACCGGCGAGGAAGTGCCCGTCGAGCGACTGCGGGAACTTGACCGGCGAGTTCAGCGCGGCGGAGTAGCGGTAGACGACGCCGCCCATCGGCGACTCGGCGCCGCAGCCGAACTCCGGCAGCAGGGTGCAGCCGTCGTAGGTGATCCAGGCGGCCTTCGCCGCGGGCAGCTTGACCAGGCCGGTGTTCTTGCGGGAGGTGTTCTCGGGACCGCCCGCGCAGTCGTACTTCGCGCCGATCGTCGAGGTGTCGTAGTTGTAGCGGGCGTAGGTCTCGGCCGGGGTGTTGTTGCCCGTGCAGTACGGCCAGCCGAAGAAGCCGGGCCCGGTGATCCGGTTGAACTCGACCTGCCCGCCGGGCCCGCGCGGACCCGCGGTTCCGGCGTCGGGACCGTAGTCGCCGAGGTAGACGACGCCGGTGGCCTTGTCGACGCTCATCCGGAACGGGTTGCGGAAGCCCATCGCGTAGATCTCCGGACGGGTGTTCGCCGTCCCCGGCGGGAACATGTTCCCGGCCGGGATCGAGTACGACCCGTCGGCGTTCACCTTGATGCGGAGCACCTTGCCGCGCAGGTCGTTGGTGTTGGCGGCGCCGCGCTGCGCGTCGAGCGCGGGGTTGCGGTTCGGCCTGTCGTCCAGCGGGGCGAAGCCGTCGTTGAACCCGGGCTCGGTGTCGTCGCCGGTGGTCAGGTAGAGGTTGCCCGCGGCGTCGAAGTCGATGTCACCGCCGACGTGGCAGCAGGCGCCGCGGCTCGCCCTGACCTCGAGCACGGTCTTCTCGCTCGCGAGGTCGAGGGTGCCGTCGGTGTTCAGCCTGAGGCGCGTGAGCCGGTTGACGCCGTCGAAGCGCGCGAACTCCGCCGGGGTCCCGTCGGGCGGGGATCCGTTCGGCGGCGTGGACAGCGGGGGCGCGTAGTAGAGGTAGACGAACCGGTTGGTGGCGAAGCCGGGGTCGACTCCGATGCCCTGCATGCCCTCCTCGTCGTTGAAGTAGACGGAGAGCTTGCCCGACACCTTGGTGTTCCCGGCGGCGTCGGTGATCCGGACCGTGCCGTCACGGGCGGTGTGCAGGACGGAGCGGTCGGGCAGCACCGCCATCGTCATGGGCTCTCCCACCTCGGCGACCCCCTTGGCCAGCGTGACCTGCTGGAACTTGGTGGGATCGACGGGCGGGGCGGCGGCTTTCACGGTGGCGGTGGCTGTCGCTGTGGCTGTTGCCGTGGCGGTGGCCGGGAGCGGATACAGCAGGGCGGTGAGGGTGAGGAGAGCAGTGAGGGGTGGTAACCATCGGCGGAGCGAGGCCATGGGCGAGACTCCAGGTCTCAGTTGGGGGGTGGACCGGTGGTCAAGGTCTCGGGGCAGGGGTCCGGAGTCTCTGGCGGGGGACACCGGGAAAAAGCTGAGGGAGCGCTCTCCCAACCCGAGATTGCTCTTGCTCGACAATCCTTGTCAAGAGGCTGTTTAACCTGACGGAAACAGCTCGCACACCGCGAGCGAATACCGGTGCATCTCGGGGAACGTTCCCTTACGGCCTTTTGTATCGTGCCAATGGCCACTGACCTGGGCGAATCGGAACGCCTTTGAGGAAGCGCTTTCCTGGCTCGGCCGGGTCCGTCGGCGGACCGAACCGGTTTCGGTGTCGGCAGGAAACGTGAACGCAATCACCCCTTGCCGGGGAGCGCTCTCTCCAAGATCGCCATTTGCGGGCGTCCGGCGCGGCTGCTCGTGCGGCTCCGGGCCGCGTTCCGAGGTCGCGTTCCTGGGGCGTGTCCCGAGGTCGCGTTCCTGGGGCGCGTTCCCGGGCCGCGCCTCCGGAGTGCGGCCCCGGACCACGACCCCGGGGTGCGGCCCCGGACCACGACCCCGGGGTGCGACCTCGGACCACGACCCCGGGGTGCGACCTCGGACCACGACCCCGGACCGCCTCGGAGCGCGCCCGCGAACCGCGATCTCGGACCGCGATCTCGGACCGCGATCTCGGACCGCGATGGGGAAGAGCCCCGGCCGGGCGGTGTGCTCCGAGCCGGGGACGACGCGCCGACCGGTCAGTTCGATGCGGGGGCGTCCAGGACAGGGGCGTCCGGAGTGGAAGTATCCGAGCCGGGGGCGTCCGATGCGGAAGCGTCCAGGGCCGAGGGGTCCGGGGCGGAAGCCTCCAGGGTGGAGGTGTCCAAGGCAGGGGAGCCCGGGGCGGGGGCGTCCGATGTGAGGACGCCGTTCCTGAGGTTGACGGGGCGGTGGGCCCGGAACTGGTCGCCCGGTTTCAGGCCGTGTTCGACGACGCGATGGTCGGTACCGTAACCGGAGCGCTGCTGGTAGGCCCAGTAGGAGGTGCGCCCGGCGTCGGCCCACCGGTCGAAGATGACCACCGCGCGGGCGGTGTTGCCGCCCACCGGGTCGATGACGAGATCCCCCTGGATCAGCTCGGTCATCTTGATGCGCCTGCTGAAGTTCGACGAGGCGAGACTGATCGTGTTGGGACCCGGCTTCGGCAGCCCGAGGGTCATGGAGACGTAACCGGAGCCGTCGGTCCGGTAGCCGCCGTACGTCTTGAACTGGCTGTAGGGCACGCGCCGCGCGGTGGCCGGGTGCCAGCTCCTGGCACGGCCGATCATCCCGGCCCGGTCGACGGCCGGTTTCGCCGCTCCGGTGGCACCGCCCGCGACAGCGCCGGGGACCGAGGGCGCCGGTCCGGTGCCGTCGCCCGCCCGGCTTCGGAGAGCAGATCCGCCGAGCACGACACCGGCGGCCACGCCGACGGACAGGCCCAGCGCGGTCCCGATCAGGAACCGCCGCCGCGGGCGGCTCGTCAACCAGCGCCTTACGCGCGCACCGGGCTCACCGTCGCCTTCGTTCTTCCCGTCACCCCCGGTCTTCCATTCCCCTCCGGGGTCCATCTTGCCCCCGGTCTCCTCCTCGTCCCCGGGTTCCCTCTTGTCCTCGGGCTTCTCCCCGCCCCCGTTCCCCTCTCCCCTTGAGAGGTCCTTCGCTCCTCCGGAGAGTCCTCCCGAGAGCTCCGCGGTCGTCTCCCCTTCGAAAGCTCCCGCTGTCGCCCTGCCTCGGTCCCCTCCGTCCCCTTCGTCCCCTCCATCTCCGTCGGAGACCTCGGCGGGCGCCTCCCGGATCCGCTCGCCCGCCTCCGGGAAGCCCGCCATCCGCCGCGCCTGCTCGGCCGCCTCCCACAGCTCACGGAACCGGTTCTCGTCCTCCCGGCACAGCCGGGCGAGCCCTTCCACGGCGCCGAGGGGAATCCACGTGTCCCCGGCGAGCCATCGCCCCCAGGACGACCGGCTCGCGTGGGTGGCCTGTTCCAGCGCCCGCAGATCGAGCCCCGCCCGTTCCTTGAGAGCCCTCAGCTCCCGCAGGAGAACGCGGGTCGGCTCGGGCAGATCGTCGGGCAGCGGGCGCTGTCGTCGGCTCCGGCTCGTGTTCCCGATCCCATTCACCACGGTGATTCGTCCCAACCTTGTCCCAGAGGCCTGAGTCATCGCAGGTCATATCGTCACATTGGGAACTATTGTCCCAACTTCCCCAATTTCACGATGTGTTTCAGGAATTTCCTGCCAGCGTGTGTCCCGCCAACCGAACGATCAACGGCAGGAACAAGGAGAGCACATGCCCTCGAACCGAAACTCCTGGATCACGGCGGGAAACCTGGCACTCATCACGGTGCTCGCCTGCGGAGGCGGCCTGGCGCCGACGGCGTCCGCGCAGGCGGCGAGCACTCACACCGACCCGCTGGCGAAGGCGACCACGCCGCCGGCACCCACCCCCACCCCCACTCCCACGCCCACTTCCGTGACGCCGCCGCCCGCGCAGGAGGACGAGACCGAGACGTCCCCGGAGCCGGACGAGGAGCAGGCGCAGACGCTGGCCGCCGCGGCACCGGTCACCCGCTCGCAGATGATCGCCCGGGCCAAGACCTGGAAACCCGGCACCGCGCAGCGGATCCCCTACAGCCAGACCAAGACGCACGGCGGCTACCGGACCGACTGCTCCGGCTACGCCTCCATGGCACTCGGCCTCGGCAAGCCCGGACAGATCACCGTCGGGCTGGCCAAGAGCGCCTACAGCCGTCCCATCAAGATGTCCCAGCTGCTCAGGGGCGATCTGGTCATCGACGCCATCGGCAGCAACACCACCCGGCACGTCGTCATCTTCGACCGCTGGGCCAACTCCGCGCGCACCTCGTACTGGGCCTACGAGCAGCGCGGCGGCTACGGGACGGACTACCGGACGCGCAACTACGGGCTCGCGGCGAAGAGCGAGTACAAGGCGTACCGGGCGCTGAACATCCGCGAGGACGCGCCCCCGGCGCCCACCACGGTCACCCGCGCCCAGGTGATCGCCCGCGCGAAGACCTGGAAGCCCGCCACCGCGCAGCGCGTCCCCTACAGCCAGACCAAGACGAACGGCGGCTACCGGGCCGACGGCTCCGGCTACGTCTCCATGACCCTCGGACTGGCCAAGCCCGGACCCATCACCACCGCTCTCGCCACCGGCACCCACACCCGCCCCATCAAGATGACCGAACTCCTCCAGGGAGACCTCGTCATCGACCCCGTCGGCGGCAACACCGCACGACAGGTCGTCATCTTCGACCGCTGGGCCGACGCCGGGCGCACCTCCTACTGGGCCTACCAGCAGCGCTCCGGCTACGGCACCGACCACCGCGTCGTCAAGCACGGCCTCACCTCCGGCACCCAGTTCCGGGCCTACCGTCCGGTGAGGATCCGCTAGTGCACCGCTCACGGCCCTGTGCCGGACCGTACGGGCCGAGTGGCCCGGCCGGTCCGGCCCGTCCGGGCGGATCGACAGGTCCCGGGAAAGCGACAGGTCCCGAAAAAACGACGGGTCCCGGGAAAGCGACAGGTCTCACGGAACCGGCGGGTGCCGGGAAGCCGGCGGGCCGGGACGGATCGACGGGTTCGGGCGGATCGGCCCGGGTCGCGGGAGCGCTGCTCCTCGCGGTCACCATGGGAGTGAGCCTCCCCGCCATCCCCGCGACCGCGACCACGGTTGCGGCCGTGGCCGTGGCCGCCCCCCTGCCGACCGCTCCCTGCGGCAGCGGGGGTGTGACGGCGGGCGACACGGCACTGGCCGCCACGCTCAACGGCCGGCTCACGATGAAGATGCGCGGTTACCTGGACGGCTACCGCGTCTCCTGCGCCCGGACGGTGATCGCGGCGGTCCGCGCCCGCGGGCTCCCCCGGGAGGCGGCGGTGGTCGCGATCACCACGGCCATCGTCGAGACGGGTGTGCGGAACATCAACCGGGAGGTGGACCACGACAGCCTGGGCGTGTTCCAGCAACGGGCCACCTGGGGCAGCGCAGCCCAGCGGCTGGACGTGACCTGGGCGACCGGCGCGTTCCTGGACAAGATGCTCCGCAAGTATCCCGACGGGTCCTGGCGGACGGCGGTGGTGGGCGACGTCTGCCAGCGCGTACAGGTGTCGAAGTACCCGGAGCGGTACCAGCCGCAGGCGGCGGACGGACAGATGGTCGTCTCGGCGCTGTGGCCCACCGGCGGCGTGACCCGGGAACAGGTGATCGCCCGCGCGAAGACCTGGAAGCCCGCCACCGCGCAGCGGATCCCCTACAGCCAGACCAAGACGAACGGCGGCTACCGGGCCGACGGCTCCGGCTACGTCTCCATGACCCTCGGACTGGCCAAGCCCGGACCCATCACCACCGCTCTCGCCACCGGCACCCACACCCGCCCCATCAAGATGACCGAACTCCTCCAGGGAGACCTCGTCATCGACCCCGTCGGCGGCAACACCGCACGACAGGTCGTCATCTTCGACCGCTGGGCCGACGCCGGGCGCACCTCCTACTGGGCCTACCAGCAACGCTCCGGCTACGGCACCGACCACCGCGTCGTCAAGCACGGCCTGTCACCGGGAACCGATTTCACCGCGTACCGGCCCCTCGCCTTCCGCTGACCCGGAACGCTCACCGAGCCAGAACATCCACCGACCCGGAACACTCGCCGAGCCGGAACATTCACCGACCGGAACACTCGCTGACCCGGGACATCCACCGAGCCAGAACATCCACCGATCCAGAACATTCGCCACCTGAAACATTCGCCACCTTGAACGGGAGCCCGGTCACGCCCGTGACCGGGCTCCCCGCCGTCTCGCGGGCTCATCGGTCCACGGCGGGCTCATCGGTCCACTCGGAACCGGCTCGAACGGAACCGGACCGCGGACAAAAGCTCGACCAGGACGGGCCTTTCCACGCCGTCCGCACGTCCCCGCGAGCATCCTCCCTCGCCTCACGTCCGGCGATCAGCGATCAGCGACACAATCCGCTGCGAAAGGACAGGACTCCAAAGAAAGGCCACTCCGGCCGTGCCGGGATTTCCCGCCACCCGCCGACGGAACGGGTACGGGCTTTCCGGTCACACATCGGCGGAACAGATCGGGGTTTCCGGTCACACCCCGACGAGACCGTACCGGCTTTCCCCTTACGGACCGGCGGAGACACCCGGCCGAATGACGGACGGCCGAGGACCGGCCGTTCCGGATCCCCCTCGGACACCGGACCAGAATTGAGGTGACATTTCGTAATATTTCCCCTAAATACCCATACAGCTCTTCGTGACCCCCATTGGCGCGGAGCCCACCCGCACCCGCGAATCGGCACGGACAGCCCTCAGAACCCACCCCGGCGAAAGAGCCCGCGACAGGCTCCCGAGATGGAAGAACACCTCACACGAACTGCGACAACACAGAAAACCCGCCCTGCCCCCGGCGAATGCGAGTTGTTTCATCCGAAGGCCCGGCGGTGCGGGAATCGACCGAGTCGTATTCCAAAGAAAGCACACCACCGGATATGGTGACGCGCACCGGTATCTGCGGCAGAATCAGGGACCTGCTATGCGAAACAGAGAGCAACATCGATCTCCGGTGAGGTTTCATGGTTGTGGTGGCGGTCCCAAGTGCGTCCGGTCACGGGGCTATCCAAATCGAGCTCGACGAATTGGAGGTGGATGACCACTCCTCGATCTATGACGACGACACCCGAGGGCCACTGGAAAAGCCGCTGGTGATCAGCCGCCATCTGTTCAGCGAGGCGATCCAGATGGTGACGAACTGCGCCTACGAGGCGCGGGACCAGATCGCCGCCATGGCGGAGAGGGCGCGTCCCGACGAGTTCGAGATGCAGCTCGCCGTGAAGGTCGATGGCAAGGTCGGCGCGAAGATCGTGGAGTTGAGCTCGGGGGCACAGCTTCTGGTGACGTTGCGCTGGAGGAAGTCGGCCCCATGACCGAGGTGCGGATTCTGCCCTACAGCCACGTCGTCGGACAGACGGATCTGCGGCGGTGCCTGGAGCTGGCCTTCGTCGCGCCGGGCATCGGCGGCGTGCTGGTCAGCGGCGAGCGCGGCACCGCCAAGTCGACCACGGTGCGGTCCTTCAGCCTCATGGCCTACGGCGAGCTTCCGGTCACGCTGCCCATCAACGCCACCGAGGACCGCGTGCTCGGCGGCTGGAGCATCGACGCGTTGATGGCGGGCAAGACCAGGCAGCAGGCCGGCCTGCTGGAGGTCGCCGGTGAGCGGGGCCTCCTCTACATCGACGAGGTCAACCTCCTCGACGACCACCTGGTCAACATCATCCTGGACGTCACCTCGACCAACGTGCTCGTGGTCCACCGAGAAGGAGTCGACCGGCCGACGATCCCGGTCAAGTTCACCCTGGTCGGCACCATGAATCCGGAGGAGGGATGGCTGCGCCCGCAGCTTCTCGACCGGTTCGGCCTGCTGGTGCCGGTCAGCGCGGAGACGGCGGTCGAGCAGCGGCACAAGATCCTCCGCACGGTTCTGCGGTTCGAGGAGGAGGTCACCAGGCCAGGCTCCTCATGGCTGGCGGAGGGGGCCGAGCGCGACGGGGAGATACGCGAGCGCCTCGAACGGGCCAGGGCGAGAGTGAACGAGGTGGAGATACCGGACGAGATCCTCGAACTCTGTGCCCAGATCTCGGCGAGATTCAAGGTAGCCGGGCACCGCGGCGAAAAGGTGATGGCCCTGGGCGCCAAGGCGCGGGCGGCGCTGGAAGGACACAGGGTCGTCACCCCCGACGACATCCACGCGGTGGCCGAGTTCGCTCTGGCACATCGTCTTCCCGAGGCGGTTTACGGCGAGTCGATCAAGTGGACCGACGAGGACCGGGACCTGCTGAAAAAGATCATCACGGGATGACGATGGCCATGTCGCCCGCGTCGCGAGTGCGGCACGCCCTGGCGTGTGCCGCGCTCGACCCACGGCTTCGCGGAGTGCTCCTGTTCGACCTGGAGCCCACCCTGCTGCCCGACGTGGGGCACTGGCTCGGCTCGCTCCTGGGAAATCCCGGCCTGTTCACGCTGGGAGCGTCGACCGGCTCGGACACCATGTGGATCGGGCTCACCTCACGGCCCACGTTCGGCGTCCGTCCCGGACCACTGGTCGACAGGTCGGACGCCCTCGCCCTCACCGTCATGGTCCCCGACCTCGCGAAGCTCTCGCTCACCGGCCGACGGGCCGCGATCACCCTTTTGGACGCCGACGTGGCGCACCTGGAGCGCGACGGACTCAGCGTGACCTGGGTGCCGCGCACTCGGTGGGTGGCCGTCTGCGCACGGGCCGATGCCGGCAGGATCCCGCCGCACCTGCTCGACCGCTTCCCCCTGCGCGTCGATGCCTCCGGGCTCCGCGCGGACCTGGGACCGCCCCCGGACAAGTGGCGGCGCGCACTGGCCCGGGGCCGGCTGGCGACCGTACCCGACGAGGTGGTCCTGGGGATTCTCGACCACGTCCCGAAGGGGGCGTCCGGTGCGCGCAGAGACCTCGCCCTCGCCAGGATCGGCCGGGCGCTGGCGACCCTCGACGGCCGTACGGAGACCACGGACACCGACATCGGTGAGGCGGCGGCGCTTCTTCGCCTCCCCTTTCCACGTGGCCGTGGTCCCGTCAACGCTCTCGGCGACGGCGCCACCCTTGGAAGACGCGACCGTGGAGGAGGCGACAGGTCCTGGAGGCAGGGCGGCGAGAAGGCCTCTCCCCCGCGGGCCGACGAGCTCAACGTCGCGGTACCGGCTCCCGCGGAGCCGCTCGCTCCGGGGACCGCCACCCCGGCCGATCCTCTCGGCCCCTACCCCGAGGACGACAGCGAACCCGAACGGGACCCGGAGTCGCTGCGTTCCCGGGCCGCGCGGCACTCCTCGTCGCGGCCGAGCCACGGCAGGCCCATCGGGTCCCGGCCGGGCGCCTTCGGCGATCTGGCGGTCGTCGCCACCATCGTCGGGGCCGCTCCCCTGCAGGCCCGGCGGTGCGAGGACCACTACTCGCTCCCGCCGCACCCCCTGCACCTGATCGCGCCGGACCTGAAGATCCACCGCAGGAGTGCCGAGCCGGCGAGGCTTCTGGTCCTCGTCCTCGATCACACGTGCCGGGCCGGCTGGGACTGGCTCGGCGCCCTCGCCCCCTACCTGCAGTGGGCCTACACCGGCAGGGCCGGCATCTGTGTGATCGAGGTCGGTGCCGCCGGTGCCCCCAGCGAACTGCGCGCCCAGCGGTTCAGCGCGTCCAGCCTGCTCGATCCCCGGGTCGCGCGGGCCCTGGAACGACCCGCGGGCCGCTGCACCCCGCTCGCGCACGGGCTCGACCTGGCCGTCGAGACGCTGCGCCACCGGCTGCACCTCGGGAGGGTGCCGGCCGACGACGTGTTACTCGTCATCCTCACCGACGGGCGCGGCAACATCCCGTTGCGGGCGAGCGCGGCGGGCGAGCTGCCGGACCACGTCGGCCGCGAGGGAGTGGAGGACGCGCTGACGGTGGCCCGGGAGCTGAGCACGATGAAACGGATCCACACCGTCGTCCTGGACCCGGGCCCCCGGCCGGGCGCGTACCTCACCCATGCGCTGGCCGAGGCCTGCGGCGCCCGGCTCCAGCAGGGCGGCGATCCGCGGTGACCGGCGTGCCGAACGGGCTGCGCAGAGCACTGGGCGGCGGCAGCCGTTCCTACCACCTGCGCGCCGCCGGGCACGCGCGGGCGCCGGTTCCCACGGACGGGGATCCCGGGACGGCGGCGCCGCGGGTTCTTCCCGCCGCCGACCCCGGCGGGGAACGCCTCCTCCCCGTGACCGTCGCCGACCCGACCGCCGGCCTGCCGCCCCGGACCGCCCGCCTGAAAGTGTGGCGGGAGGGTGACACCGGCAGGCAGAGCTACGCGCTCACGGGGGCTTGCTGCTGCGGCATCACGTTCGCCTACCGGAAGCAGCCGAACCAGGTGAAACCCTCCAGGCTGACACTGGGAGCGCTCATAAAGAGGGGCGGCGAGTCTCCCACCGAGATGTTCATCCGCCTCAAGAACTGGTCCAGGGACGCCAGCCAGGACCTCAAGGTCTTTCTTTCCGAGATCCGCCGGGCGCACGGCGACGACGTCCATCTGATCATCGAGGATTTCACGGGCTACGACCTTCCGTGGGACTTCCTGTGGCAGTTCAAGACGGATCTGCCCGACACGGACCTGGCCGACGGATGGCTGGGGGCGCTGCTCCCGATAGCCCGCTCGGTGGGGACACCGTCCTCCGCGACGGGGATCCAATGCACCGGCGAGATCCTCGCCCATGTCGCTCCCGACATGGTGGCCGACCGGGCCCTGCTGGACCGGTTCCGGGTCACCGTCCGGGACGTCACCCTCGACGACCTGCTGGATCTCCTGGACGAGAAGGGCGACCCGCTCTCGCTGGTCTACGTGGCCTGTCACGGGAGATACGGGAAGCCCGACGCCCGGTTCTCCGCGGCCGACATCGAACTCGTCGAAGGTCAGCGCGACTCGGAGCAGGGGGTCACCCTGGGGGAGATCCGCTCACGCAACCTGCTCCGCATGAGGGGGACCGGCGGACTCGTCTTCCTCAACGCCTGCCACTCGGCCAGGGAAGGAGTCGATCCCAACCTGGACCGCACCACCCTGCGCAGTTTCGCCAGGGTCTTCCTCGAAGCCGGAGCCTCCGGATTCATCGGGACCATGGGAAAGGTCGGCCTGCAGGACGGATACGAACTGGCGAAGAACCTCCTCGACACACTCGCCGAGAACCCCGACACACCCGTGGCCGTGGCCCTGCGCGACTATCGCAGGAAAGTCTGGGCCCAGGCCCCGCGCACCCCTCGCAGGAGCGACCAGGAAGCCGCCAGGCGACTGCGCCCGTTCTTCTACGCCTTCATGTACGCCTACTTCGGAAACCCGGAGACCACCCTGAGGCCGGTGCCGCGCGAGGAGACCCGATGAGCCCGCCCACCATCCGGCTGGAGCCGCTGGTCAGCTGGCCCCGGATCATGATGGTGGGTCAGGAGTACCTGGTCACGGTGGACCTGAGGCTCGCGCGGATCGGCGACGAGTGGCCGTACCGGGAGGAGGAGTTCGCCTTCGACTGCATGCTCGACGGCGGGGAGCGGATCGTCGTCGAGTCGGTGGACGACATCTCGGTGATCCTGCACCGGTTCGGCGGCACGTACGGGCCCGCCCGGTTCATCGTGACCGCCCAGGGAGACCCGGGCCAGGACGCGTTCCGGCTCGTCCTCAGTACCCAGAGAGGCGCGACCGTCCGGACCGACAAACTGCCCGTGCGCATCACCGCGCCCGGACCGGTGGAGGAAGGCCCGCGCGTCGATCTCCGTTCCGCCCCCGGGGACACCGGCCGGGAAAGCCGGCGAGGCGGAGAGACCTGGGTCGCCGCGATTCACCTCGGGGACGACCCGGCTCCGGTGGGCGCCGGTGTGCTCCTCGGCGAGAACCGGGTGCTGACCTGTACCCGCGTCGTCCCGGCCGGTCCGCGGTTCGCGGAAGGGTTGTGGGTGACCTTCCCCCACGCGGACGAGCCGACGCGCCGGTACGGCGCCTCGATGGCGCCCCCGGGCGCGCTTCCGGGGGATCTGGCGGTCCTGGTGCTCTCGGAACCCCCCTCGCCCGAGGTGACCGCGGCACCCGTGCAACCGCGCGGAGAGGACGACCTGGTGGGGCGGCGCTGGTCGGTGTCCGGACTCCCCGGCGGTGAGGGTTCGAGCGTGACCGTCAGTGGGATCATGAACCCCGCTCCCGGTCACCGAGGCGTCACATTGACCACCGACTCCGGCCGGCCGCTGGATCCGGCTCTCCGCGGTGCCGCGGTGTGGTCGCCGGGCCACGAGGCCGTCATCGGAGTGGTCGTGGAGGTCGGTGAGAGGGGCGGCCTGGCGGCCACGATTCGGGAGGCGGACTCGCTGATTCCCGGACAGCGGCCCGAGACGCGAGAGAGAACGACCGAGGACCTGGGGCCGAGGGGCCGACCGGTCCCCCCCGCGCGTCCCGGTCCTCCGTTCGATCACAACGAGGACGTCCTACCGGCTGACGGCGAGACCATCCCTCCACCACTCCCCGCCGGGCTTCCGGACGACCGCGCCTCCGTACGGCGGGAGCCGACGGATGTGATCCTCGCCATCGAGATGTCCGGGAGGGACGAAGCCGTTCTGCGCCGCCGGCGGCTGGCGGCAGCCACGATCGAGCAGCTGGCCGACCGCTATCCCGGCCGTGTCAGGGTGGCGGTCATCGGCTACACCTACCACGACTTCAGCCGGGGTGGCGACGGGCAACGGCGGGTGGTCACCGGCTCCTGGCTGGAGCCTGCGGAAAAGGCCCTGGCGTCACTGGCGGGCCTGGAATCGACCCGGACGAGTTTTCCGGGGGCAGCACCCCTGGAAGACGCCCTGCACCACATCGACCGCCTTCTCCCCACCGACGAACCGGACCGTCCCGTCGTCCTGCTGGTGCTAGCGAAACAGCCACCCCACCCGGTCAGAACCACCCGCGACGCGGTGCTCCCGTGCCCGCACCGCTACGACCACCGCAAGTCGACCGATCGGCTCGCCGAGCGGGGAGTGCGGCTCATGACCGTCATCGACGACGCCTCGGGCCGGACGTTCCCCCACCTGCGGCGACTGGGCAGCGACTACTCCGTGGAGCTGCGGTGGGCCGACCCCGTCGCCCTCGTGGACGCGATGGCCATTCACCGCACTCCCCCCGCCCGGGTGCCCACGCTCGGACTCGGGACCTGGCCCGGTCACGCACCGGGACGTGCCCAGCGCGTGTACGACATCGGGCTGCTGGGTACCACGGCCAGCGGCAGGACGAGCTTCCTCACCGCACTCAGTGTGGCGACCCTGCGTCACGACTCCGACTGGATGCTGCTGGGTGCCGACGAATCGTCGACCGATCGTCTCGTCACGCTCACCCAGGAACTCGTGCGAAAACGTCGATTCCCCACGGCGACCGCCTCCGCGGAGGATCCGGAACTGGTGTTGCTGGGCAGGAACCTGAGCCGGGGGTTCTGGGGCATCCGTCGTGAGACCGACGTCAGTCTCCATCTCAGCACCGCCGACACCTTCGGCGGGCCCCACGACGAGGCGCGGCGACGGCTCGCCGCGTGCGACGGCCTGATCTATTTTTTCGATCCCGTCCGCGAACTGCGGCAAGGCGACGCCTCCGACGCCCTCCGGAGAACGCTGCTCCAGCTCGGCCGGTACGTCGACGCCGACGGTCGCCTTCCGCAACGCCTCGCGATCTGTGTGACCAAGTTCGACGATCCCGCCGTCTTCGCCCCGGCGCGCCGGGGCGGCCACGTCACGTTCGACGATCCGGAGATGCTGCCCCGCGTTCCCGACGACCAGGCCGCCGGATTCTTCCACGAACTCTGCGCGCGGAGCGGGAGCACCGGCGGTGACCTGATGAGGGACATGGTCGGGCACTACTTCCATCCCGACCGGATCAAGTATTTCGTCACCTCGGCGATCGGCTTCCATGTGGGGCCGGCCGGAGTGTTCCACGAGAGCGACTATTCCAACGTCGTGCAGGAGAGGGCGGGAGCGGTACGTGTTCGCGGGCGGATCAGCCCCGTCAACGTGCTGGAACCGTTCCTCTGGCTGGCGCGGCCGTGAGCCCCGCCGGTCCGTCCTAGGCTCGTTTGCGGTACGTGAACCCCAGGCGGCGCAGGAACGGGACGTCGGTGTCGCGCTTCCCCTGCGGGGATACGCGCGTCCACGGCGTGACGGGCTCCGGGGTGTCGTGCTCGATCTGGAACTTCTCGAAGGTCTTTGAAGTGATGCCCCCCTGGTTGAGGAACTCGCGGAAGGAGAAGTCCGTCAGCAACCGGTAGGCGGGTGGGTCGCACAGCAGTGCCAGCGCGGTGAGCAACGGCACCGACAGCACATCGGCGTGGGAGAAGAACGCCTCCCGCAGCAGGTCGGGGCCGAGTGACGGACCGTAGTCGGCGATCAGCAGCACTAGATACACCCCGACCTGGCTGTCCGGCTCCTCCCCGTCGAGCCGCTCGACCGCGGCCATGAACCGCGTACGGCCGCGCAGCACCGCGCCGATGGCGGCACGCTGGGCGGGCTCGTCCCAGCGTGCCGCGAGCTCCGAACACACGAGCCGCACGATGGACGCGTCTTTCCGCTCCCGTTCCCCGGTGTCGACCAGTTCCTTGACGGACAAGGACGCGAGAGCCAGGACCGACTGGCTCTCGTTGAGGCGGTGGGCGAGCCTCAACGTGACGGCGGGGTCGGTCGTGGGCATCCGGCACAGCGCGCTCAGCAGCCGTGACGGGATCGGATCCACGTCGCCGAGGATCCGTCCGAGCCCGTCGGCGGTGAGTTGCGGCCCGTAGCCCAGGCTCAGCACCAGGTCGTAGAGACGGTCCTGAACCGCTGGGACCAGGGCGGGACTCGGCATCAGCAGGCGGCGGTCGCTGATGATGTTGCGCCTGCGGGTCAGGCCGCCGTTCGGAGGCGCCGACTCCCGCAGGGCGTCGAGCCGTGCCAGGTGACCGGGGACCAGATCGGCCTTCCCGTGCTCGATGCTGTCCGCGCAGGCCATCAGCACGTCGTCGATCGACAGGGGGGAGGGCGGCGCGCCGGATTCGGCGGCGGGAAGGACGGCCGACAGGTCCTCCGCGGAAAATCGCCGCTGCCTGGTGTCGAGGGCGAGCCGCGCGAGGAGTTCCGTGAGCCCCTTTCCCACCTTGCTCTTCAGCATGTCGTGGTAGCGGTGGGCGACCTCGTGGCCCTCCGGAACGCTCACCTCCTGCCCCCAGCTGACGTTGTGGGCCTCCGCCGACGGGTGCCCGGCGAAGAACAGCCTGCTCCGATGCTCGGCCGCGGCGGGGGCCCACGTCGAGGCGACCAGCTTGGCCCTGAAGCCGTACGGGAGCAGTGCGGCCACCGTGTCCAGGAACCGGAGCCGGTCGAGCAGCGGCACCCCGTCGGCCTGGACGACGCAGACGCGTCGCCCGGTGAGCAGGAGTGCCGCCGTGCCCATGGCGGTCGGGTTCACGGCCCGTACGATCTCCGGCGACGGCGTGCTGACGACGAGCGGGTCTCCGTCCAGCGGCAGCGCGTGGTGGACGAGCGCCGTGTAGAGCTGCTCGTACGAGAGGGCACCGGAGGCGGCCTGAACGTAGGGGACGCAGAAACAGCGGGTGACCGCGATTCCCCGGCCCATCCCGTCGAACTCGCCGGACCACTCCTGGACGGCCAGGACGATGTGCGCGTTCTGGTCTGCGCCCGCCCTGGCGATGGTCACCTGGGGAAGCTGCTCACCGGGATTCGCCCTGGCGTAGCGGTCGACGAGCTCGCCGAAGTCGGCGCGTCCGATCCGCCCTCGGCTGCAGGACAGGACGCCGTTCGAGCCCTTGCTTCCCGGGCGCATGCCCCACAGTGCCCACTCGGCTGTTATTCGCATGACCGCTCTCCTGCTCAGGGACGGACGAGGAGCAGGACCACGACCGCGATGAGCACACCTATCAAGGAGTACAGGGTCGCGATCGGGACGACATGACCGGGCCTGTCACCGGAACGTGGTGGCCTTCTTGGACCGCCTCCAAACACACGCCGCCTCTTGCCCTGGGGCTTGCCGGTGGTCAGATGGCTCACGCCGGGCTCGGATTCGATCAGAAGCCTGACATGCTCGAAGATCTCGGGGTCGAGTCCCGACTCACCCAGGAAACGGATGACGGTGGTCTTCAGCGCCCCGCCCGCCCCCGTGCCGTAGAGAGCCACCGCGGCGGCGACCAGCATCGGTGACCGCGCGCCCGGTGAGCGGAGGATCTCCTCGAACGCCTTGATGTGCAGTTCCTGCCCGTAGGAGGCCTTCAGCAGATCGCGGAACAGGTCGAACTGGGAGCGGCCCGTGGCCGGGTAGAGCGCGCCGACCGCGTCGGTGAGATAGCCGTGGTCGCACAGGGCCTTGGCGACCTCCGGGTCCTCGGCATCGGCGCCGCCCCGCCTGACGAGCTCGTCGCAGGCGATCGTCACCACCCGCATGTCGTAGGGCTGCCGCGCGGCCACCTCGACCAGGTCCCGGGTCCGCTGTGGCCTGAGCGCCTCCTCCAGCTCCCCCTGGCCCAGCTGATGCGCCAAGATCATGGAGACGACCGGGTCGGGAACGGGCCTGCGGACTATCGCCGTCATCAACGCCCTGGTCGGATGGAGCACGTCCCGGCTGATCCCGCCCATCTGTTCGGGCGTGACCGTCAGACCGTATCCGGCCATCAGGATCACCTCGAACAGCTGGGCTTCCAGTTCCTCGGACAGATCGCTCCATCCTGACAGCAACTGCCGATTCCTGATGATCTTCTGGTAGCGGACCCGCTCGTCCTCCGAGATCGTCATCCCCCTGCCCGCGACGACACCGTCCAACTTGATCAGGACGTCCTTGAGCTCAGCCTCACCCCCGTGTGCGAGGGTCTCGGCACACTCGACCAGCAGCCTTTCCACCGGGTCCTGGTCGGCGTCCACGGGCAGGGACACGACCGTGGACGCCTGCCCGGAAGTGATCGCCTGCGGGGGCACGAGGGCCGGCGGGGGCGAGGGGTCGAACCTCCGGAGCATGTCCAGTGCCCGGGCCCTGCCGTTCTTTCCGAACGTGAGCGGTTCGGTTCTCGTGGCGAGCCAGCCGATCAGCCTGGCGTCCAGGGAATGGCGCAGCAGCAGGTCGAGGTAGTCGTGCGCGTCCTGCTCGTGGCCAGGGATCTCCGCCAGTTGTCCCCAGGTGACCGGATACGTCCCGTGCGGGACGTGCTGGGTGAACGAAAGCCTGATCTTGTGCTCGGCGGTGCTGCTCGCCCAGGTGGACGCCGTCAGTCTCGCGCGCATGCCGTACGGGAGCAGCGCGGCCACGGTGTCGAGGAACCGCAGGCGATTGGTCACCGACACGGCCTCTCCGCCTACGACGCAGACGTGCCGGCCGGTCATCAGGAGCGCCGCCGTGGTCGTGACCATCGCGCCGATCCTCGCCGCCACGACGCCGGAGTCGAGTGTGGGAACGGAGACGACGACCTGCCTTTCCGTGGGCAGCGGAAAGACCGCGAGAGCACGGTGGAGCTCTTCGTAGGACACCGGAGACGGAGGCCGGGCGAGGCGCGCGTACGGCACGCAGAAGTAGCGGGTGCGAGCGATGCTACGGTGTCGCCTGTCCTTCTCGTCCGACCAGTCCTGGATGGCCAGGACCAGCCGCGTGTTCTCGTCGGCCCCCACCCACGCGATCGTGACCTGGGGCAGGTTCTCGGGCGTGCCTGTCGCGTAGACCGTCCTGATCTCCTCGAAGTCATCGCGGCTGAGCTGCTTCTGACTGCAGGCGAGGATCTCGTAGTCGTCGCCGCTGCCGGGAGGCTTTCCCCCCACCGCCCACTCGAGCGGCAGTTCCACCATGCTCATCGGCCAGTCCTCCTGATCGGCTACGGCGTCGAAATCTGCTGCCCGAGCCAGAGCATCGGCTCCATCACATTGATGGGGCGTACCTCACCGCGTATCCGAACACCATTGGCGAATTTGGCCCCGGAGGTCGGTTGACCGCTCGCTGTCCGGAACACCGCCGGAACAAGATTCTCGTAGTCGTCGATATCGAAAACCTTGGTCCTGGGGTTGACGTAGAAGCCGATCGACGAGGTTACAAAGTACCTAATTCGGTCTTTATGGAAAAATCGGTCAATAGCATTCAAAGCCATGTCCGCGTTACCGCTGGCCGATACCCGGCACAGCTCCTGGAAGAGCTCTTTCCCGTCCTCGTTGCTCACACGGGGAAAACCGAAGGGATCTTCGGGGTCGGCGGTCAGCAGCCTCAGCCTCTTCGCCGTCTCCAGCACCTTGTAATCGTCGAATTTGGTGATGCAGACCGCGAGATGGTGCGGCAGTCTGCCGTCGGTCGTGTCGGCCCCGGCGATCACCTGCTCCGCGAGCTGGGCCAGCGCCCCGTGCAGATACTCGAACGCGTCGCCGTCCTCGTTCTCCCTGATGGGATCGAAGAGGAAGACGATGCCCCTGCTCTGCACCAGGTTGCGGAGCAGCTCCTGCTGGGATGTGACCCCCTGCCTGTTGCCGAAGACGCCACCGGGAGGGTCGAGCAGGTTGATACCGATCTTGTGGGCACGAGCCGTCCTCGACCTGCGGAACCAGCGCGCACGTCGCTGCTCGGACTGACCGACCAGGAACCAGTTGTAGTTGTCCAGGACCTGCGTCGCCGGAGGGAACACCTTGTCCCGCGACAGCGCCGTGGTCTTGTCGGTCAGGAAACCGGTGGACGCGGGGTCGGCGCCCACGATGCTCCAGCTGCCCGGCTGGCGGAGCAGGGCGATGTTGAGCGCGGCCAGAAGCGTGGTCTTACCGCTGCCCGGAGCGCCCCACATCGCGATGTTGGGCTGTGAACGCCCGGATCCGGCGTCGAGAGCCGTACGCCGTCCGTTCCGCATGTTCGTCATGGCACCTCGATCAGAGGGAAGGGAACCGATTGGTCTTGGGGCGCCGTCAGGCCGAGCTCGGCGCCGAACTCGCGGATGTCCAGGGCGTCCAGCCGGGTCAGCGCGGTCGCGCCCAGACGGGACCAGACAGGGCCCGCCTCCTGGGCGTCCCGGTCACAGATCGCCCCGAACGCCATGCCCGGGTGCTGTTCGAGCCGACGGAGCAGCAGGTCCCAGTCGTGCCGGTGCGGGCAGGGCAGGAGCGTCCCGTTCACCCTGGGCGGATGCGGAGGGCGGTCGCCGACCGTGAGCAGCACCGTCCGCCCGGCCTCCCTGCCGGCGACCCGCCCGACCACCACGGCCAGCATGTCCTCCAGCTGCGCACCGTGCGGATGGCCCTCGGCGCCCGGTCCGCGTTCTTCGAGGCGGTTCAGCGAGGTCAGGGCCTGCCCGGGGGAGACCAGCCAGTCCACGACCTCCACCGGCTCCTCTTGGACGCCTCGCTCGTAGGAGTGCGCGCCATAGGTGATCAATGACACCTCGAGGAGATCGGCAAGGCCTGCGGACATCGTCGCGATCATCTGGCGGAGACGGTCGAGCCGCTGCGTGACGTTCTCCTGTGCCCCGCTGATCTCGACCGCGCAGACGAGATGCTGTGAGACATCCCGGTTGCCGAGTTGGCGCGGCACCGTGGCGACCAGGTCGGCCCAGGTGCGATCGTCCTCCACCAGACCCGGCAGGCCGGTGAGGCGGACCCGCCCCGGCCGCTCCAGCTCGACCGTGAAGTCGTAGCGTCCGGGGACGAGCCTCGCCGACTGGAGCGACAGCAGCAGCGGTTTCCTGCCCCAGGCCACCACGGCGAAGGTGGTGCCCCTGTCGTCACCCGACTCGCAGCGCGCGGTCACCTCGGCGGTCGCACCGGGCCGCGTCCCGATACCGAACAGCTGATGGGCCGCGAGTTCCAAGCGGCCCGTCATCGCGCTTCGTTTCAGCACCACCAGTTCGTACGGACGGTCGAGCGGGTCGTTCAGAACGACCTCGCGCAGCAGCGCGTCGACCCGTACGTCCGCCTGGACGAAAGCCGCCGCCTCCGGGCGTGCCGCGTGAAGCCAGGCCAATGCCTGGCCGGCCAGCGGGCTGCCGGGGAAGGAGCACACGAGGATCAGCGCGGCGTGGGAGTGGACGCCCGCGGCACGGATGACGGCCTCCTCGGTGGGATCCTGCCCGGTCGGGTCAAGGTCTCGCCCGGAGTGGTCCCACGCGTGCTCGTCCGCCAGGGAGGTCCATGCGACCACCGGGCCGAACCGGCAGCGCGGCCTGCCCAGGTCGTCGCGGCGCAGCTCGAAGGTGATGATGCCGTCGGCGGCGACTTCCACCACTGCCAGCCGCCTTGACTCGTCGAGTCCCGCGACCGCCCCGGCGAGGGCCTTGCGGAGCAGATCCTCGCCCGACTCGGTCACCTGACAGCCTCCGTAATGCGTCTGAAGAAAGGCGTGGACTGCTGTCGGCACGGCGACTTCGCCCGCCTCGGGAACGCATTGATGAATTCCCGGACACCTCGCGGTGTAATTGTCTTGCCGTCCCCTGTCAGCGTCTCGCCCCCTCCCCGTCAATGATCACTCCGGGGAACCCACGAACTTGATTTCCCCGCAGCATAAGAAATCACACCTCACGGAATTATAATAGTGTCCAGGTGCTGGCGACGTCCCAGCCCGTGATCTAAAGTTCATGACCGCGAGCCTGGACGCCATTCGGAAGGGGATTAGATGAGGGCGTTCCTAATTACCCTGTCCGGCGCACGGCAAGAGATCTTGAAGCTCTGCCCGACTGAGCAGGGGAAATTCGAGGGCATCGGCGGAACGGTGCTCACCACCGGCGTGCTGGCCATCGTGTCGATGACGTTCGCCCTGCACTCCGCGCTCGACGTCCCCCTCCTCATCGCCATCCCGGCGGCCCTTGTCTGGGGCCTGGCCATCATGAGCCTCGACCGGTGGCTGGTCAGCACGATGCACGCCGACGGGCCGCGGCGCTGGCGGGTGGCCCTGCCCCGGATCCTCATGGCCGTGCTGCTCGGCCTCGTCATCTCCACCCCGCTGGTGTTGCAGATCTTCCGGTCCGAGATCGACGCGCAGATCGTCCAGATCAAGCAGCAGCGGGCCAACGAGTTCGCCACGCGACAGAACTCGGGCAGCGTCGCCCAGGAGCTCAATCGCCTCCGCAGGGAGACGGCCGCCCTCCAGAACGTGATCACCTCGGAGGGTGACGTTCCCCTGGATCCCGCCAAGGACCCGAAAATCAAGTCGTTGACCGCGGAGCGCGACGCCCAGCAGACGCAGGTCAAGAAGCTCTACGACGAGTGGCAGTGCCAGCTCTACGGCGGGAAGGCGTGCCCGCGTAAGGGCAACGGTCCCTTGGCCCAGGCCAGCAAGAACAACTACGAGAGGGCCAAGAGCAGAGTCGACCTGCTCAATCGGCAGATCGAGGACCGGAAGCGGGAGCTCACCGCCACGGACGAGAACAGCAAGAAGGAGCGTCTCGACCAGGCGACCCAGGCGCTGCCCAAGACCCAGGAACTGCTCGACGCGGCGGTGAGGCGTCAGAGCGATCTGCAGACGGCGTTCGACGCGGAGAACAAGGCCACCGACGGGTTGTTGATCCGGCTGCAGGCCCTCAACGAGGTGTCCGGAGAGGATCTCACCCTCAGGTCCACCCACCTGCTGCTGTTCCTGGTGTTCCTGCTGATCGAATGCCTGCCGGTCACGGTCAAGCTGATGCAGAAGCCGGGTAACTACGAGAAGATCCTCGCGCTCGCGGCGCGGCAGGAGTTCCGCGACGCGCGAGACAGTTACAGTTCCCAGTTCGGTTCCGCCATCCATTCGCCGGGTTCCGCGTCGCATCAGGACCCGAACGACCATTCACCATCGATATGGGACATATGGCAAGAACCCGGTTCCCCGCGCGGCACCCGGGTGGCACCGCCCCCGACCGCACAGACCTCGACCGTGCAGAGGACCGTGGACATGGCCGACCCGCGGACCAAGAACGACGACCAATACCTCACCGAGTACCCCGGCGATTACTCCGCCGAGGACGACATGCTGCGCGCTATGCCGAGCACCCGGGTGTTGCGCGACTCCGACACCACTCACCCGGCGGGGGAGCGTCCCAGCAGATTCGAGCTGTTCCCCGATGACGACGACTGACCCCGCGAGGTCCCCGAGTTGACGTCCTCCCCACGGCCGAGGCCGGGGGGCTCCACGCTGGAGGTACGCGATGAACGGCCGCCTGGTCAACGGCCGCTACCGGCTCCTGTCCATGATCGGCAGCGGTGGGATGGGCCATGTCTGGCTGGCCGAGGACGAGGTGCTTGGGCGCCGCGTCGCGCTCAAGGAGCTCGTCCTGGCGCCGAACGGGGAGCACCTGTCGGTGCGTCACCAGCGCGTGCGGCGCGAGGCGCGGGCGGCGGCGCGGATCAGGCACTCCGGCATCGTGGAGATCTACGACATGTTCGTGGAGGACGGTCTCTCCTGGATCGTGATGGCCTACGTCAAGGGCCGCTCGCTCCAGGACCTGATCGAGCACGGCCCCCTCGGCGAGCGCCGGATCGCCGAGATCGGCCGGCGGGTGCTGGCCGCGCTGACCGCCGCGCACCGGGCCGACGTGCTGCACCGTGACGTGAAACCCGCCAACATCCTGGTCGCCGAGGGGGGTGAGGTCTTCCTCGTCGACTTCGGTATCGCCCACATCGTCGGGGAGAGCCGCCTCACCTCGCAGAACGCCTTCGCGGGCACGCTGGAGTACATGGCGCCGGAACGGATCAACGGGCTTCCCCCGGGGCCGCCCGCCGACCTGTGGTCGCTGGGGGTGACCCTCTTCCACGCCCTGGAGGGACACTCCCCGTTCTTCCGTGGCAACGTGCCCGCCACCATGAAGGCCATCACCTTCGACGATCCCCCCCGCCCCACCCGCGAGGGGGCGCTGTCCGGCGCGATCGTGAGGCTGCTCCGCAAGGATCCCGGCCGGCGGCTGGACGCGCGGGGACTGGAGGGGATCCTGAGGTCGATCGTCACCGACCCCCCGCCCTCCCCCTCGCCGCACCGGCCCAGGCCCGCGCCTTCATCGCCCACTCCCGACCAGTCGGCGTCACCACGCCGCCCCAGACCCGCACCCTCCCCGCCCGCTCCCGACCAATCGGCGTCACCGCGCCGCCCCAGACCAGCGTCCTCCCCGCCACCCCCCGACCAGTCGGCCTCACCACGTCGCCCCAGGCCGGCGTCCTTCCTGCCTCCTTCCGATCACTCCGCCTCACCGCGCCGGTCCGGGCCCGCACCCTCCTCACCCGCTCCCGACCAGTCGGCCTCACCGCGCCGCCCCAGGCCGGCGTCCTCCCCGCCCCCCCCCGACCGCTCCGCCTCACCGCGCCGGTCCGGGCCCGCGCCCTCGGCCGAGCCCGGACCCGTGTCCTCGCCGTTTCCGTCCGGGGCGGCCGGGCGCGCGCGGGAGAGACCCGTGGACCTCGGCGGGCTGGATCCGGCGGAGGCCGGCCGGGTCGTCAGTGCCATGGCGGCCCCTCCCGCCGCGCGGCTGCTCGCCCGCCTTCCCGCGGAGGTCGTCCAGCGGGTGCTGGTCCGGATGGAGCCGGAGGCCGTGGGGGCGATCCTGCTGGAGGTGTCCGCGGAGAGGGCCGCCTCGTTCCTCGACGCGATCCCGGCGAGGACCGTCGGCGCCGCGCTGAACGCGATGGCCGCCAGGCGGGGGGAGACCGCCGCGGTCCTGCGGGCGATGGGGGCGACTCGCGCGGGCCAGGCGCTGAACCACATCGATCCGGGACAGGGCGGCGCGCTGCTGGGCGCCATCCCGCCCGGTGAGGTCGCGAAGATCCTCGCGTGCACCGCCGCCCGGACCGCGGCCGGCATCGTCCGCGTCCTCGCCGCGGCCCCGCTCGCCATCCGCCTGATCGAGACGATGCCGACAAAAAGGGCATGCAGTGTGCTCGACCACGTGCCCCCGGTCCTCGTCGCCCAGCTGCTCGAGGCGTCCTCCGACGGCCGCGCCGACCGGCTGCTCAACGGCCTCGACGACGCCGTACGCGCCCAGGTCCTTCGCCACACGCGCGCTCCCGAGCACCCGCCGGGGAGAGAGCGGCGGTCACGGGAAGGACGGTCGTGGCCGGGGAGTCCCGAGCGGGGCCGGAAATGACGAAGGGCACCTCCGCGGTGCGGAAGGTGCCCAGGTCATCGGCCTCAGCCGGTGGTGCGCCGCCAGGGACTCGAACCCCGGACCCGCTGATTAAGAGTCAGCTGCTCTAACCAACTGAGCTAGCGGCGCTTGCAACGGGGGTAACTCTAGCAGCAGCCTCAGCGCGCTCGCACCCTGGTTGATCCCGTTCCGGCACCCCCACGCCTCTGGGGAGTCTTGTCCGTTTCCCGGAGAAGAACCAGGCTGTTCCGCTTCCTGAAACAGGTGCGGGGCCGGACAGTCCCCCAACTGTCCGGCCCCGACCTCTTCGCGGGCTTTGCCATCGTCTCCCCCAAGACTCCGGCGGCTCCGCTCAGGAACGCGATCCCCCTCGCGTCCTTATCCGGTGAAAAGTCTCTGCAACGCTCCCCCCGGGCTTCGCAGACCCCTCGACCTGCAACAACACTACCTAGCCAAATGTAACGGGCGCGTCATCCAAAGGTTGATTTTGCGCCTACACCCAACCTTGACCCGGTATCACCGAAGCGCCGTCAGCCCCTGCGGACACGCGAGGACCCGGCGTCGAGGAGGCGGTTCCAATGGTTTCCGGCCAGGCGCCCCAGGCCTTCAAACCCCCGGGTCCTCCGGCCGTCCGGGCCGGGGTCGCGGTGATCATCGGGTTTCCGGGCGGGAGGTGCCGAGGAGTACGGAGAACGCGCGGGCTCTCCGGTGGGGTGGTCAGGGGAGTTCGAGGTTGATCTCCATGTTGTCCCGCAGGGCCCGGCTCACCGTGCAGTACTTCTCCTCGACGCGCTGGGCCACGGCGCGCAGGACCTCGGCGGCCTTCTCGTCGCCCTCGGGCAGCTCCACGTCGTAGGTGATGGTGATCGTCCCCAGCCTGGCCGAGTCGACCTTCTCCGCCTGGACGGTCATCGCCAGGCGGGTCATCCGGTGGCCGCGCTGGGCCGTCAGGGGCTCCACGGTGACGATGTTGCAGCCGCCGAGCGCCGCGAGCAGCAGCTCGACGGGGGTGAAGACCCCCTGCTCGTCGCCGCCGCCCATCGCGACCTCGGCCCCGCGGTCGTTGCGCGCCACGAACCCGTCGTCGGTCCGCTCCACTCTCACCTGTGCCATGGCGTTCCTCCCCTGAATCTGCGGATCACCCTACAGAGGGCCGCGAAGGGAGGAACGCCCGGGTGAGGGCGGGCACCCGGCCCGCCTCAGGCCTCCGGATGTTTGGACAGGTATTCGATGTAGAACGGCCGCAGCGCCTCGCCCAGCTCCCCGTGGCCCGAGGCCATCGCGTCGCTGAGCAGGGCCGAGACCCGGCTGAGGTCGTTGGTCGTCTGGTCCTCGTTCCCCGCGGACGCCTCCGCCGCGGGAATCAACGTGAGCAGCTCCCACAGGAAGCCGAGATCTCCGTGGTGCACGGCGTAGTGGACCGCGCGATCATGCAGTTCCTGGGCCGACAGCGACTCAAGCTCGTCCGTTTCCAACAGACCCACCCCCTCACGCCCCTTCTGCCCCGAGAATATGGCCATCATGCGCAAATGACGGTATGCACCGTCAGTGCGCCAGCCTGACCAGCATCTTCCCGGTGTTGGCGCCGCGGAGCATGTCGATGAACGCCCGCGGGGCGTTCTCCAGGCCGTCGACCACGGTCTCGGTGAAGGTGATCTTGCCTTCGCGGAGCCAGGCGCCCACCTCGGCGATCATGTCGGGCAGCCGGTCCGGGTGGTCGGACACGATGAACCCGCGCAGGGTGAGCCGCCTTCCCACGGCCAGGCCGATGTTCCTCGGCCCCTGGACCGGCTCGGTGGCGTTGTAGGAGGAGATCGACCCGCACATGGCGACCCTGCCGTACGTCCTCAGCTCGTCGATGGCCGCCTCCAGGTGCTCGCCGCCGACGTTGTCGAAGTAGACGTCGATCCCGCCGGGGGCCGCCCTGGCGAGCTGCTCGTGGATCTCGCCGTCGCGGTAGTCGAAAGCGGCGTCGAAGCCGAGGTCGCGGACCAGGTGGGTCACCTTCTCCCGCGACCCGGCGCTGCCCACCACGCGCGAGGCGCCCTTCAACCGGGCGATCTGCCCGGCCATGCTGCCCACCGCCCCCGCCGCGCCGGACACGAACACCGCCTCGCCTTCCTCGAAGCGGGCGATGTCGAGCAGGCCGACGTACGCGGTGAGGCCGGTCATGCCCAGCGCGCCCAGGTAGGCGGAGAGCGGCACCCCGGGGATCTCCTCGACCCGGCGGGCGTCCTTCGCGTCGAGGACGGCGTACTCGCGCCAGCCGGACCTGTGGGTGACGGTGTCCCCGGGCGCGAGGCCGGGCGCGTGTGACACGACGACCTCGCCGAGGGCACCGCCGTCGAGGGGCTCTCCGACCCGGAAGGGTGGGGTATAGGACTTGCCCTCGTTCATGCGCCCCCGCATGTAGGGGTCGACGCTCATGAAGAGGTTGCGGACGAGGATCTCCCCATCGCCGGGGGCGGGCAGCCGCACCTCCACCAGGTCGAAGTTCTCCGGGGTCGGCCACCCGGAGGGCCGCGACGCGAGCCGGATCTCCCTGGAGGCCGTACGTCCCTCCTTGCCCGGCGTACGACCGGCGGGTCCGGCCTTCGTGCCGTTCGCCGCGGTGTGCTCCGCCCGCGACGCGGACCCGGGGGTGGATCCGGGAGCGGGTCCGGGGTTGGACCCGGGAGCGGGTCCGGGGCCGGACCTGGAAGTGGATCCGGTCTCCTGCGTGCTCTCCGTTCCCGGGTCGGGTTCCGTTCCCGGGTCGGGGCCGGGCCTGGGAGGGGGGCCGGGCCTGGGCGGGCCGGGCTTCGGCGGGGGGCCGGGCCTGGGGGGAGGTCCGGGCTTGGGCGGTGGCCCCGGCTTGGGGGCGGAGTGAGCCTCGGCCGCGGTTCCGGACGTCGTCCCGGCTCCGGCGGACGGCTTTTCCTGTCGACCGGTGGATGATCGGGCGTTGGACATGATGAGGCCCCCTCGGCGATTCGTGCTCCTCACCTGGGACCTTCCCATCCGGCGGCGTTTCTCCCCGCCGGGGAGCGGCACGCCTGGCATGATCTCGCCACTTTCATGACCGCATACGGTCACGGATGCGAAACTTTCCGCGGGCGCCGGGCCGGGCCTCCGTCCCGGCGACCGTCGCGGCCACCGCGCCCTCGCCGCCCGGGGTGACCGGATCGGCGGGGACGCGACCGGTCGGCAAATCACCCGTTATGCGTATATATCCACATTTAGGGCGCGAACCTACCGCCCGTCCGACCATCCATGCGAGGATCCCGAGACGTGAAAATAATCATCAAAATACTGGTTGTGGCAGCCGCCCTGTGGGCGGCGACCCGGTTCGTGGACGGCATCACGGTGTCCGCGCCGACTCCGATCAGGGAGATCGGCACGCTCGTCGCCGTCGCCTTCGTCTTCGGGGTCGTCAACGCGGTCCTGAAGCCGATCATCGCGACGCTCGGCTGCGCCTTCTACATCCTCACGCTCGGCCTGTTCGCCCTGGTGGTCAACGCGGGGCTGCTCCTGCTGACCAGCTGGATCGCCGAGCAGTTCCGGCTGCCCTTCCACGTCGACGGCTTCTGGGCCGCGTTCTGGGGCGCGATCGTCATCGGCCTGGTCAGCTGGCTGCTCGACCTGATCCTCGACGCGATCGTCGGCGACTGAGCCGATGACCGTCGTCCTTGACGGCGCCCATCTGACCTGCGAGCAGGTCGGCCGGGCGGCCCACGGCTCCGGGATCGCGCTGGGCTCCACCGGCCGCGCGGAGGCGGCGTGGCGGACGTCCGGCCTGCTCGAAGGGCCCGTGTACGGCCGGACCACCGGCGTGGGCGCCAACAAGGGCGTGGCGGCCGAGGACACCGGCCTCGACCTGCTCCGCAGCCACGCGGGCGGCGCCGGACCGGCGATCGAGGCGTTCCGCGCCCGCGCCACCCTGGTGGTCCGCCTCAACCAGCTGCTCGCCGGTGGCTCGGGGGTCGATCCCGCGCTCCTGCCCGTGCTGGCCGACGCCGTCAACCGGGGCCTCACCCCGCCGATCCGCACCTACGGCGCCATCGGCACCGGCGACCTCACCGCCCTGGCCACCACCGCGCTCTGCCTCCTGGGCGAGCTTCCCTGGACCCCGCCCCCCGAGGACGTACGAACCGGGGCGCGGCCCGGAGACATCGGGGACGCCGGGAGTCCCGGGACGCGAGCGGGGGATCCGGTGCCCCGGTTCGCGCTCGCCTCCGGTGACGCGCTGCCGTTCATCAGCTCGGGTGCGGCGACCCTGGCGGACGCCGCGCTGGCCTGTCACCGCCTCGGCGTCCTGCTGTCGGCCGCCACCTCGGTCGCGGCCCACTCCTTCCGGGCGGTCGAGGCCTCGCTCGAACCGCTCTCCCCCGTCGTGCAACGCGGCCCGGAGCAGACCGGGGTCGCGGCAGGGCTGCGCGCCCTGGTCGGCTCCACCAGCCCGCGCCGCGTCCAGGACCCGTACGGCTACCGCGCCTTCCCGCAGGTCCACGGGGCCGTCCTCGACGCCCTCGGCCGGGCGGAGCGGACGATCACCGAGGAGATGAACGCGGCCCCGGAGAACCCGCTGATCGCCGACGGCCGGGCCTGGCACAACGGCAACTTCCACTCGGCGCGGGTCGCGCTCGCCCTCGACGCCCTGCGGGCCGCGCTCGTGCAGACCGCGACGCTGAGCGCCGCCAGGCTCGCCACCTTGAACGACCCGGCCCACACGGGCCTGCTCCCCTTCCTGGCCGAACGTCCCGGGCTGTCCGGGGTCATGATCCTCGAGTACGTCGCGCACTCCGCGCTGGCAGAGCTGCGCCACCTGGCCGCCCCGGTCACCCTGGGCGGGGCCGTGCTCTCCCTGGGCACCGAGGACCACGCGAGCTTCACCCCGCAGGCGGCCCGCTCCGCGCTCGCCGCCGCCGAACCGCTGGAGATCGTCCTGGCGTGCGAGCTGGTGGCCTCCGTACGGGCCCTGCGGGGGCGCGGGCTGCCCTGCGACCTGCCGCTCGACCCCGCGATGGAGGACCGTCCCCTGGACGCCGACCTCGACGCGGCGCGGGGGCTCCTGCCCGGTCTCGTTCCCTGAGACCTGCGGGCCGGCCTCGACGCGGCGCAAGAACTCCCGCCCTGAAACCTGCGGGTCAGCCGACCGAGCCGCGCTCGCGGAGCTGGGGTGCCTGGACGATGCGGCGGCGGCGCGTGTTGCCGTCGGCGGCGGCCACGACGATGCGGACGGCGGCCCGGACGATGCCGTCGATGTCCCAGTCGACCGTGGTCAGGCCGGGGGTGAGCAGGCCCGACATGGGATGGTCGTCGTAGCCCATCACGGACACCTCGAACGGGATGCCCAGCTTCCGCTCGGCCGAGGCCGCGTAGACGCCGTAGGCGATCGAGTCGGCGAAGCAGAAGAACGCCCGGTGCCCGGCGTCGAGCATCTCGCCCGCGACCCGGGTGGCGGTCCCCAGCGACTGCGAGGAGGTGACCATCTCGATGTCCAGGTCGAGCCGCCCGGCCTCGGCCAGGACGTGCACGTCGGCGGGCCGGTCGGGGGTGCTGGCCCGCGTCGAGGTGAGGACGGCGAGGCGCCGGTGCCCCCGCCCGCGCAGGTGCTCCAGGGCGAGGGTCACCCCGGCGCGGTTGTCGAAGACGACCTCGCCCGCGGCGCGCGCCCCGGCCAGGGCGTCGCCGATCGACACCACCGGCAGCCCCTCGCACAGGTCGGCCCAGAGCGGCGCCGCGGGGTCGACCGGCTGCACGATCAGCGCGTCCACCCGCTGGTCGCGGAGCTGCCTGGCGAGGGTGTGCTCCCTGGCCGGGTCTCCCGCGGCGTCCAGGATCAGGGCGTAGCGGTCGTTGTCCTTGAGCGCGCGGCCGATGCCGACGGCCAGCGCCTGCTGCCAGAGGTCCTCCAGGGAGCCGCAGAGCAGGCCGATCATGCCGGTC
The DNA here is from genome assembly GCF_040295985.1 of Streptosporangium sp. NPDC002524. Taxonomy (NCBI): domain Bacteria; kingdom Bacillati; phylum Actinomycetota; class Actinomycetes; order Streptosporangiales; family Streptosporangiaceae; genus Streptosporangium; species Streptosporangium sp. NPDC002524. The sequence continues at coordinate 355,192 of NZ_JBEOWK010000007.1, read as the reverse complement.
CGGCCGCTGGCCAGGGCGCGGGCGATGGGGTCGGCCTCGTAGCCGAGCTCGGCCGCGGCCTGGCGCACCCGCTCGATGGTCTCCTCAGAAACCTGCAGGCCGCGCAGGGCGTACGAGACGGCGGCGGGCGACAGGCCGGTGGCCTTCGCCACCTCCCGTATGGTCGCTCGTTTCCGGGGCTGGGGCATCGGACCAGCCTATTCCTCGGGGCCTTCGGGGGCGCGCCACCCGCGCGATCGGAGGCGTCGCGGGACATCCGGAGGTATTGACACAAAGCCAGGTGAAGCGGTTCACTGAAACGGTTCACTGAACCGTGTCACTGTTGGATGTAGCGAGGTGGGGGCGTTTACCCCTATTCTAGGTAGGGAATACCTCGAAGGCCGGAAAGGAGGGGACCCGTCGTGACCGTCGACGTTCACCAGCATCTGTGGACGCCCGCGTTCGTGGACGCGCTCAGACGTCGCACGACCGCGCCCCGGCTCGACGGCTGGACCCTCCACCTGGACGGCGAGCCCGCCTACGAGGTCGACCCCGCCGACCACGACCTCGCCGGGCGCCTCGCGCTGAACGAGGGGCTCGACCTGGCCCTCGTGTCGCTGTCCAGCCCGCTCGGCGTCGAGTCGCTGCCGCCCGGCGAGGCCTGGCCGATCATCGACGCCTACCACGAGGACGCCCTCGCGCTGCCCGCGCCCTTCGGCGCCTGGGCGGCGGCCTGCCTCAGCGAGATCGACCCCGCCAGGCTCGCCAAGGCCCTCGACGCGCGGAGCGGTGTCAGGGACGCCGCCGGGGACGCGCGGCCGGGGTTCGCCGGGCTCCAGCTGCCCGCGACCGCCGTGCGCGACGCCGCCGGCCTGGACAGGGTCGCCCCGCTGCTCGACGTGCTCACCGAGCGCGACCTGCCGCTCTTCGTGCACCCCGGCCCCGCCACCGAGCCCGAGGGCCCCGGCTGGTGGCCCGCCGTCGTGCCGTACGTGCAGCAGATGCACGCCGCGTGGTACGCCTTCACCGCCTTCGGGCGGGCCCGCCACCCGCGCCTGCGGGTCTGCTTCTCGCTGCTCGCCGGGCTGGCCCCGCTCCACTCCGAGCGGCTCGCCAACCGGGGCGGCGAGGGCCGGGGACAGGTCGACCCCGGCATGTTCCTGGAGACCTCCTCCTACGGCCCGCGCGCCATCGACGCCGTCGTCCGCGAACTCGGCGTCGACGTCGTGGTGAGCGGTTCCGACCAGCCCTACGCCACCGCACCCGACCCCGCGCTCGGCGACGCCGCCTGGCACGCCGTCGCGGTCACCAACCCGCACCGCCTTCTGAACGGAAAGGAGTCGCGCAAGTGAACCAGTACCAGGGCCGCGAGAGCTGTGCGCTCCCGGCGATCCACGCCGCGGGCAAGCGGCGCGCAAGAGTCACCGGTCATGTCAGTCACGCCGGGCGAGCGGACATCGCGGGCTCCGGTCCGTCCGGCGGTGAGACCTCATGAGCTACGAGGCCCTGCCCGCCCGCGCCCTCGACCGGCGCGAGCTCCTCGACCTGGTCAACGAGCTGGCCGCCGACCCGTCCAGGTGGGCGGACCAGGTGGAGTTCCCCGAGGAGGGCGGGCGCCACTTCGCCTCCCTCTACCGCGACTCCCACGTGGACGTCTGGCTGCTGTGCTGGCGGCCCGAGGACGACACCGGCTGGCACGACCACGACACCTCCTCGGGCGCCGTCCGCGTGGTGGCCGGGACGCTCCTGGAGTGCAACCCCCGCATCGGCGGCGAGCACCTGGAGACCGTGATCTCGGAGGGCGAGTCCTTCTCGTTCGGCCCCGACCACATCCACCGGCTGACCGGCGCGGTGCACGGCAGCGTCTCGATCCACGCGTACTCGCCGCCGCTGTGGCGCCTGGGCCAGTACTCCATCAGCGACAGCGGCGTGATGCGCCGCGTCTCGGTGAGCTACGCCGACGAGCTGCGCCCCATGGACGACGCCGAGCAGATGGTCGAGGTCGCCTGACGGGCGCGGGCTCCGTCGAAGATTTGACAAGAAGGTGATCCCGGGCCGTTGCCGGATTTGATCAAAAAGGTTTTGATCAAATCTGGTAACGGAAGGGGACCCGTGAACATCCCGACCATCGCCCGCAGCTCGCTGGCCGCCCTGTGCGTTCTCGTCGCCACCGCGTGCGCGGGCACCGGCACCTCCGCGCCGGGCTCGGGCGCGCCGTCCGCGCCCGCGGCCACCACGAAAATCAACTACCTGACCTCGTTCAACGTCTTCGGGCGCGACTCCTACGCCTACGTCGCCCTGGAGAAGGGGTATTTCAGGGACGCGGGCTTCGACGTCACCATCAGGCCCGGCAGCGGCACCGCCGACTCCCTCAAACTGATCGCGAGCGGCCAGGCCGACTTCGGGATCACCGACCTGACCGGCTCCATCGTCACCCTCGCGGGGCAGAGACTGCCGGTCACCGGCGTGGCGGCGATCCAGCAGCGGTCGCTCACCGCCGTCATCGCCCTCGAGGGCTCGGGCATCGCGGCGCCCAAGGACCTGGAGGGCAAGAAGATCGCCGACCCGCCGGGCTCGGCCGTGAAGCTCGTCTTCCCCGCGTACGCCAAGGCGGCCGGGATCGACCCGGCCAAGGTCACCTTCGTTCCCGCGCCGCCGCCGTCGCTGCCGCAGCTGCTGTCCTCGGGCAAGGTCGACGCCATCGGCCAGTTCGTGGTGGGCAGGCCGACCATCGAGCAGGCGGCCCAGGGGCGCAAGGCCGTGGTCCTGCCGTACAGCGACCACGTCAAGGAGATGTACGGCAACATCCTCACGACCACCACGAAGATGGCGGCCGAGCAGCCCGTCGTGGTGACGAAGTTCCGGGACGCCCTGCTCAAGGGACTGGAGTACGCCATCGACAACCCCGACGAGGCGGGGCGGATCCTGAACAAGCACCACCCGACCCAGAACCCGGTCACCGCCGCCGCGGAGCTGAAGGAGATGGCCGCCTACGTACGGCCGTCGGAGGCCGGGGTGCCCGTGGGCGCCCTGGACGAGAGCCGCGTGACCGCCGTCATCGCCATCCTCGAGGACGCGAAGGTGATCAAGCCCGGTTTCAGGCCCTTCGACGTCGTCACCTTCGGCCTGGCCCCCGGATCCTGACGATGATCGAGATCTCGGATCTGTCCTGCGTGTTCCCCGGCAGGGCCGGGCCGGTGGCCGCGCTGGAGGGGATCGGCCTGCGGGTGCGCGAGCACGAGTTCGTGGCGGTGATCGGGCGCTCGGGCTGCGGGAAGTCGACGCTCCTGCGGCTGATCGCCGGTCTCATCCCGGCGACCGGCGGGGAGGTGAAAGTCGCGGGAGAGCCGGTGACCGGGCCGCGCCCCGACGTCAGCCTCATGTTCCAGCGGCCCGCCCTGCTCCCGTGGCGGACCGTCCTCGGCAACGTACTGCTGCCCGTGGAGTTCCTCGGGCGGTCGAAGGCCGCCCATCTCGGCCGCGCGCGCGAGCTGCTGCGCGTGGCCGGGCTGGAGGGGTTCGAGAGGCGGCTCCCGCACGAGCTGTCGGGCGGCATGCAGCAGCGGGTGGCCCTGTGCCGGTCGCTGATCTGCGAGCCGAAGGTCATGCTCATGGACGAGCCGTTCTCCGCGCTGGACGCGCTCACCCGCGAGGAGCTCTCCGCCGAGCTCCAGCGGATCCGGGCGGAGAGCGCCGCCACGGTCGTCCTCGTCACCCACTCCATCGAGGAGGCGGTACTGCTCGCCGACCGGGTCGTGCTGCTCAGCCCACGGCCCGGCCGGGTCCGGGAGATCGTGGAGATCGACGTACCCCGGCCGCGCTCCCTCGGCCGCGACGCCCACGCGGAGCGGCTGGCCGGGTACGGCGCGAAGTTGCGCTCCCTGCTCGCGGAACCGCTCGGCGACCGGGCCGGCGACCGGGTCGGCGACCAGGCCGGTGAGCGGCCCGGCGAGCGGGCCGGTGAACGAGCGGGCGCGCGGTCCGACGAGCGGGCCGGTGGGCAGGTTCCGGGCTCGTCCGGGGAGCCGACGGGGAGGAACGCCCGGTGAGGGTCTGGGTGCTTCCCATGATCGGCGCGGCGCTGGCCGTGGCGGCGTGGTGGCTGGCCACGGTCGCCTTCGGCATCGCGCCCTACGTCCTGCCCGCGCCTCCCGACGTGCTCGCCGTCTTCGGCCTGCACGGCGGCTACCTGCTCGACCAGACCTGGGTGACGCTGGTGGAGACGCTGCAGGGGTACGCGCTCGCCGTGGTGGCGGGCGTGCTGATCGCGGTCCTGATCGCCACGTTCCGGATCGTGGAGGAGAGCGTCTACCCGCTGCTGATCGCCGTGAACGCGGTGCCCAAGGTGGCCGTCGCGCCGATCCTGGTCGTGTGGATGGGGTTCGGCCAGCTCCCCAAGGTGGTCATGGTCTTCCTCGTCTGCTTCTTCCCCATAGTGATCTCCACGGCCACCGGCCTGCGGTCCACCCCGGCGGAGTTCGTCGAGCTGAGCAGGTCGCTCCGGGCGAGCTGGTGGCGCACGTTCCTCCAGGTGCGCTTTCCGCACGCCCTGCCGCAGATCTTCGTCGGGCTGAAGGTCGCGATCTCGCTGGCCGTCATCGGCGCGGTGATCGGTGAGTTCGTCGGCGCCCAGGCGGGGCTCGGCTACGTCATCGTCCAGTCCGGCGCGAGCGCGGACACCGCGCTGGCGTTCGCCGCGATGGTCCTGCTCGGCGCGATGAGCATCGCGCTGTTCTACGTCCTGGTCGCGATCGAACGCCTCCTGCTGCCGTGGGCGCGCGAGACCACCGCCTGAACCCGGCCCTCCCGGCGGGTACCCGCCACATCATCCGAGTCGACACGGAGGTATCCGATGAGTGATCCAGAAGTGGGCGAGACCGGCCTTGGCCCGGTGGGCCAGCACGTCGTCTTCGAGAACGAGCTGGTCAGGGTATGGCAGATCGAGCTGGAACCGGGCCAGACCCAGCCCCTGCACCGGCACGACCACCCGTACCTCGTCATCGCGGTCGAGGAGGCCCTCAACGTCATCGAGACCGCCGACGGGCGGCTGATCGACGCGCCGGAGCCGCGCGGCTCGGTGGTCTTCAGGGATCCGGGCGCGGTGCACAAGCTGACGAACGTGGGAGGGACGAGATACGTCTCGCGGCTGGTGGAGCTGAAGAATGGCTGAGCCTCCCGCTCCGGTCGTCGTGGCCGGTGCGGGTCCCGTGGGGCTCATCACCGCGCTCGGGCTCGCCCACCACGGGCTCCCGGTCGTGGTGCTGGAGGAGGACGAGCGGCTCTCCCCGGACACCAAGGCCGGTTCGCTGCTCACCCGCAGCCTGGAGATCCTGCACCGGTACGGGGCGCTGCCCCCGGTGCTCCGCGCCGCGCTGCGCGTCGACGAGATCGGCGAGTTCGAGCGCGCCACGGGCCTGCCCAGGTTCCGGGTGCGCACGGACGCGCTGGCCGGGGACACCCGGTTCCCGTTCATCGCCAACATCCCGCAGCACCACCTGGAGCCGGTGCTCCGCGACGAGCTGGAGCGCAGGGCGCCGGGCGCGCTGCGGATGGGGCACCGCGTGACCGGTTTCCGGCAGGACGCGGAGGGGGTGGAGGTGACCGCGGAGACGGCCTCGGGGCCGCGGGCGATCCGCGGGTCGTTCCTGCTCGGCTGCGACGGCGGGCGGTCGTTCGTCCGGGGGGCGCTCGGCGTGGCCGTCGAGGGGCGGACGCTGGAGGAGCGGTACGTGCTCGTCGACCTGGAGGTCGACCTCGACGTCGAGACCCCGCGCGACTATCCCTACCTGGGCTACTTCTCCGACCCGGAGGAGTGGGTGGTCGTGGTGCGCCTGCCGCACTGCTGGCGCTTCGTCTACGCGCTCAAGCCGGGCACGCCGGAACCGGACGAGGCGGAGCTGCGCGACCGGGCGCTGCGCTTCCTCGGGGAGGTGGGGCCCTCGCGGCTGGTCGGCTGCAACGTCTACCGCGTCCACCACCGGATCGCGAGCCGCTGGCGTGACCGGCGGGTCTTCCTGCTCGGGGACGCCGCCCACCTGATCACCCCGATGTGGGCGCTCGGCCTCAACACCGGGGCGCTGGACATCTCCAACCTGGCGTGGCGCCTGGCGTGGGTGCTGCGGGGGTGGGCGGGCGACCGGCTGCTCGACGGGTACGAGCGCGAGCAGCTCCCGGTGGCCTCCCTGGGCTCGGGCAAGATGGCCGAGGCGGCCCGCGCCGTCATGGCCCATCGCGGTACGGACGCCGCGGCCATGACGGAGGGCGGCTGGGGAACCGCCCAGACGCGCACCCTGCTGGGAGTGCGGCTCGACGTGGACGGCACCGGCGACTGGGCGATGGTCAGGACCGGTGACACCCCCGCGCCGGTGCGGCACGGCGACCGCGTCCCGGACCTGCCGCTGTTCGGCCCGGCCGGGGAGGTCCACCCGCACGACCTGTGCGCGGACTCCTTCGTGGCGCTGTACTTCACCGACGCCCGGCGGGCTCCCCTGGCCCCTCCCCCCGACTCGCCCGCGCTGCGGCAGTACGTGGTCAGCAGGTGGGACGTGCCCCCGGGCTCCGAGCTGCGCGACCGGCTCCTGCTCGACCCCGGCGAGCGGGTCCGCCTGCGGTTCGGCGTCCCGGAGGACACGCTGGTGCTGCTGCGGCCCGACGGGCACGTCGTCGCGGTCGGGCCGTTCGCTCCCCGGGGCGGCGAGGGCCTGGCCGAGGAGCTCTACGCGGCCGTCACGGACAGGCCGCCGCCCGAGGGCTAGCCGCGTTCCCGACCGTACGGGGGCCGTCGTGCCCGGACGGTCGGGACCGGGAGATGCTAGAAGACGCGCGCCCTGACGGCGTTGGCCATGCCCGGGTCGTCGGCGAAGACGCCGTCGACGCCGAGGGAGTAGAGCCTCTCCAGCCAGCCCATCACGTTGCCGGTGGCGCGCGGGTAGGCCGGGCTCGCCGGGTTCCCGGACCGGAAGTCCACCGGAAGCTGCGAGTTCTCGTTCCTGACGGTCCAGGTGTGGACCTTCAGGCCGGCCCGGTGGGCGTCCCGGATCAGCGAGGTGGGCTGCAGGAGGCGGCCGTCGGGGCCGGTGGGCACGATCCGCCTGGTGTCGACGCCGACGCCGTCCGCGTAGCTCGCCACGTCGCGGAGCCCGGCGGGGGTGACCATCGTGTCGTAGGTGCGCGGGTCCCCGGCGGCGGCCCAGTCGTACGGCGCGCCGGTGGCGGTGATGAGCTGGACCAGCGGCAGCCTGGTCCTCTTGCTCAGCTCGCGCAGGTTGGCGGTCTCGAAGGACTGGATGAAGACCGGGTCCCGGCTCCCGCGCCAGCCGTGGCGGCCGAGCACGGCGAGCAGCGGCTCCTCCAGGGAGAGGCCGATGGAGTCGAAGTAGCTCGGGTGCTTGGTCTCGGGGTAGACGCCGACCCCGCTGCGCCTGGCGAGCGCGACGACCTCGTCGAAGGTCGGGATCTCCGCGAGGCCGTTGAAGGCGGTGTTGTCCGGGCGCAGGTCGGGGATGCGCTCCTCGGCCCTGAGCGTCTTCAGCTCGGCGAGCGTGAAGTCCTCGGTGAACCAGCCGGTGATCGCGACGCCGTCGATGGTCTTGGTCGTCCGGCGCGCCGCGAACTCGGGGTGGCTCTCGACGTCCGTGGTGCCGCCGATCTCGTTCTCGTGCCGGGCGACGAGCACGTGGTCCTTCGTGGAGACCAGGTCGGGCTCGATGTAGTCGGCACCGAGCGCGATCGCGGTCTCGTACGCGAGCAGGGTGTGCTCGGGCCGGTGCGCGCTGGCGCCCCGGTGGCCGATGACGAGGGGTTCGCGGCCGCGGGGCTCGGCGGTGGCGGGTTCGGGTTGTTGCAGCACAACGGCGACGGTACCGGTCGCGAGGACCGCGAGCGCCGCGGCCAGAAGCCTACGGATCATGTTCAGGAACGTAGGCCGCCCGGATGACCATTGGAACAACGACTCGCGAAGGGAACGGGACATACGAGCGGCTTCCTGCGGGTGACGGGGAGCCGCCCCACGAGCGGCCGCGCCGTCACGGCCGTGTCCGGCTCCGCGTCAGTGTCCCCGTCCGTGTCCCCGTCTCCGTCTCCGTTCCCGTTCCCGTCCCCGTCCCCGTCAGCGTCCGCGCCCGCGTTCCCGTCCGTTGTCCGGCGCGGGTCAGGCCAGGGAAGGCGAGTCCTCGGACGGGTGGGGCTCACCGGCGCCGGACGGCGCGACCGGGCGCCCGGCGAGGAACCCGGCCGCCAGCTGCAGGCCGCACGCGCCGAGCCCGGCCAGCAGCGGCAGCGTCCAGCCGCCCGAGAGCTGGTGGAGCGCGCCGATCAGGAGCGGCCCGAGCGCGGCCAGCGTGTAGCCGACGGACTGGGCGACGGCCGACAGCGCGGTGACCGAGACCGGATCGGGCGCGCGGAGCGTGATGATGAGCAGGGCGAGCGCTATCGAGGCGCCCTGCCCCACCCCGAGGACGATCATCCAGAGCCACGGCAGGGCGGCGGGGGCGATCAGCACGCCGAGATACCCGGCGATCGTGAGGACGGTCGCGGCGGTGACGTACGGCACCTGCGACCTGGCCCGTCCCGCGAGCACCGGGACGGTCAGCGTGGCCGCCACCTGGGCGAGGTTGGTGAGGCTGAGCATGTATCCGGCCTGGTCGGCGGGGAGCCCGGCGTCCTTGAAGATCGTCGGTATCCAGGCCAGCACGATGTAGAAGGTGAGCGACTGCAGGCCCATGTAGACGGTGACGTACCAGGTCACCCGGCTGCGGAGCAGCAGGGCGAACGGCCTGGGCGCGACCTCCGGGCGGGCGGGGCGGCGCAGCGCCTGGGGCAGCCAGAGCGCCGCGGCGGCGAGCGCCGGGATCGCGGTCATCGCCGTCACCTCGCGCCAGCCGAGCCCGGTGGCCCGCTCGATCGGGACCACGGAACCGGACGCGGCGGCGGCGCCCAGCACCAGGCAGGAGACGTAGACCGCGGTGAACGGCCCGACCCGCGCGGGGAAGTGCTGCTTGACCACGCCGGGCATCGCGACGTTCATCACGGCGATGGCCGTGCCCGCTATGGCCGCGCCCGCGTAGAGCGCGGGGACGCTTCCCGTGCCGCGCAGCACCACCCCGGCCGCCAGGATCAGCAGCCCGGCCATGAGCGTGCGGTCCAGGCCGAAGCGGCGGGCGAGCAGGGGTGCGAGCGGGCCGAGGACGCCCAGGCAGACCACCATGACCGTGGTGATCGCCCCTCCCCCGGCGGCGCTCAGGCCGAGATCCTCCATGATCTCGTCCAGCACCGGGGAGACGCCCGCCAGCGCGGGCCGCAGGTTGAGCGCCGCGAGCACGAACCCCGCGATGAGCAACACCCGCGACACCGGCGACACCCGCGACACACTTCCCCCTCGCTCGGACCTTGCCCAACTCTCCCATAGGGCTCACAGCGCACCACCGGGGGTGGTTACCCAGCAATCCCCGCTCACCCGGGGTTCATCGGGCACGGTTCTGGTCCGGCCGACTCACAGTCCCGCCCGGCCGACACACGCCCCCGGCCCGGCCGACGCACAGTCCCGGTCCAGCCGACACACGCCCCCGGTCCGGCCGACGCACAGTCCCGCCTCGGCTGACGCACGGTCCCGGTCCGGCCGACGCACGGTCCCGGCCTGCCGGAACCCGCTCGCCGGGACCCGCCAGGAGCCGCCAGGAGCTCCCAGGAGCCGCCCGCCCGAACCGGTCCGCCGGTGCCCGCCCGTCAGAAGGGGTACGTCGCGATGTTTCCCTGCATCGTCACCCAGCGGGTCTCGGTGAAGGCCTCGATGTTGGCCCGTCCCCCGCCGAAGCGCGAGCCGGTGCCCGACGCGCCGACCCCGCCGAACGGGGCCACCGCCTCGTCGTCCACCGTCTGGTCGTTGACGTGTACGATCCCGGTGGGAACGAGGTCGGCCAGTGCCAGGCCGCGCATCGCGTCGCGCGTCAGGATGCCCAGCGACAGGCCGTACTCGCTGTCGGACGCCAGCGCGGCGGCCTCCTCGATCGTGGAGAACGGCACGACGGGCGCGACCGGGCCGAACACCTCCTGGACGTACGCGGGAGAGTGCTCGGGCAGGTCGGCCAGGACCGTGGGCCGGTAGAAGAGTCCCTCGTAGGTGCCTCCGGCGGCCAGCCGCGCCCCGGCGTCGACGCTCGCGGTGACCAGGCCGTGGACCTTGTCGCGCTGACCGGCGTCGATGAGCGGGCCGAGCGCGACCTGCCCGCCCGCCGGGTCGCCGACCGGCAGGTGGTCGGCCTTCTCCGCGAGCCGCGCCACGTACTCCGCCGCGATCGAGGAGTGCACGAGGTGGCGCCCGGTGGTCATGCAGATCTGTCCCTGGTGCAGGAAGGAGCCCCAGGCGCCCGCCGAGACCGCGAGGTCCAGGTCGGCGTCGTCCAGGACGATCAGCGCGCTGTTGCCGCCGAGCTCCAGGTGCGCCCGCTTGAGCAGCCGCCCGCACGCCTCCCCGACCGCGCGCCCCGCCGAGGTCGAGCCGGTGAAGGAGATCACTCGTACCAGCGGGTCTCCGACCAGCGCCTGCCCCGCCGCCACCCCGCCCGGCAGCACGTGGAGCAGCCCGGACGGCAGTCCCGCCTCCTCGAAGACGCGGGCGATGACGACGCCCCCGGAGACGGCGGTGCGCGGGTCGGGCTTGAGGATCACCGCGTTCCCCAGGGCGAGCGCCGGGGCGACCGAGCGGATGGCGAGGACCAGCGGGAAGTTGAACGGGGAGATCACCCCGACCACCCCGGCGGGTACGCGGCGGGCCAGGCTGAGCCGCTGCTTGACGGTCGGCAGGATCTCCCCCAGCGGCTGGGACGCCAGCGCGGCGGCCTCGTGACACTCCTGGGCGGCGACGTGCGTCTCCACGCCCGCCTTGGGACGGATCGACCCGGCCTCGCGGACCAGCCAGTCCTGGATCTCCTCCGCGTGCTCATCGAACAGCCTCCCGGCCCGCCGCAGCACGGCCGCCCGCTCCTCGAACGAGGTCGCCGCCCACTCCCGCTGCGCCCGTACGGCGCGCACGGCCGCCGCCGCCACGTCCTCGGCCCCGGCCACGCCGACCCGGCCGAGTTCCGCGCCGGTGGCGGGCTCGACCACGGCCGCGTCACCCGCGCGCGAGGTGACCCAGCCGTCCCCGAAAACCTGCCCGGTCCATGTCTTGGCGTCCATGAGCGGCATGACGTTCTCCTTTTTCGTGTTCGGCCGCACGACTGTCGTCCGGCGGCCACTGTCAGCCGCGAGACACCGCGCACGCCGTACCCGCGGCAGGTGCCGCCCGGCGGGGAGAACGCGACCGCGCCGATCGGAAGGCCGGCCGGGAGGCCGGTCAGGACGGCTGGGGGACGCGCACAGGACCTCCCGGAGGGAAGAGTGTGAGGGGTGAAGTTCGTTATGCGAACAATGATTCTCCGGACGAACGGCGCATATCGCGGAAGTTACGCCGCCGACGTCAAGTGTGTCAAGGAAGCGTGCCCGCCGAGTTGACCGCCCGGACGGCGAATCAGTATGTTCATTGAGAGAACATTCGTTCGCATAACGAACACACATTCCGGCGACCGCGACACCCGAACACCCGGGCACCGGGCGGACAGGAGCTTCCGATCGTGAACGACGTCTACATCCTCGACGCGGTCCGCACGCCCATCGGCCGGTACGGCGGCGCGCTGTCCGGCGTCCGCCCCGACGACCTGGCCGCGCACGTCGTCCGCGCGCTCACCGGCCGCGCCCCCGCCCTCGACCCGGCCGCCGTCGAGGACGTGTTCTTCGGCGCGGCCAACGGGGCGGGCGAGGACAACCGGGACGTCGCGCGGATGGCCGTCCTCCTGGCCGGGCTGCCGGTGACGGTGCCCGGCACGACCCTCAACCGGCTGTGCGGCTCCGGCCTGGAGGCCGCGATCGCCGCCTCCCGCGCGGTGGCCGTGGGAGACGCGTCCCTGGTGGTCGCCGGAGGCTCCGAGTCGATGAGCCGGGCGCCGTGGGTGATGCCCAAACCGGCGCGGGGCTTCGACCGGGGAGAGCGGACCCTGCACGACACCGCCCTCGGCTGGCGCATGGTCAATCCCCGGATGCCCGCCGAGTGGACGGTCGCCCTGGGCGAGGGAGCCGAGATCCTCGCCGACCGCTACGACATCGGCCGCGAGGCCCAGGACCGGTTCGCGCTGCGCAGCCACCGTCGCGCGGCGGCGGCCTGGGAGCGCGGCGTCTTCGACCGCGAGGTGGTCCCGCTCGACGCCCTCGACCGTGACGAGTCCGTCAGGGCCGACTCGACCGAGGAGTCCCTGGCCGCCCTGAAGCCGGTCTTCCGCCCCGGCGGCACCGTCACCGCGGGAAACGCCTCCCCTCTCAACGACGGCGCCGCCGCGCTGCTCGTCGGCGACGAGGCGGGGGCCGCCCGGTCGGGGCGGGCCCCGCTGGCCAGGATCGTCTCCCGCGCGGTGGTCGGCGTCGAGCCGCACCTGTTCGGCATCGGACCGGTCGACGCGGCCCGTACGGCACTCAAGCGGGCGGGGGTCGGCTGGTCCGACCTGAGCGTGGTCGAGCTCAACGAGGCGTTCGCCGCCCAGTCGCTCGCCTGCCTCGCCGAGTGGCCCGACCTCGACCCTGAGATCGTCAACGTCAACGGCGGCGCCATCGCGCTCGGCCACCCCCTCGGCTCCTCGGGGGCGCGTATCCTCGGCACCCTCGCCCACGAGCTGCACCTCCGGGGCGGCGGGTACGGCCTGGCCGCCATCTGCATCGGCGTGGGCCAGGGACTCGCCGTCGTCCTTGAGGGAATCGGTTCCTGAGCGGCGTTCGAACCACCAGGAGGTGGACATGACCTCTCCCTCTCCCTTTCCCTTTCCCTTTCCCGCTTCCGCGCACGGCGGCCCGTCCCCAGGCCCGCGCCCCGGCCTGTTCTCCGGGATGTTCGCCAGGGGCGGGGCCGCGGCGGAGGTGTCGGACGTCGCGTGGCTGGCCGCCATGCTGGACGTCGAGACCGCGCTGGCCGGCGCGCAGGCCGGGATCGGCCTGGTCCCCGCCGAGGTGCCCGCCGCGCTGGCGAAGATCCGCCGTCCCGAGCTCCACGGCAGCGGCATCGACATCGGCACCGACATCGGCATTGGCATCGACATCGCCGAACTGGGCGAACAGGCCGCGCGGACCGGTAACCCCGTCATCCCCCTGGTCGCCGCCCTGCGGGAGCGGGTCGAGCCCGGCCTGCGGCGGTTCGTCCACTACGGCGCCACCAGCCAGGACATCAACGACACCGCCGCCATGCTGATCGCCCGCCGCGCGCTGACCCCGATCCTCGCCGACCTGTCCGCTTGCGCGGACGCCTGCGCGCGGCTGGCGTCCGGCCATCGCGGCACCGTCATGGCCGGGCGCACCGTCCTGCAGCACGCCGTGCCCATCACGTTCGGGCTGAAGGCGGCGGGCTGGCTGAGCGCGCTCGACCGCTCACGGGCCGGGCTGGCGGAGGTGCCGCTGCCGGTCCAGTACGGCGGGGCGGCGGGCACCCTCTCGGTCCTCGGCGAGCGTGGCCACGAGGTGCCGCCGCTCCTCGCGGCCCGGCTGGGACTGGCCGAGCCCGTCGTCCCCTGGCACACCGACCGGACCCCGGTGGCCCGGCTCGCCTGCGCGCTCGGCACCGCGGCCGGGACGCTCGGCAAGGTGGCGAACGACGTGAAGCTGCTCGCCCAGACCGAGGTGGCGGAGGTCGCCGAGCCTGCCGGGCCCGGCCGGGGCACCTCCAGCGCGATGCCGCACAAGCGCAACCCGGTGGGCTCGATGTCCGTGCTCGCCTGCGTCCAGCGCGTCCCCGGGCTGGTCGCCTCGATCCTGGACGGCATGGTCCAGGAGCACGAGCGCGCTGCGGGCCCCTGGCAGGCCGAGTGGGAGACGCTGGGCGAGCTGCTCAGGCTCACCGGCAGCGCCGCCTCCTGGCTCCGCGAGGTGCTGGAGGGCCTGACCGTCGACCCGGCCAGGATGCGCGCCAACCTCGGGGCGACCCGCGGGCTACTCATGGCCGAGCAGGTCGTCGTACGCCTCGGCGGCACCCCGGAGGCCCGGCGGCTGGTGGACGCCGCCTGCGCCCGCGCCACCGAGGAGGGCGCGGAGCTGCGGGAGGTCCTGCTCGCCGATCCCGGCGTCTCCCTGACCGCCGAGGAGGTCGACGCGGCCCTCGACCCGGCGGGCGCCCTCGGCTCCGCCGCCGTCTTCGTCGACCGGGCGCTCGCCGCACACGCGAACCTCACGGGGGCCGACGGATGAGCGAACGGGCCACCGGCAAGAACGAACGGGAGAGCGGGCACATGAGCGGGGACACGAACGACACGACCGGACGGACGGCCGGAGGACCAGACGGCACGACCGAGCGTCCGGCCGGAGAAACAGGCGGCACCACCGGACGGACGGCCGGAGAAACAGGCGGCACGACCGGGCGGGCGAGCGGAGGGACGGGCGGCACGACCGGGTGGGCCGCCGGGGACGCGACGCGCCGGGCCGTGCTCGGCGACGAGCACGTGGACCGCGCCGTCGCGGGCACCACCCCCTTCACCGCGGACTTCCAGGAGTTCATCACCAAATACGCGTGGGGCGAGATCTGGACCCGTCCCGGCCTGGACCGGCGTACCCGCAGCTGCATCACGCTGGCCATGCTCGCCGCGCTCGGGCACGAGCACGAGCTGGCCCTGCACGTCAGGGCGGCGCTCCGCGTCGGCCTGACCGAGGAGGAGATCAAGGAAGTGCTGCTGCAGACCGCGATCTACGCGGGTGTGCCCGCCGCCAACCGGGCGTTCGCGGTGGCACGGGCGGCGCTAGAGTTCGACCGGGACGAGGAGGGCGGGGATGGTCGAACCGGTTGACCGTGGCTCGGACCACGTGCAGTCGCTGGCACGCGGGCTCTCGGTGATCAAGGCGTTCAGCGCGACGAGCCCCGAGCTGACGCTCAGCGAGGTGGCCCGCGCGACCGGCCTGACCAGGGCCGCGGCCCGGCGGTTCCTGCTCACGCTCGTCGACCTCGGCTACGTCAGGACCGACGGGCGGCTGTTCGCGCTCTCCCCCCGCGTCCTGGACCTCGGGTACGCCTACCTGTCCAGCCTCTCGCTGCCCGAGGTGGCCGAGCCGCACCTCGAACGCCTCGTCGCCGAGGTGCACGAGTCGGCGTCGGTGGCGGTGCTCGACGGCGAGGACGTCGTCTACGTGGCCCGGGTGGCGACCAGCAGGATCATGCGGGTGACCATCAACATCGGTACCCGTTTCCCGGCCCACTGCACCTCGATGGGCAGGGTGCTGCTGGCCTGGCTGCCGCCCGGCGACCTCGACGCCTACCTCGGGCAGGTCGAGCTCCACCGGTTCACCCCCAAGACGATCACCTCCCCCGACGCCCTCGGGGCCGAGCTCGACAGGGTTCGCGCCCAGGGCTGGGCGATGGTCGACCAGGAGCTGGAGGAGGGCCTGCGCTCGATCGCCGTCCCGGTCAGGGAGCGCTCGGGGCGGGTGACCGCCGCGATCAACATCTCCTCCCACGCGAGCCGTACGACCTCCGAGTCCGCCCGCCGCCACCTGCTCCCGCCGCTGCTCGCCACCGCCGCGCGGGTGGAGGCCGACCTGCACGCCTCGGGCGTCAGGAGCAGCGCCCTCTCCCCCCGCTGACCTTCTCTCCCGCCGGCCCGGCCCCCTCCGGCGCCCCACCTCGATGACAACGTTGTCAGCGCGCCGAACCTGGGCGATGATCGGGCCGTGACAGAGAGTTCGCGGGGACGTCCCACCATGAAGGACGTCGCGGCGGCGGCCGGGGTGGCGCTGAAGACCGTGTCCCGGGTCGTCAACGGCGAGCCGGGGGTGAGCCCCGCCACGGCGGAGCGGGTCACGGCAGCCATCGAACGGCTCGGCTACCGGCGCAACGAGAGCGCCCGCGTCCTGCGCCGGGGCAGGACCGCGAGCGTCGGCCTGGTCATCGAGGACGTCGCCGACCCCTTCTACGCGGGATTCGGCCGCGCGGTCGAGGACGTGGCGCTCCGGCACGGCTCGCTGCTGCTCAGCGGCTCCTCGGGGGAGGACCCCCGGCGCGAGCGGGAACTGGCGCTCGCCTTCTGCTCCCGCGGGGTCGACGGCCTGATCATCGTGCCCGCCGGGACGGACCACGACTATCTGCGGCCCGAGCTCGACGCGGGCGTCGCCGCCGTCTTCGCCGACCGGCCGGGCGGGCTGGACGCCGACACGGTGCTCTGCGACAACGCCGGGGGCGCGCGGGCGGGGGTGGCCCACCTGATCCGGCACGGTCACCGCCGCGTCGCCTTCGTCGGCGACAGCGCGTCCATCTTCACCTCAGGCGAGCGCCTGCGCGGCTACCGTCGCGCGCTCGGGGAGGCGGGCCTGCCCTTCGACGCCTCCCTGGTCGCGACCGGCCCGGCCCGGCAGGCGGGGCCCGCCCTGGTCCGGATGCTCTCCGGCGAGGATCCGCCCACGGCGGTGTTCACCGGCAACGGCCGGATCACCGTGGCCGCGCTGCGCACGGGACACCGGCCCGCTCTGGTGGGCTTCGACGACTTCGAGCTCGCCGACCTGCTGGACCCCGGCGTGACCGTGGTGGCCCAGGACCCGGTCCGCCTCGGCGGCACCGCCGCCGAACTGCTCTTCCGCCGCCTCTCCGGCGACCTCGGCCCTCCCGAACGGATCGAGCTGCCGACCCGGCTCATCCCCCGGGGCTCGGGAGAACTCCCCCCGTGACCGGTCTCCGCACAAGCCGCGACCGGCCGCCGCGCGAGCCTGACCGGTCTCTTGTACGGGCCGGGGGTCAGGCGGCGTGGGCGGGCAGGGCGACGCCGGTGAGGCGTTCGGCCTCGGCCCACAGCCGGGCGTTGACCGCGGGGTCGAGGGCCCTGCGGGGCGGCCGGGCGGTGACGGTGGGGCCGACCAGGCCGAACCGCCCGCCGGGGCCGTAGTAACCGCCCGCGACGGCGGCGGGGCTGGTCGCGGCGTACAGCAGCGGCTCGGTGCCCTGCTCGACGCCCTGCGAGGGCAGGAAGTCGAGGGCACTGAGCAGGGCGGACAGGCGAGACCTCCTGCCGCCGCCGAGGCTCGCGCCCGCCGTCTGCAGGTTCGTACGGGTGTAGCCGGGGTGGGCGGCGGTGCTCAGCAGGTTCCAGCCGCGCCGGGTGGCGAGGTCGGCGAGGTGCCGGGTCAGCATGAGGTCGGCGAGCTTGGACTGGGCGTAGGCGAGGTTCGGGCGGTAGCGGCGCTCGTGCTGGAGGTCGTCGAAACGGATCCGGCCGTAGTGGGCCGTACCGCTGCTCATGGTGGCCACGCGCGGCGCCTCGGCGGCGAGCAGCGTCGGCAGGAGCCGGACCGTCAGGGCGAAGGGGCCCAGGTAGTTGCTGCCGAACTGCAGCTCGAAGCCGTCGGCCGTGGTCAGGCGGACGGGCGGGGACATCACCCCGGCGTTGTTGACCAGCAGGTCCAGCGGGGTCCCCTCGGCGATGATCCCGTCGGCGAACTCCTCGACCGAGGCGAGGTCGGCCAGGTCGATCCGGCGCACCTCCAGCCGGGCGTGCGGGTGCCTGGCCAGGATCTCGGCGCGGGCCCGCTCGCCCTTCTCGATCGTGCGGACGGCCATCACGACGCGCGCCCCGGCGTCGGCGAGCCGCCGGGCGGCCTCCTTGCCCGTGCCGCTGTTGGCACCGGTGACGACGGCGAACTTCCCGCTCTGGTCGGGGACGGCGTACATGGCGGCTCCTTCGGGTGCTTTTAAAGACTGACGGTCTGTTGTTGTGAACGCTAGCAGACTGCCGGTCTCTTAACAAGGGACCGCCGGTCTGTAGACTGCGGGGATGACGACCTTCCAGCGCGCCCGCAGCGAGGAGCAGCGCGCGATGCGCAGGCAGGCGATCCTGGACACCGCCGCCGCGATGCTGGCCGAGATGCCGGTGGCACAGGTGAGCCTCAACGAGCTGAGCCGGCGCGTCGGCCTGGCCAAGTCGAACGTGCTGCGCTACTTCGAGTCCCGCGAGGCCGTGCTGCTCGAACTGCTCGACGTGGCCTCGCGGGAATGGCTGGAGCACCTCGACGGCGCGCTCACCGCCGCGCTCGGCACCGGCACCGGCACGCCGTACGAGCGCGGCGACCGGGTGGCCGCCACGCTCGCGGCCACGCTGGCGGACCGCCCAGTCCTGTGCGACCTGGCCGCCGCCCAGGCCGCGGTGCTGGAGCACAACGTCTCCCCGCTGGTCGCCGCGCAGTACAAGCGCGCCGCCGTCGCCAACGCCGTCACCCTGAGCGGACTGATCCGCGAACACGTACGCGAGCTGGGCGAGCACGACGCGATGAGGTTCACCGCCGCCACCATCATGGTGACCGGCGCCATATGGACCCACTCACGCCCGGCCGCCGCGATGCTGGCCGCCTACGAGGCCGACCCGTCACTGGCCGCCATGCGGCTGGACTTCACCACGGCCCTCCGCGAGACCCTCGAAGTCCTGATCACCGGCCTCCTCGCCCGCCCGTCGCACCGGTCCGCTCGTTCGCCCCTGGCGGATCCGATCAAGAAGACGCGGCGGGGCGAACAGCATGGGACGCATGACGATAAAAATCACTAAGTACGGACACGCGTGCGTGCGACTGGAGAAGAACGGCCGGAGCATCGTCATCGACCCCGGTGCGATGACCCCGGAGGCCGACGCCATCACCGGCGCCGAGGCCGTGCTCGTCACGCACGAGCACTTCGACCACTTCGAACCCGAGCGTCTGCGCGCGGCCGTCGCCGAGGACCCGCGTCTCATAGTCCACACCTGCCCCGGCGTGGCCCGGCACCTGACCGAGCTGGGCGACCGCGTACGGGTCGTACGCGAGGGCGACGTGCTGCCGATCGCGGGCTTCGAGGTGACCGTCGTGGGAGAGAAACACCATTTCAGCCATCCCGACGTGCCTCCGGTGGACAACGTGGGATTCGTCGTCGACGGGGAGGTCCTCCACCCGGGCGACGCGCTGACCGTCGTCGACGTGCCGACACTGCTGGTGCCCGGCCAGGCCCCCTGGATGACGGTTCCGGACATGATCGCCTACCTGCGGACGACGGCACCCCGGCGCGCGTACGCGATCCACGACGGATTGATCAACGAGTGGGGCGTCAAGGTGCTGGAGGGCGTACTCGCCGGCGAGGCCGAGAAGCTCGGCGCCGACATCCGGCGCCTCAATCCCGGCGAGAGCGTCGAACTCTGACCAGCGGCCTGGGTTGAACCTGGAGTGGCGAAAACCGGATCTTCGTTTTCGAGAACCTCACGTGGAGGGAGTGGAGAACCTCACGTGGAGGGAGTGGAGGGGCGGGAAGCGGATCCTGACGCGTGATAGTTCACGAGCTGGAACCAGACCGCCCCGCCTCTCCCGTCCTCGCCGCTGCCCCAGGCACTCGCCAGCAGGTTCACCCAGCTCAGGCCGCGCCCGCTGAGGCTCTCGTCGTCGGTCGCGCGCACCTCGGGCACGTTGACGGCCGAGCCGTCGTCGATCACCTCGACGTGGATCAGATCGCGGCCGAGACCCACGCAGACCGTCACCAGCCCATCGGGCCCGGCCGAGTCGCTGTGCAGCACGGCGTTCGTCACCACCTCGCTGACCAGCAGTTCGACCGTCTCCAGCAGCTCTGCGGGCGCGTGGCCGCTCAGCAGCTCCACCACCCACCTGCGAGCGGCCCCCGCCGACCGCGCGACCCCGTGAAAATCGCGCTGCCCCACGACGCGCAGCCCGTCCCAGCGCCTGATCACCGCGACCATCGCGCCGTGGCCGGTCCGCTCCGGCGCGCTCATGCGGCCACCGCCGACGCGATCATGTCGGCCGCGTTGTCGGCCCCCGCCGAGACCCACTCACCGCGCCGCCAGATCACCGACCACCACGGCCTCCAGACGAAGGCCCACCCACACGCGCGGCGGGTCACCTGGACCCGCACCCGTACCCCACCGGTGGCCATGACCTCCAGCACCGGCGCCCCGGCCGCCGGAACGACCAACGAACTGGAAACCCCGAGCCGCCGCAGGTCCCAACCGAGTTTCACCAGGTGAACGTACTGCTCTTGCTGCGTATCGCGAGGACTCACGACTCCCTCTTTCGCTCGGACGGTTCAGAAGGTGCCTAAATGCGACACAGCTCCGCCATCTACGCATTTACGGAGCGTTTGCAATCACTGCTCTGCGTAACCAGAGTCAAGCATCCCGAAGCCTCGATCTGCAAGACTTCACTACGAGTCCTTGATGCAGCGATCGGCATTGCGAAGCGAAAGCATGAGTGCTTTCATTCCGGATGTGAGAAGCACTCCACGGCGAGAGGGCAAGTGATGCCAGAAGGTGTGACAGGCTCGACGGTGCCACGCCGACAATTGGGGCGATACTTACGCGATCTGCGCATGCAATCACGATTTACGGTCAGGTTGGCCGCCTCCAAGCTGGAGTGGTCGGAGGCCAAGATCTGGCGAATCGAGACCGGTCAAACGTCGTTGCGATCCCTCGACGTCGAAACGATGTGCAAGATCTACGGCGCACCGGCCGATCTCACACAAGCACTGATGGGCCTGGCCAAGGAAACCAAGAATCGCGGCTGGTGGCACGCGTATGGTGACGTGATTCCAGAAGGCTTCGACCTCTACATCGGGCTGGAGGAAGCGGCATCACACCTGGCCTGGTATCAAACAGACCTGGTTCCCGGCCTGCTCCAAACCGCCGACTATGCCGGGACGCTGATTCGCACCGACAACCCCGATTTAAAAGAGGGCGAAATCGAGCGCCGCGTGCACGTACGCATCGCCCGGCAATCGCTGCTCACCAGGGCGACCGATCCTCCGGCGCTGCGCGTGGTCTTGGACGAATCCATCCTGCGCCGTCCGATCGGCGGCGAAAAGCTGATGGCGCGTCAGCTCGTCCATCTGGTAGAGGTCAGCGAGCTGGCCAACGTCACCATCAGGGTGATTCCCTTCAGCCGTGGGCTGCATCCTGGCGTCATGTCTGGATCGTTCGTCACACTACGATTCCCGACGAGCAGCGACGGGAAGGACACAGAGCCGCCAACCGTCTACGTGGACGGCTTCACGGGCGCACTGTACCTGGACAAAGAAAGCGAAATCGAACGCTACGACGTCGCCTTCGACGCTATCTGGAACACGGCGCTCGACGAGCAGGAATCAAAGAACCTCATCTCTCAAGCGGCAGGGATCCATGAATAAGTTCGATTTATCAGATGCGATCTGGCGCAAGAGCAGCCGAAGCGACGGACAAAACAACTGCGTGGAAGTCGCCATGCTGCCACAGGGAAACATCGGCGTACGCGACAGCAAGGACAAAAGCGGTCCGGCTCTGATTTTCACATCAAATCAGTGGGAGACCTTCGTCAGCGATGTCAAGTTCGGCGTTTTCGACCTGGATTGAAAACCTGATGCTAGGAGATGTGATGTCCGTGCCAGAGCCGTCCGGCGAAGTATGGCGCAAGAGCTCGCGAAGCGGGAACGGACAAAATTGCGTCGAGGTCGCCGTGATCTCGAAGGGCGGAAACGAGCGACACGACCGCGCGTACGCGGTGCGTGACTCGAAGAACCCCAACGGCCCCCGCCTGGCCTTCACCGCTGGCGGGTGGCGGGCCTTCATCGGCGGCGTCAAGAACGGCGAGTTCGACACCCTGACTTAAGCCCAGGCAGTCCTCATCACCCTTACGAGGGGCCTCAACATCTGCGCGTTTGCCGTGTCCTGCCCGCCGTCCACCCCTCCTCATCACCCCTGCGAGGGGTCGCAACGCGGTGAGGTAGCAATAGACGCGGGCGTCGCGGAGGTCCTCCACTCCCGCGAGGGGCCACGATTCCTCACCCGCCACGACACCTGATCCACCTGGGCCGATCCCCCTCCAAAGCGGCGATCAACCCGCAAGAAGACGCGACATAACGCGAAATTTCCAAAGGGTCTTGCCGTGCGCCTCACTCTATACGTAGCCTTATACGTATACGGGATGAGGATGGAACGATGCCCAATAAAACGATCTACGTCTCCGACGAGGATCTGCCCCTGTTCCAGCGGGCGCAGGAGCTCGCCGGAGGCAAGTTGTCGACGGCGATCAGCGTGGCGCTGCGGCGCTACGTCGAGATGGAGGAAGGCCGCCAGGAGGGCTACGAAGAGATCATCGTGCAGGTCGGCCAGGGCGGTACGGGCCGCAAGCAGCGTTTCTCCGGGGTGCTGCTCGGCGAGTGGGGACGCACGACGGGCAGCCGGGTGGAGATGTTCCGGGTCTACCGCTCCCGCAAGAACAAATACGTCCTGCACGTTGACCGCTCGCCCGACTGGACGGACAGCCTGACGTCGGGGGCCGACAACTGGCTGGAGGGGCTTCTCTCCCGCGGCGCCTGGCGGACCTATCTCGGCCTGGCCGACTCGACCTGGGGCTTCGTCCAGGGCGAGGCCACGCTCGAGGTCGTGAACACCTTCCAGGAGCTGCGCGGCAAGGTCCCGGACGAGTTCTACGACCTGATCGCCGACATGGCCGAGCGTCCCGTTGTGGAGGACCTCGACATCTAACCCCACCTGACCAACGCAACGGACGGCCGCCAGGCGACCGCCCGCTACCCCGTCACACCCTCATCCCGCCCATCCCGTCCATTTCGCCATCTCCCTACCCCGTCATGCCCTCATCCCCTCAGAACACGAGAACGAAGGAGAAAGCCGCATGCCCCCCGCGATCACAGCCGAAGGGCTGGTCAAGAAGTACGGCGACGTCGTCGCCCTCGACGGGCTGGACCTGTCCGTCCCCCAGGGCACGGTCTTCGGCCTGCTCGGCCCCAACGGCGCGGGAAAGACCACGTCCGTACGGATCCTGACTACCCTGCTGAAACCGGACTCCGGCCGCGCCACGGTCGCCGGGTTCGACGTCGTCGCCGACGCGCACCGGCTGCGCGCCCACATCGGCGCCTCCGGCCAGTACGCCGCCGTCGACGACCACCTCACCGGCGCCGAGAACCTGGAGATGGTCGGCCGCCTCTACCACCTCGGCGTCAAGCGCAGCAGGCAGCGGGCCCGCGAGCTGCTGGAACGCTTCGGCCTGGCCGAGGCCGCCGACCGCCCCGTACAGGGGTACTCAGGCGGCATGCGACGCCGCCTCGACCTGGCCGGGGCGCTGGTCGCCGACCCGCCGGTGCTGTTCCTCGACGAACCCACCACCGGCCTCGACCCCCGGGCCCGCGCGGGCCTGTGGGACGTCATCTCCGAGCTCGTCGCCGACGGCACCACCGTGCTGCTCACCACGCAGTATCTGGAGGAGGCCGACCGGCTGGCGAAGACGATCGCGGTGGTCGACCACGGCCGCGTGATCGCGCTCGGCAGCGCCGACGAGCTCAAGGACCAGGTCGGCGGCGACCGCATCGAGCTGACCGTGACCAGCGCCGCCGACCTGGACGTCGTACGGCGCACGCTGGCCCCTCTCTCCGTGGGGGAGATGCGGGTCGACGCCGTCGCGCTCCAGCTGACGATCCCGGTCAGCGACGGCGCGGCCTCGCTCACCAAGGCCTTGGGCCACCTGGCCGCCGAACGCGTCGCCGTGCGCGACGCCGGGCTGCGGCGGCCGACGCTGGACGAGGTGTTCCTGAACCTCACCGGACACCAGGCCGGAGAACTCACCACGACGAAGGAGCCCACCCGATGAACACCCTCCAGATGGCGATCGCCGACGGCATGACGATCACCAGGCGCAACGTCCTCAAGATCAAGCGAGCGCCCGACCTGCTGGGCGGCGTGATCATCCTCCCGATCGTGTTCGTGCTGCTGTTCGCGTACGTCTTCGGCAGCATGATGGCGTTACCGGGCATGTCGTACCAGGAGTACATGATTCCCGGGATCTTCGTCCAGACGATCGTGACGAGCGCGCAGATCACCGGCTACACGCTCACCCAGGACCTGCAGAAGGGCATCTTCGACCGGTTCCGCACGCTGCCCATGTCCCCGTCGGCGGTGCTGACCGGCCAGACCTCCAGCGACGTCCTCATGAACGTGAGCAGCATCGTCGCGATGGCCCTCGTCGGGCTGGTCGTCGGCTGGCGCATCCACTCGGGGCCGCTCCAGGCCGTGCTGGGCTTCCTGCTGCTCCTGCTGTTCTCGTACGCGTTCTCGTGGGTGACCGCGACGGTCGCGCTCGCCCTGCGCAAGCCCGAGGTCTTCAACAACATCGCCACCATCGTGTCGATGCCGCTGGTCTTCCTGTCCAACGCCTTCGTCGACAGCACGCGCCTGCCCGGACCGCTGCAGGTCGTCGCCGAGTGGAACCCGGTCTCCACGGTCGTCCAGGCCGCCCGCGAGCTCTTCGGCAACACCAACACGGCCATGCCGGCGCCCAGCGCCTGGCCGCTCCAGCACGCGGTCCCGGCGACGCTGCTCTGGTCGGCCCTGCTCCTGGTCGTGTTCGTGCCCCTGTCCATCCGGCTGTACAAGAGGGCGGTCAGCCAGTGACCCGCCTCGGCGAAGAAAGGCAGATGAGGACGCAGATGGAACCGCGGATACGCGTCTCCGACGGAGAACGCGACAGGGTCGTGCGCCAGCTCCAGCAGGCGTTCGCCGACGGCCGCCTCGGCCCCGGCGAGATGGAGGAACGGCTCGAACGCGCGCTCACGGCGAAGTCCCACGGCGACCTGCTGCCGCTGGTCGCCGACCTGCCGGACGACCCGAACGCCCCGGACACCCCGCACGGCCCGGACACCCCGGACGACGTACTCCAGCTGACGACCACGGGCGGACGCATCAAGCGGTCGGGCGCCTGGGAGGTCCCGCGCCTGCTGCGGGTCGAGTCCGAGTACGGCGGGGTGCGGCTCGACCTGTCCGAGGCCGTCGTACGGTATCCGGAGATCGACATCGAGATCCGGCTCCCCTACGGCTCCGCCACGATCATCCTGCCGCCCGGCGCGACCGCGAACGTCGACGGGGTACGCATTGGATGGGGCAGCGTGACCTGCCCGCTGCCCGGCCGCGCACGTCCGGGCGGGCTGCACGTCCGGATCACCGGGGAGATCGACTACGGCCGCCTGCGCGTCCGCACCTCGCGCGAGTGGTCCGGCCACCGCCGCTGAGCCCCGGCCGAGGACCCCGAGTACCCCGAGGACCCCAAGAGTGCCGGGTTCGCGGACGGGACCGTACCCGGCCCTCGGGCGGACGTCGTCACGCGGGCCGCCGCGCACCCGCTCTCAGCGACCGGTGCAGGAGGAGGGAGGAGACGACGGTCGCGGCTCCCGTGAGGACGACGGCCATGTGCGGGGAGGTCACCTCGGCGGCGACCCCGACCAGGGCGCCGCCCAGGGCCTGGCCGGTCATCATCCCCGCCGAGGCCAGGCCGAACGCCTGGCCCCTGACCGGTTCGGGCACCGCGTCCACGAACCACCGCTGCAACCCCAGCTGGCAGGCGGTCGACGCCGCCGCGGAGAGCATCACGACCAGCGCGGCTCCGGCGAGCCCCGGCTGGAGGGCGAAGGCGAACAGGGGAACGCCCGACACGACCGCGAGGGGAAACGCCAGCCGTTCCCTCCCGGTGGGCGAGACGAACCGGCCGACGACGAAGCTCCCGGCCGCCAGGCCGACGGAGGCGGCGGCGAGCGCGAACCCGGCGGCGTTCCCCAGGTAGGGGACCATCATCGCCTCGGCGCCCACCACGAGCGAGACCGGCAGCCACTGCGCGAGCAACAGGCCGCGTACCCGGGGGTCCGCCAGCAGGGCCCGGTTGACCCGCAGCGTCTCCCGTACGGCACCCTCCCCCTTCGGGTTCGCGGCGTCCGCGTTCCCCGCGTTCCTGGCGGGGAAGTCGGGCAGGCCGTAGCGCAGCACCACGGCCGCCAGGGCGGACAGCGCGGCGGTGACGGCGAGCGCCCCCGCAGGGCCCGCGAGGGCGAGGATGGCGCCGCCCGCCGCCAGGCCGCCGATCTGGGCCCCGGCGGAGGTCACGTTCAGCACGGACCTGGCCAGGACGAACGCGTCACCCGGCAGCAGGTCGGGCAGGAGGGCGCTGCGCGCCGCCCCGAAGACCGGCGAGAACAGCCCGGTGGCCAGGACCAGGGCGAGCATCGCCCAGACGGGCAGCCCGGCGAAGGCCAGGAGCAGGCAGGTCACCACCCGTACCAGCTCACCGGCGACCATCAGCGCACGCGGCCGGATCCGGTCGGCCAGCGAGAGCAGGAACGTCCCGCCGACGATGTACGGCAGGAAGCCCGCCATGTACGTCGCCGCCGACAACCCCGGCGAGCCGGTCCGCGCGTAGACCAGCGCCGACAGGGCCAGCATCTTGACCTGGTCCCCCGCCACCAGGAGGGTGAAGCCGCCGAACAGGACACGGAACTCCCGGCTCGCGAAGACCTCCGTGTAGGTCGCGCCGCGCTCTTGTGTGGTCATGGGGACGATGCTGGAAGACGGCAGGACACCTGGCTAAGCTTTCGGATATATCCGAAAGGTCGCTCAGTGGTACTCCGCATCGAGGTCACCCCGCACGACATCATGGCCAGCAGGTTCGCCATCTCCCCGCTCATCGTGACCCACCACGCGCTCTGGATCCTCTCCGCCAGGAGGGAGGCCGGGGAGTGGCGGGCGTGGGCGGGGAGGATGCGGGAGCCGTACGGGAGACTGCTGCTCACGCACCCCGGGCTGGGGGCCATGGTGGCGCTGTTCCGCGAGCGGCGCTACAACGCCGACTTCCCCGCGCCGCCGCCGGCCGGGGTGAACACGCCGTTCGAGGCGGAGATCGCGGTGGTGCGCGCCACCCCGGCGGCGCGGGCGCACGCCGAGATCGCCAGGAACCTGGAGGGGATGCCGCGCCTCCCGGACTCCGTCGGGGACGTGCTGTCCTCACCGGACGTCGTACGGCTGTTCGCCGAGGCGCTCACCGCGATCTGGGAGGAGATCGTCTCCCCCGCGTGGCCGCGCTTCCACGCGATCCTTGAGCGGGACGTGGTCCAGCGGGCGGGCCGCCTGGCGACCTACGGCTGGGCGGCGGCGCTCGACGACCTCACCCCCCGGGTCCGCTGGCGCCCCGACGGCGTCATCGAGGTGCTCTCCAGGGACGCGGACGAGGCCTACCGGCTCGGCGGGCGCGGGCTGCTCTTCATCCCGACCGTGTTCCCCATCGGGGTCGGCTCCTACCTGGAGAATCACTGGCCGTACGCGATCAGCTACCCGGCCCGGGGCACCGGCATCCCGCCCGAGACGCCGGACGGCCTGGCCGGGCTGATCGGCAGGACCAGGAGCCGCCTCCTGCTGGAGCTGGCGACCCCGGCGACCACCACCCAGCTCGTCACCCTGCTGGAGCTGAGCCTGGGCACCGTGGGCGGCCACATCTCCGCCCTGCGCAGGGCGGGCCTGGTCACCGGGAGCCGCACCGGCCGGGGCGTCCTGTACCACCGCACCGCGCTGGGCGACTCCCTGGTCAGCCCCTCGGACCTCCGGCCTTGAGAAGCCGGGCCTCCTCCCCGTGACACGAAGCCGGAACGCCGGGAGCGCAGACTCAAGGAACCTCGCTCCAGGGGGCACCACTTCGGAAAGCACCGCTTCGGAAAGGACCGCTTCGAGGGGCACCGCTTCGGGGGACACCAGTCTGGAAAGCACCCCCTAGGAGAGCACACCGCCTCAGGGGAGCACCACTTCGGGGAGCACCGCTTCGGAGAGCATCCGTTCAGGGAGCATCGCTTCAGAGAGCACCGCTTCAGGGAGCACCGCGATACCCGGCGGCGCGTAGCCGCGTGGCGATGCCGTCCAGGCCGCAGGGATCGCCCCAGCGGGAGGCCGGATCGACCTCCTCCATTCCCCCGACCACCTTCAGGCCGCTGCCGAGGAGCATCCCCTGCGGGTGGGCCGCGTAGATCGGTGTCCGGGCCGGCAGGGCCGCGCGGTCCTTGACCACGGTCCCCGCGCGGGTGTCCGGATAGGCGAACAGCAGGATCCAGGTGCCCCGGGGCACCGCCCGCCCGAAGTCGGCCACCGAGTTGATCGGTTTCCCGCCCCTCAGCCCGCCCTGGAACACCTTCACGTGGACCAGGTCCCCGGCCCGCCCTTTGAACCGCTCGGTCACCCGCACCGGCATCAACACGTAGTGCACACGGTCCCCGGGGAATCCCTCCTCGACGACCGGTCCCGGCACGAAGTCCTCGACGGTGCCCGCGACGACCAGCGGCACCTTCGCCGCGAGCCCCTCCGGGTCGGGGAGGGGGGCGTAGTCGAAGATCATCTGCCGGAACGGTTTGGTGCTCAGCTTCACGGAGGGGGCCGGAGCACACCCGGTTCCGGCCCCTGTCTTCTTCCCGGTCCCGGTCCCGGTCCCGGTCCCGGTCGACGCGGGGGCCGGGGCCGCCGGTGCGCCCGTACTCCGTGCCACGGTCGCGGGCGCGCCGCAGGCGGTCAGCGCGACGAGGAGCGGGAGGAGCGGGAGGGCGGCCAATCGCATGATCGTAAGACGTCCGCGGGCCTCGTCCGGTTCAGCCCTCCGGAGGCCGCGAGGTCGTGGAACCGCGAGAGCCGGCCGGGGACGGTGCCACCGGTTCCGGCCGTGACGACGCGCTCAGGTCGTGTGCGACGGGAGCGGGACGCCGGTCAGCTGGGCGCACGCGTCGAGGAGGCCGTCCTGCACCTCGGGCGACCGCGCGGCGGGGTGGGCGAAACGCGGCTCCTGGTGGTGGAAGTAGCCGCCGGTCACGGTGGCCTCGGGGTCCTGGCTCGTGGCCAGCCACACCTGCGTCACGGGGCCCAGCGAGAGGTCGTCGGGCGCGCCCGGCCCTCCCATCTTCGTCGGGACCCAGCCGGGTTCGAGCGCGTTGGACAGCACGTCCGGCCATCGGCGGGCGACCGCGAACGCCAGGACGACGTCCAGCAGCTTGCTGTCGGCGTACGCCCGCGAGCCGTCCCAGTTTCGAGTGCTCCACTGGAGGTCGTCCAGCTTGGGGTCCCCGCCGCGATGCATGCCGGAGCTGAGGTAGACCAGCCGGGCGGGCGGGGTGATGAGTGCCGTGAGCAGGTACGGGGCGAGCACGTTGACCGCGAACACGTGGGACAGGCCGTCGGCGGTCTCGATCCTGCTCGGCTCCCGGTATCCGACGGCGGCGTTGTGGATGATCGCGTCGTAGCGGTCCCGCTCGTCGGCCTGGGCCGCCACGGACCGCATCCCCTCGATGGTGGTCAGGTCTCCGACGAGGACGGCCTCCGCCTCCGGCAGCGCGTCGCGCGCGTCGTCGGCGCGGGTGTCGTTGCGCGCGTGCAGCGTGACGCCGTGCCCGTCGTGAGCCAGCAGCCGGGCGGCCATGAGCCCGAGGCCGTCGGTGGAGCCGGTGATCAGAATGCGCGCCATGAGAACGATCCCCTTTTGCAGACCATGCTGGTCGTTAACTACCCACGGGACGGGAGCACACGCCGCCGGACACGCATCTGCCCAGGTAAAAGGCCCTGGTCAACCGCCTCCCAAGACCCCGGCGACACACGGGGACCACCGTCCCGCGAAGATCCGGGGACGCGCGGCCACCGCCGTCCTCCAGGGTTCCACGAGACGGCTCGAACACACCGGGAACACGGTCCGGGACACCTCGTACGTGCTGGACGGCCCCGCCGGAAGGGGCCGGGGGCGGGGCCGAGGGACACCCCGGGCGCGGCTGGACCGCCCCGCCGGACAGGACCGAAGGACGCCCTGGGCGCTACTGGACCGCCCTGCCGGACAGGATCGGGAGACACCCCGGCCACCCCGGACGCGCCGGACACGCCGGACGCGCTGGACCACCGCCCCGCCGGACAAGGCTCGGCGAACTCCTCAGACGCGCTGGACCGCCCCGTCGGACAGCGCCACGACGGTGATGCCGAAGTCGTGGATGGTCGCCGACAGCTCGTCGGGCGAGAGGCCGGGGGCCACGACGACGAGGGAGCCGCGCATCAGTGCCAGCCCGATCAGGGTCGTCATGGCCAGGCTGCACCGCAGGGGCCAGGTCACCAGGAGGACGTCGGACTTCCCCAGCTCGGCGCCCTCGTCGAGGACGTTCATCCGCACGATCAGGTCGTGGTGGGTGAGCACGCCCCCGTCGTCGATCAGGAGGGCGGGCTGCACCGCCGGGTCGAGGAAGGGCAGCGGGACGGGCTCCAGGAGCAGCAGGTCGGCGAAGTCGACGGTGTCGCGGGCCTGGCCGAACGCGATCACCTGCCGGACCCGCGAGTCCTCCACGGCCCGCAACGACGCGTCAGCGAGGCGCGGGGTGGTGATGAGCAGCCGAGCGTCCCACTCGGCGAGCAGGTCGGCCATCTCCTCGCATCCGGAGGTGATCGGCGCCGCCACCCCGCCCGCCGCGATGACCGTGTGCACCGCAAGCGTCTGGGCCACCGCGCTGTCGACGTGGATCCCGGCCACCTGGCGTCGCCGGGCACCCCGCCTCACCAGGCCCGAAGCTCCCCGCGTCACCTCCGCGGCCAGCCGGCGGTAGCCGTACACCACTCCGGCGCCGAGGTCGATCAGGGCGGGCCGGTCACCTCGACCGTGCGCGTAGCCGAACACCGCTTCGGTGAGGGTGCAGCTGGTGGACGGAGAGGTGGGTCTCATTCCGCCGACGGTAGGGCCGCTCGATCCACGCGGGCATCCGCAGATGTATGTAGATGATTGTGTATTCGCCCCCCTGCCTCCCGGACGGTGCCCGCCCCACGAGTCCGACACCCGGCTCACAAGCCCCGACGCCCCTCGGACGGTCCCCGGTCCACTAGTCCTGACGCCTCTCGGACAGCCCCCATCTACTAGTCCCGGCGCCTTTCAGACAGCCCCCGATCCACTGATCCCGGCCCCGCTCGGACGGTCCCCACTCCACTAGTCCCCGTGCCTCTCGGACGGCCCCCGGTCCACCGCTCCGACGCCCCTTGGGACGGTCCCCGCTCCACCGGCCCCGACGCCCCTTGGGACGGTGCCCAATCAGCGGCCCCCTGCGCCGCGACCACGGGAGAAACCAGGAGAACGCCGGGCGGGCCCGAGCCCTGCGCGACTCGAGCCCGCTGTCGCATGACCCATGGCCCAGGCCCCCACCCCTCCGAGGAGACCTCGGCCATCAACGGGGACACGCGACGTCCGCAGCGTGCTCGACCGAGACGCCCGGGATGGTGTGGACCTGCCGTCCCGACCGGAACAGTGACCGGCACGGTGCGGAAGGCTGGACGTCATCGGTCGAACACCAGGAAAACGTACGGTGCGCGGCGGGCATGACACATGCTCCGGACTGCGTATCCCGGGATGTATCTTCACACCCGCGAATGTGTAGCCCGGAGTATGTAGAACTCACCGGCGCCGGACGAACCGGACGAACCGGGTGAGCCGGGTGAGCCGGGTGAGCCGGATGAGCCCGGTGAGCGGGTCGCGCCCGCTAGGCGCGGTTCTGTTCGATGACCCAGGTGGCGACCTGCGTGCGTGAGGAGAAGCCGAGCTTGGCCAGGATGTTGGCGACGTGCCGGGCCGCCGTGGCGGGGCTGATCACCAGCTCGTCGGCGATGGCCTTGTTGCTCATTCCCCTCGCGATCAGCTCGGCGATCTCCCATTCGCGGCAGGTGAGCGTGGTCATGGGGGCGACGGCCTGCTTGCCGAGCAGCAGGGGCGTCTCGTACGGCTCGTCGAACTGCAGGGCGTAGCGGACCGCCTGCTCCTGGGACATCTCCTGGCCGTGCGCCCACAGCTGCGCGACCAGCGCGTCGCCGAGGCGTACCCGGGCGGGCTGGAGCAGCTCCTCCATCCGCGCCCCGAACCCGGGGGGCAGCACGGCGCCGCTCATCGCGCTCCTGATCGCGGCGGAGGCCCCGGCCAGGCGCACCGCCCGGCGGTCGTCCTCCTCGGCGAGCGCGAGCTGCGCGAGCGTCTCGATGCGGCGGGCCACGCCGAGCCGCTGGCCGGTCCCGATGCAGAGCCGCAGGCTCTCGATCAGCCTGCCCCGCGCGGCGGCGAGGTCTCCCTGGGCGAGCGCGATCCGGCCCAGCCCCGACAGGCAGGTGATGGCCTGCCAGTGGGCGGTGATGTCCTGGAGCATGTCGAGGGCGCGCTCGTAGTGGGCGCGGGCCTCCGCCAGGTCGCCGCGCAGCCAGGCGACCTGGGCGAGGCCGATGAGGGCGACCGGCGCGGCCCAGTGGTTGTCGAGCTCGTGGGCGATGGCGAGCGCGGCCTCGAAGGACCGCTGCGACTCCTTCGCCCTGCCCTCCGACAGTGCGAACGTGCCCTCCATGGACCGGATGACCGTCTCGTGCCAGGGGTCGTCGATCGTGCCCACGGCCTCCAGCGCGTCGTCCAGCAGGGACCTGGCCCGCTCGGGGCGCCGCTGGTAGATGGCGACCCAGGCGAGGACGGCGAGCGCGCCGCTGAGCGGTCCGTACAGGCCCGCCTCGCGGCACAGGTCGACCGCGGCGGCGCAGGCGATCTGCGCGGTGTCGGGGTCGCCCTGCCCGAAGGCCACCTGCCCGCGCAGCGCGAGCGCGTCGCCGCGCACGCACGGCGTCAGCTCGTCGGGGTCGGCGCCGAGCAGGCGGTCGAGCCACTTGTCGGCGGGGGTGAACCTGCCCCCGGCGATGATCGGCCAGCGCAGCAGGACGAGGAGGCGCAGCGCGCTCTCGGGGTCGCCCGCGGACTCGACCGACCAGCGCACCGCCGCCCACACGTTGGCCTGGAGCTCGTCCAGCAGGACCAGCATCGGGCAGATCTCGGTCCAGGCCGGGCGGGGGCACCGGACGATCGTCCGGTGGATCCGGGCAGCGAACTCGATCATGTGGTCGCGGTGCAGCCGCCGGAACTCGGGCTCCTCGCCCGAGGCGTCGAGCTGCTCGGTGGCGTACTCGCGGATCGTCTCCAGCATGCGGTAGCGCGTCTCGCCCGCCACCTCGGCGTCGGCCAGGACCAGCGACTTGTCGACCAGGTCGCAGAGCACCCCCAGGACGTCCTCCGCCCACAGCGCGTTGCCCGCGCAGACCTGCTCGGCCATGTCGAGCGTCCACCCGCCGGTGAAGACCGCGAGGCGGCGCAGCAGGATCCGCTCGGGCTCGTTGAGCTGCTGGTAGCTCCAGTCGACGGTCGCCCTGAGCGTCTGCTGCCTGGCCGGGGCCGTCCTGTCTCCCGCGGACAGCAGCCGGAACCTGTCGCGGATCCTGGCGTTGATCTGCTCCACGGTCAGCACCCGGCACAGGGCGGCGGCGAGCTCGATGGCGAGCGGCATCCCGTCGAGGGCCTCGCAGAGCCCGGCGATGTCGGCCGCGTTCTGCTCGGTGACGGAGAAGGCCCGCGAGGCGGCGGTGGCGCGGTCGGCGAAGAGGCGCACCGCCTCGCTGGTGCCGAGGAAGAGCCGCACGCCCTCGCTGGTGCCCAGGTCGTGGCCGTCGCTCCTGGGCAGGGTGAGCGGCGGCACCCGCCACACGGTCTCCCCCGCCACCCGCAGCGGCTCGCGGCTGGTCGTGAGCACGCGTACGTCGGGGCAGACGGTGAGCACGGCGCGGCAGAACCGCGCGGACTCCTCGATGAGCGACTCGCAGTTGTCCATCACCAGCAGCAGCCGCCGGTCGCCGAGCGCGTCGATCAGGGTGTCGGCCAGCGCGCGGGACGGCTCGGCCTTCACCCCGAGCACGGCGGCCACCCTGGGCTCGATCTGGTCGCCGCGCACCGCGTCGGCCAGCTCGACGAGCCAGACCCCGCCGGGGAACTCCCCCGCCACCTGGCCGGCGACCCGGACCGCGAGCCTGCTCTTGCCGATGCCGCCCGCCCCGCAGAGCGTCACCACCCGGGCGACGCCCAGCAGGTCGGTGAGCTCTTCCACGTCGGCTTCGCGCCCCACGAAGCCGTTGGGTTCGAGGGGGAGGTTGCCTCCGGTGAGGGAGGCGTGTGCGGGGTCATGGGTCATCGGCTCTTAGGAGAGGTCGCGGGTAGAACCGTCACAGAAAGTGTGACATCAATTACCGAACCATGCCCAGTCTTAGGCCTTTTCCGGCCTATGGATTAGCCTGCCCCGGCGTGACCGCCCACGGCCATCCGGCGCTCATCCGATGGCCATCGCCGGTGCGGCGACTCACACTGCTCGCATGACAGACTCCCCCGCCGACCCGGTCCCCGAGATAGGTGAGATCAGCGTCTCCGGCTGGTACGCCCACACCGACAAGATGGCGAAGGTCGGCTTCCTGACCATCGCCCGCAGGCTTCCGGCACTGGTGTCGCAGGCCGTCAGGCTGGCGTGGGCCGCCAGTCCCCGCGACACCGCGATCGCGATCACCCTGAGCCTGCTGAGCGGGGCGTTCACCGCGTTCGGGCTGCTCGCCACGACCGGGGTGCTGTCGGCGCTGTTCGAGGCGGGGCCGACGCCCGACCGGGTGCGGGCCGCCCTGCCCAGCCTGATCCTGGTGGGGGTGGCCGCCGCCCTGCGTACCCTCACGCAGGCGGGCGCGGGCTGGGCGCAGTCGCGGCTCGAACCCCAGGTGGGCCGGATCGCCGAGGAGCGCCTGTACGGGCTGACCAGCCGGGTCGGCCTCGCGGCCTTCGACGACCCCGACTTCCACGACGCGCTCCAGCGGGCCAGGTCGCGCGGGGTCGCCGTCGCGGACGAGGTGGTGGGCACGGCCATCAACACGCTGACGGCGATCATCGGCATCGTCGCCGCGGCGGGCGTGCTGGGGGTGCTCCACCCGGTCCTGCTGCCGCTGCTGGTGCTGGCGGTGCTCCCCGACGCGTGGGCGGCGGTCCGCTCGGCGCGCATGCGCTACACGACGATGTACGCCCTGATCCCGGCCAGGCGCCGTAAGTGGATCATCGCGGAGCTGCTCGCGGACCGCGATCCGGCCGCGGAGGTGCGCTCGTTCACCATGCGCGGCTTCCTGATGCGGATGTACGACGCGGTGGCGACGGCCGAGCAGGCCGTCATGCTCGGCCTGGCCCGGCGGCAGGTCCTCGCGCGGGTCGTCGGCGAGGCGCTGGGCGGCGTCGGCACCGCCATGGTCTACGTCGCCCTGGGCGTGCTGCTCGCGGTGGGCGCGGTCCCCCTGGCGGTCGCGGGCACCGCCGTGCTGGCGATCCGTTCGGGCCAGACCTATCTGGCCAACATGATGTACGCCACGAACCGCCTCTACGAGGAGGGCCTGTACTTCACCGACTTCCTCGACTTCTGCTCCGAGGCCGAGGGCAGGCTGCCCGCCGGGCGCCCGGCGACGGCGCCGGAGAGCTTCGAGCGCATCACCGCCGAGGACGTCGTCTTCACCTACCCGGGCTCCGCGAGCCCGGCGCTCCAGGGGCTCACGGTGACCATCGGCAGGGGCGAGGTGATCGCCCTCGTCGGGGAGAACGGCTCGGGCAAGACCACGCTGGCCAAGATCCTGTCCGGCCTGTACGAACCGGACGGCGGCCGGGTCAGCTGGGACGACACGGACCTGGCGGACGTCGACCCCGACGAGCTGCGCGACCGCATCGCGGTCATCGCCCAGGACCACACGCGCTGGCCGCTGACCGCCCGCTACAACATCAGCATGGGCACCGACAAGGGGGAGCCCGCGCTCGTCGCGGCGGCCGAGGTCGCGGGCGCCGACCAGGTGGTGGCCGAGCTGCCGCACGGCTACAGCACCCTGCTCGACCGGCGTTTCAAGGACGGCCACGAGCTGTCCGGCGGCCAGTGGCAGCGGATCGCGGTGGCCCGCGGCTTCCACCGGGACGCCCCGCTGCTCATCTGCGACGAGCCCACCGCCGCACTAGACGCCCGCGCCGAGCACGCCCTGTTCGAACGCATCCGGCGGCACGCCGACGGGCGCACCGTGCTGCTGATCACCCACCGGCTGGCGAGCGTCCGCTACGCCGACCGGATCTACGTCCTCGACCACGGCAAGGTCGTCGAGCACGGCACCCACGACGAGCTCATGGTCCTCGACGGCCTCTACGCCGACCTCTACGGCCTCCAGGCCAGGGCCTACTCGGCCTGACCTTCCGGAGACGGTCCCGGTGACGCCCCCCTGCCGACGTATCCGAGACGGTCCCGGCGACGGGCCTGCTCGGTCTGACATATCCGGTACGGGTCCGGCGACGGTCTCCCCCGGCCTGACGTCCCGGCGACGGGCCTGTTCAGCCTGACGCGTCCGGAACGGTCCCGGCGACGGGCCTGCTCAGCCTGACGTCGCCCGAGGCCGGGGCCTATTCGGTCTGGCCGCCCAGGAACGCCTCGATGACGGCCCTGGCGACGGGGGCCGCCACCCGCCCGCCCGGCCCGCCGCCCTCGACCAGGACCCCGACGGCGATCCGGGGGGAGGCGGCCGGGGCGAAGCCGGTGAAGACCGCGTGGTCCTCACCCGAGACGGCGTTCTCCGCCGTGCCGGTCTTCCCGGCGACCTTCACCCCCCGGACGGCCGCGGCGGCACCGGTCCCTCCCCTCCCGGTGACGGCGATCATCATCTCCGTGAGCCCTTCGGCCTCCTCGGCGCCGAGGGCGCGGCGGTACGGGGAGGGTTCGGCCACGTCGATCACCGTGCCGTCGGCGAGGCTGACCTCGTCCACGAGGTAGGGGCGCATCAGCGAGCCGTCGTTGGCCACCGCCGCCGCGATCATCGCGATCATGAGCGGGGTGGCCCGGACGTCGAACTGGCCCAGCGCCGACATCGCGGTCTGCGCGTCGTCCAGCGCGGGGGGATAGACGCTCCTCGCCACCGGCATGGGCACCCGCAGGTCGTCGGTGTCGAACCCGAAGGCCTCCGCCTGCTCGCGCAGCATGTCCTGGCCGAGGTCGACGCCCATCTTCGCGAAGGGGGTGTTGCACGAGAGCCTGAACGCCTGGAGCAGGGGAAGCGCGCCGCCACCGCAGGCGGCGCCGCCGAGGTTGCGCAGGTAGGTGCCGGTGCCGGGCAGGCGGAAGGACTTCGGGGCGCTGACGCGGGTGCCGGGGTCGTAGCGCCCGGAGCCGAGCGCCGCCGCCCCGGTGACGATCTTGAAGGTGGATCCCGGTGGATAGTTCCGCTGGATCGCCCGGTTCAGCAGCGGGTCCTCGGGGTCGCCCTGCAGCCGCTTGTCCACCCGGTCGAGCTTGGCCGCGTCGAAGCCCGTGTAGAGGTTCGGGTCGTACGAGGGCAGGGAGACCATGGCCAGGATCGCGCCGGTGCGAGGGTCGATCGCGACGACGGCGCCGGGCTTTCCCGTGGCGCGCAGCCCGTCGTAGGCGGCCCGCTGGGCGTCGCGGTCGACGGTGAGCCTGAGCGTGGCGCCGCCCCGGGTGCCGTCGACCAGCCCGCGCACCTTCACCCGGGGGTCGTTCCCGGACAGCAGGGCCTCCTCGGCCTGCTCGACGCCGCCGGTGCCGTAGAGCGAGAAATGGCCGGTGATCGCTGCGTAGAGCGGGCCGCCGGGATAGACCCTGCGGTACCGGTAGGTGGCGCTCCTGGCCTTGCGGCTGGCCGCGATGACCGTGCCGTCGCGGAGCAGGATCCTGCCCCGGGGGCTCTCGAAGCGCGCGATCGTCGTCCGCTTGTTGCGCGGGTCCTCGTTGAGCCGTTCCGAGTCCAGGGCTTGGATGTAGGTCACGTTGGCGAGAAGGGCGAACAGCATCCCCCCGCACATCAGTGCGACGTGGCGCAGCGGAATGTTGATCCGGCGCGCGCGCGGTGCGACCATGGCCCCTCCCCGGACACCCGACCTCGATACCGGTTTAACAGCCGGACCGAAAAGGGCACCTCGACCAGGGGCAAAGCCGTCGTACGGCTTCCGAACGGCCATAAGCCCCAGGACTTACGGCCACAGGCCCCGGGGCTCGTCGCGACAGCCCCAAGCCTCGACGCGGTCACGAACCACGCGCCCGCCAGACCTCCCGCCCACACGCGCCGCACGAACCACGGTCACCCGCCGGGCCTCCCGCCGACACGCGCCGGTCAGGCCTCCCACCGGCACGGACCGCACGAACCACGCGCCTGTCAGGCCTCCCACCGGTACGGGCCGCACGAACCACGGTCACCCGCCGGGGCCGGGCGCGTGGCCTCTAGTCGACCACCGAGTGGTAGTACGCGATCTTGTTCCGGATCGCCACCTGCTTCTCGCGCAGGTTCTCGACCTGCTCCTGCACCCGCCGGTCGTGGGCCTCGAGCAGCGCGATGCGGTCGCGGACCGTGTGGTCACCCGCCCTGGTCATCTCCGCGAAGCGGATCATCTCCGCGATCGGCATGCCGGTGTCGCGCAGGCAACGGACCATGCCGAGCCAGCCGACGTCCTTCTGGGTGAACCTGCGCTGCCCCGCCGCGTTGCGGCCGATCGACTCAAGCAACCCGATCCGCTCGTAGTAACGAAGCGTGTCGAGACTGAAGCCGGTCTCCTCCACCACCTGTCCCGGTGTGTACACACTCACATCGGGACAGCATGCCACCTGGAGCCCACTCAAGGTCAAGTCCGGCCGTTTCCCGGCGATCCGCTTGCCCTGGAGTCCACTCCAGCATCCAGGGTGGCCTTCATGACACGCATCCCCCTCGCCCTGGGCACCATCCCCTTCGGCACCGTCCTCGACGACAGGGCCGTCTTCGCGATCCTCGACCGGTTCGCCGACGCCGGAGGCGCCCTGCTGGACACCGCGAACAACTACCCGTTCTGGAACGAGGGCGCCACCGGCGACGAGAGCGAGCTGGCCATCGGACGCTGGCTGGCCGCCCGGGGCAACCGCGACCGGATGGTGCTGAGCACCAAGTGCGGCGGGCGGCCGACCGTCCCCGGCGACCGGACCCTGGACTCCGCCGAGGGCCTGTCCGCCACGGCGATCGCCGCAGCGGCCGAGGGCAGCCTGCGGAGGCTGGGCACCGATCACGTCGACGTGTACTGGGCGCACATCGAGGACCGCTCCGTCCCCCTGGAGGAGACCCTGGGCGCCTTCGCCGAGCTGACCGGGGCGGGCAAGGTCCGCGAGATCGGCGCGAGCAACGTACCGGCCTGGCGCCTGGAGCGCGCCCGCGCCACCTCGCGGGCGAACGGCTGGCCGCTCTACACCAACGTCCAGCTCCGCCACACCTACCTGCGTCCCCGGCCTGGGGTACGGCTGCCGGAATCGGGTCACGTCCTGGTCCAGGACGACATGCTCGACTATCTGCGCTCGGA
Organism: Streptosporangium sp. NPDC002524; assembly: GCF_040295985.1. Taxonomy (NCBI): domain Bacteria; kingdom Bacillati; phylum Actinomycetota; class Actinomycetes; order Streptosporangiales; family Streptosporangiaceae; genus Streptosporangium; species Streptosporangium sp. NPDC002524. The sequence continues at coordinate 316,174 of NZ_JBEOWK010000007.1, read as the reverse complement.
GCCCGGCCTGACCCTGTGGGCGTACAACACGCTCATGTTCGGCGCCTACACCCGCGAGGACCGGCCGATCCAGGACGTCTACGACCACCCGGGCACCCGGCGCGGGCTCGCCGTGCTGCGGGAGATCGCGGGCGAGCTGGGCGCGACCGTGAACCAGGTGGTGCTGGCCTGGCTGATCGGCGGCGACGTGACGACGGTCCCGATCGTCGGCGTGAGCTCCCTCGCCCAGCTGGAGGAGGCCCTGGGCGCCCTGGACCTCAAACTCGACGACGAGCACCGCGCCCGCCTGGACGCCGCCCGATGACGGCCCGTACTACGGCCCCCGGACGCCGCCCGTCGAAGGCCCGCGCCCGCCTGGGCATCCGCTGACAGGCCGCGCCCGCCTGGACACCGCCGTCCGCCGACGGTTCCGTACCGCGCCAGCCTGGACGCCCACCTGGACGACCGCTGACGGCCCGCACCGGCGGCGCCCGCCGGGGACGGCGGGCGCCGTCACTCCTGCGGCAGGTGCGCCGACAGGTAGCGGCGGACCAGGTGCTTGCACTCGACGATCAGCTCGGGGTCCCCGTCGGGCATGGAGCGGAAGGCGAGCTTGAGCACCGCGTCGGCGGCCTCGACCGCGACGAAGAGGACCCGGTCCAGCTCGGGGCCGAGCGGGGCGCCGAGCAGCTCGACGACGAGCGTGCGGAGCCGGTCGGCCACGATGGCGTTGTTCTCCAGGGCGGCGTCGAGCATGCGGCGGGTCCCCATGAGGATGGGACCGCCCGGGGAGGCGAACACCCCCCCGAAGTCGACGACGGCGAACCCCGGCGTGGAGCGTTTCATCGCGACGAACTCGTCGATCGCGAGGTCGACCATCTCCGTCCACTCGGACAGCTGCACCTCGGAGAGCCTGGCCGTGATCCGGCCGAGGAACGCCTCCAGATTGCGTAGCGCCAGCGCGCGTACAAGTCCCTGTTTGTCGGGAAAGAACTGGTAGAAAGTGCCGATCGGCACCTCTGCGCGGCGCGCGACCTCCTTGGTGGTCAGCGCCTCGTAGCCGACCTCGTCCAGCAACCGCGCGCACTCGTCCAGCATGCGCTCCACCCGTTCCAGGCTGCGGCGCTGGGCGGGTCGGCGGCGAAGCGTTCCCCCGGAGACGTTCGTCATCTCCCCATCATCCCCCACGACAGACCCGGGGGCTTAACATGAGCCAGACTCACGCTATTTGGAGGTCGGGATGTTCCTGTGGGGCACGGCAACCGCGTCCTACCAGATCGAGGGCGCCGTCGCCGAGGACGGGCGGGGCGTCTCGGTCTGGGACACCTTCACCCGCGAGCCCGGCCGCGTCCGCGACGGCGACACCGGAGACGTGGCCTGCGACCACTACCACCGCTGGCCGGAGGACATCGCGCTGATGTCCGGCCTCGGGGTGAACTCCTACCGTTTCTCCATCGCCTGGCCGCGCGTCCAGCCCGACGGGAAGGGCGCGATCAACCAGGCGGGCCTCGACTTCTACGACCGGCTGACCGACGCGCTCCGCGAGAAGGACATCGTCCCCGCCGCCACGCTCTTCCACTGGGACCTGCCCCAGCCCCTGGAGGACGAGGGCGGCTGGCTGAACCGCGACACCGCGTACCGCTTCGCCGAGTACGCGGCGGCCGTGGCCGACCGGCTCGCCGACCGCATCCCTCTGTGGATCACCCTGAACGAGCCCTTCATCCACATGGTCTTCGGCTACGCCCTGGGCACGCACGCCCCCGGCAGGACCCTGGTCCTGGACGCGCTCCCGGCCGCCCACCACCAGCTGCTCGGGCACGGCCTGGCCGTACGGGAGCTCAGGGCGCGCGGCGCGGAGAAGGTCCTGATCACCAACAACTGCACCCCGGTCTGGCCCGCCTCGCCGGACCCCGCCGACCTGGCCGCCGCCGACGCCTACGACGCCCTGCACAACCGCCTGTTCAACGACCCCGTGCTCCTCGGCGCCTACCCCGACCTGTCCGCGTACGGGGTGAGCCTCGACTGCGTCCGCGACGGCGACCTGGAGCTGATCGGCGCCCCTCTCGACGGGCTGGGCATCAACTACTACAACCCCACCCGGATCGTCGCGCCCACCGGCGAGGGCCTCCCCTTCGAGGACGCGGGCGTCACCGGCTATCCCACCACCGCCTTCGGCTGGCCCGTCGTCCCGGACGGCCTGCGCGAACTCCTCACCGGTCTCAGGGCACGGTACGGCGACGCCCTCCCCCCGGTCTACGTCACCGAGAACGGCTGCTCCCAGCCCGACGAGCCCGGCCCCGGAGGCACGGTCGACGACCAGGAGAGGATCGCCTTCCTGGACGGCCACATCGGGGCCGTCGAGCGGGCGCGGGCCGAGGGGGTGGACGTGCGCGGCTACTACGTCTGGTCGCTGCTGGACAACTTCGAGTGGGCCGAGGGCTACAGCCAGCGCTTCGGGCTCGTGCACGTCGACTTCCCCACCGGGACGCGCACCCCGAAGGCCTCGTACCACTGGCTGCGCGACCGCGTCTCGCGGGGCCTGTCCGGCACGCCCTCCCCGCCGTGACGCCCCGGGCGCGGGCGGGAATCCCCGCCCGCGCCCGGGTTCGTGCTCGACGGGGACCGAGCCCGGGAACCGTGCGACGCGACGCGACGCGGAACGACGGGCCGTAGTCCGAAAGGTGTACGGCGGCTTCGGCGTCACGCAGGAGGTCACGCGGGGTCCGGCGGAGCATGATCGGAGGTGAGAAGAAGCGGAGCCCGGCAACCCCCGCCGACCCCCGCCCCCGCCTCCACGGCCTCCGTACCCGCCTCCACGGCCAGCCGTGCCCGCCCTCACGGTCGCGGCACCGGACCCGCCCTCACGGTCGCGCGGCACCGGACCCGAACGGAACCGGATGCGCGGGGCGCGGGGCGCGGGGGGCGCGCGGGGCAGCCGCGTCCCCCGGCGCCACCGACGGAGAGCGAAGTTGACCACCGAACTGGTACTGACCCTGGGAGCCCTCGCGCTCGTCGACAGCACGAGCTTCGGGACCCTCGGCATCCCCGCCTACCTGCTGCTCGCCTCGGACCGGTCACCGGCCGGGCGCCTGCTGGTCTATCTCGCCACGGTCGCCGTCTCCTACTTCGCCGTCGGCGTCGCGCTGATGCTCGGGCTCGCCGCGGCCCTCGACACCTTCGAGGAGGCCCTGTACAGCCGCACCGCCTACTGGATCCAGCTGGTGATCGGCGTGGGGCTGTTCCTGCTCAGCTTCCGGTTCGACTCCAAGCGGCGGAAGGAGAAGGCGGGGCCGAGCCGCTGGGAGCCCCGCCTCGGCGGGCCGGGGGCGATGGTCCTCCTGGGGTTCACCGCCGCCCTGCTGGAGGTCGCGACGATGGTCCCCTATCTCGGCGCGATCGGTTTCATGACCGGCGCGGACCTGCCCGCCGCCCAGTGGGTGCCGCTGCTCGCGGCCTACGTGATCGTGATGATCCTGCCGCCGCTCGTGCTGCTCGGCGTCAAGACCGTCGCCGGAGGCTGGCTGGACCCGAAGCTGGAACGGCTGCGCGCCTGGATGCGCAGGAACTCGGCCTCCGCGATCGGCTGGACCCTGGGCATCGTCGGCTTCCTCGTCGCCCGCGACGCGGCGGGGCGCCTGTTCCTCGGCTGATCTTTTTGGCTGATCCCGCTGCCCGCCCCGCCCGGCGGAAAATCCGTTGCGAGGCAACGAGACGGGTCGTACCGTCTAGTGCCATGTGCATGTACTTCGCCTGCCAGATGGCCGGCTACGTGATCCGTCCCCGCGGCGGCCAGGCTCTGGCCCGCTAGGGACGCGTCACCTCTTCTCCGTTCTCCACGCGTCCCCGATGCGCGCCCAGGGCCTCCGAGACCTCTTCTCATCTCGGACCCGGAAGGGCGAAAGCTGTGACGCACTCCTTCGCGCACGGAAACCATTCACACACCCAGAGAAAGGTCGGGAACAGCGGTGGCCGCGGTGACCGCGACCGGGCCAGACGGACCCTCTCGCAGAACTTCCTCGTCGATCCGCACGCCGTACGGCAGATGGCGAGGGCGACCGGATCGCACGGGCTGCTCCTGGAGCCGGGCGCGGGAGACGGTGCTCTCACCCTCGCCCTCGCGAGAGGCTGCGCCAGGGTCGTGGCGTACGAGATCGACCCGCTGTACGCGGGCAGGCTCGCCGCCCGCACCCGCGACGACGACCGGATCGAGGTGGTCAGGGGTGACTTCCTGACCGCGCGGCTCCCGCGCGAGCCGTTCGCGGTCGCCGGGAACATCCCGTACTCGATCACCTCCAGGATCGTCGACCGGTGTCTGCGCGCCCCCGCGCTCACCTCGGCGACCCTGCTCACCCAGCTGGAGTACGCGCGCAAGCGTTCCGGCGACTTCGGCCGCTGGAGCAAGCTGACCGTGCTGACGTGGCCCGGCCACTCCTGGGAGCTGGCCGGGCGCGTCGGGCGCGAGAGCTTCCGGCCGGTGCCCGCCGTCGACTCGGCGATCCTGCGGATCGTGTCGCGCCCCGTCCCGCTGCTGGACGGGGGCCGGGACGCGGCCTGGCGGGAGTTCGTCGAGTACGGCTTCACCGGGCTGGGCGGTTCGCTGCACGCCTCGCTGCGGATGCGGTACGCCCCTCACCGGGTCGACGCCGCGTTCGCGGAGGCACGGGTCGATCGCGACACCGTGGTGGCGTTCGTCCATCCCGACCGGTGGCTCACGCTCTTCGAGCTGCTCCGCTGAGACACCCTGGGACCGTCCAAGGCGTCCAGGACCCCCGGGATCGCCGGGGTCCGCCCCGGACCGCCCGGGGTCCGGCCCGCCCCATCGGCCGGACCCCGGCGGTCCTACCTCTATGACGGACCGGCACCCCGGAAAACGACATCTCCCGCACCCCTCGCCCCTGTTGACTCGAACTGGCAAGCGAAGTCATGCGATCTCGTAACATCGGCGTCATGATGACTTCCACGGGTTGCTATCCGTGCGATCAGGAAGCGCGGTTCGACGTGACGCCCCCGCGGGAGCGGGTCGCGTTCGACGACCACTGGCGGGTGGCACACGCGATCAACACCGCGCTGCCCGGATGGCTGGTGCTCGTCCCCCGCCGCCATGTCACCACCGTCGCGGACCTGACCGACGCCGAGGCGTCCTCCCTCGGCCTCTGGCAGGCCCGGCTGTCGCGGGCGCTCCACGAGGTGACCGGCTGCGTGAAGACGTACGTGGTGCAGTTCGCCGAGCTCGAAGGCTTCGAGCACGTGCACTTCCACATCGTGCCGCGCATGGGCGACCTGCCGGGCGAGCTGCGGGGGCCCCGGGTCTTCGGGCTCATGAACGGCACGTGCGGCGAGCACGTCACCGCCGAGCTGATGGACGAGACGGCCACCGAACTCGGCCGGGCCCTCCGGGCGAGCACCGCGGAGACCGTGCCCCCGGACGCGCGCCCGTAGACGTCCCGCCGGGGAACCGGGGGGCACCGTGGAGACCATGCGCTCGCGGACATCCGGCCGGTGGCGGCCCGGGAACCGGGGGAAGCACCGTGGAGACCATGCGCTCGCGGACATCCGGCCGGTGGCGGCCCGGGAACCGGGGAGGCACCGTGAGTGCCCCGTGTCCCGGGTGTGCGTCAGTCCTCGTCCGTCCACTCGGGGCTCACGGAGCCCCTGGCCGCCTTAGCCGCTCTGTCCGCCCTGCGGATCTTGTCCGCACCGTACTCGCCGGGGACGAGGCAGACGGGACACGGACACGGGCGACGGCCGTGGGCCTTGGGCATGTATCTCCAGCCGGTCACCTGGTTCACCGCGCGGACGCGATGGATCTCCTTCGCGCCGATCGCGCGGGGAACGAAGACCTCGTACCCCCGGGCGTCGTCGCACCCGGCGATCAGGGCGGCGGCCTCGGCGCTGGGGAGCAACTCGTGCTCCCGCCCGTAGTGGCCCACGAGCACCGGCTCGTCGTCGGGCACCCGGAAGTCGACGGCCGTCAGCGTACGGCGCCCGCCGCGCTTCAGCTCGCGGACCCACTGGTGGGTGAGCTGGTAGGAGGGCAGGATGGGCAGGCAGAACAGCCCCCGCAGGCCGTCGCGGCCGTGGCTTCGCGCGCGGATTCCGGCCCGCCGCACCGATCGGATGTTCTTCTCCGCCGTGAGATGGACGAACAGTGTCATGCGGTCACCCCTCCGGGATGTGACGTCCGGTCTTCCAGAAGCACCCCACCTCCTCCTCGAAGGTCCGTCTTGAAGGTTCGTGAGATCTGTCGCGTCCCTGGATCCGGTGAAGAAGCGAAGATCGGCCAGGGCGTGACGGCAGCCTAACCCGGCGCACGGCCACGGCAAACGGCTTTTCCAGCGGGCCCTGCCCCCCTCCCGGCCCCCCTGCCCCCCTCGGCTCTCTTGGCCACCTCGCCCCCTGCTCCCCTTGCCCCCTCACCCCCTCCGCTCCTCCTCGGCTTCCCCCGAACCACTTCCCGGCTACTTCCCGCCGGTGTACGGGCGGTCGCGCCGGGCGTCGTGCAGGAGCGAGCCCCACCAGAGGAGCTGGTCGAGCAGCGCCTTCGCGGCCTGGTCCGGGCCCTCGGGGTCCTTGAGGACGCCGTCGGGGCCGAACAGCTCGTAGTAGCGGGGGAAGCTGACGTAGTCGCGGACCGTGTGAGCGTGCAGCTCGCCGAAGACCTGGCGAAGCTGCTCCACCGCCAGGAGCCCGCCGCTCCCCCCGCTGTAGCCGACGAAGCCGATCGCCTTGGCCTCCCACTCGGTGTAGTGCCAGTCGATGGCGGCCTTCAGCGAGGCCGGGAAGCTCCGGTTGTACTCCGGCGTCACCACGACGATCGCGTCGGCCGCCCCGATCCTCCGGGTGAGGTCCGCCATCTCCGCCGGACGGGCCATGTTCGGTTCGAGCGCGGGCGGCAGCGGCGGCAGTTCGAGCGGCAGCGGCGTGTCCGCGAGATCGATGAGATCCACCGCGAACCGGCCGTCCAGCTCGGCCCGCTCGGTGAACCAGTTCGCGACCACCGGGCCGAACCTGCCCTCCCTGACACTGCCGATGATCACTGCGAGGTTGAGGGTCTCACTGGGCATTGCTGTGCTCCCTGTCGGAGATGCGAGGTTCGAGGTGACCGTCGAGGTCACGTCCCCAACCTGCCGGGCGGCGCGGAGACCAGGAAGACCGGGCCGAGACTGGTAGTGGCAGGGCCACGACCCCGGCGGCCACGACTGTTACGTTCGAAACGTGAGCGACAACGAGCTGGGCATGTTCCTGCGCATCCGCCGTGAAGCCGTCACCCCCGCCGAGGTGGGGCTGCCCACCGGCCCCCGCCGCCGCACGCCGGGCCTGCGCAGGTCCGAGCTGGCCACGCTCGCCGGAGTCAGCGTCGAGTACCTGACCCGGCTCGAACAGGGACGCGACCGCCGCCCGTCCGCCCCCGTGCTCTCCGCGCTGGCCGGCGCGCTCCGGCTCACCACGAGCGAACGCGTCCACCTGCACCGGCTCTCCAAGGCGGCCGACGGCGGCTTCACCTGCATGGGCGCCACGATGCCGGCCCGCGCGGTCCGTCCCACCGTGCGGGCGCTGCTCGACCGGCTGGAGCCCGCCCCCGCCCTGCTGCTCAACCGGCTGAGCGAGATCCTCGCCTGGACGGCGGGCTACGAACGGCTGATGGGCCCGATCGGCCTGCTGGACGGCAGCCCTCCGAACCTCGCCCGCTTCGTGTTCGCCGACAGCCGGGCGCGGACCGCCTACCCCGACTGGGACCGGGTCGCCGACGAACAGGTCGCCGCCCTCAAGCAGGGGCCGTTCCGGGCGGACTGGCACATCGCCACGCTGGCCGACGAGCTGGCCGTCACCGCCGGGGCGGCCTTCTCCGGGCGGGTGGAAACCCTGCCCGGCCTCCCGGACTCCAGCGGCGTCACGCGGCTGGTCCACCCCGACGCGGGTGAGCTGCGCCTGGCGTACGAGACCCTCGAACTGCCCGCCGACGACGACCAGCGCCTCATCGTCCACCTCCCCGCCGACAGCGCCACCTCCGCCGCGCTCGACCGCCTCGCCGGACGCCACCCGGGCGCCCTGCGCGCGGTCTCCGGCTGACGCGCGACCCACCGCCCCCCGCCGGTACGGCCGGGTGGGCACGCGAGGAAACCGCCACGTGAGCCCGTACGTGAAAACACACCGGCTGGATACGCCGGGACATCACCGGGTGAGCACGTACGTGAGGACACGCCGGGTGAGCACGCGAGGACATCGGCAGGTAGGCGTGTGAGGACGGTGCCGGGGCCGCGCGTCTATCAGCGTGGCTCCCTCCGTTGTGCGCCCCGACCGACATAATCGAGACGATCAGCCTGGTCAGGCCGCACGCGTGATGCCCTCGTCCGGGCCGTCCCCGGCAGGTCCCCTCCACCGACACCCATGTCACACCACGTGACGACCGTACGACGACCCGGGCGTCCGGCAGGAGGGAGGAACGCGTGCGTCTCGCCGTACGAGTCACACGAATCGGAGTGGCGGCCGTCCTCATGACGGGCCCGAGCAGCCCGGCCCCGAACAGCCAGGCCCCAAGTAGCCAGGCCGAGCCGATCGCCCCGCCCCCGCTCCAGCCCGCACCCACACCCACCGTGGTCAACGTCACCCCCACTCCCACCCCCATGGCAGCGGCCACCCCCACCCCCGTGGCCAGTGCGAGCTCCAGCGCCTCCGCCACCGCGACCGCGACCCTCACCACCAGGACCGACCACACGGTCTCGCTGCCCCCGTTCGGAGGCAGGAACACCATCCCCCCGTGGCTGAAGAACGTCCCCTCGCTCCGCGTCCTCCCCCTGTGGCCCCGCCAGGCCAGCCACGTCCGGATATTCGTGCACTGCCCCCCGAAGTCGAACCACGCGCTCATCGGCTCCACCGCGTTCAACCTGAAGGGGTCGAGACGCCTCTACCGGGAGGTGGGGCTGGGACTCTCCGACCGGGGGCTGGGGCACCGCGCCGCGTCCATCTCCTACTTCGCCCTGCCGGGGTTCCACGAGGCGTGCCTGAAGTGCGTGAAGGTCACGATGAACCAGGAGACCCGCATCAGGCGGATCCGGGTGCTCGGCCGGGACTCCGTCCCCCTCTACGTGCGAAGGTTCAGCATCTGGCAGTTCTTCGACTAGCGCGTGTCCCCTCCCGGCCCGACGTGTTCGGCCGCGGGCGATGATTTCCCGGACTTCCGCGGGTTGTACCCGGTGACGGATCCCATCGGCTCGCGGGAGGCAGGCATGTCAGGCACGGAGAACCCGGAGGCGGACCCCGGGCACGGAACCGCGCTCTGGTCGTCGGCGGCCTGGCGGCGGAGCGCGGTGTCGTGGCTGGACGAGCGGCTCGCCGCGGCGGGGATCGAACGGACCGGCGAGGTCGCCCAGCCGCACCTGCGGCCGTGGGGGACGGTGCTCAGGGCGCCCACCACCCGCGGCCCGGTGTGGCTGAAGGCCCCCGGGCCGGGCACCGCGTTCGAAGTGGGGCTCTACCGGCTCCTGCTGCGGGTCGTGCCGGAGCGGATCCCGCCCCCGATCGCCGTCGACGTCGAGCGCGGCTGGGTCGTGCTGCCCGACGGCGGGACACCCCTCGGGGAGCTCCTGGACGGGCCCGCCCTGGCCGACGCCCTGGTGACGATCCTCCCGGAGTACGGCCGGCTGCAGCGCGACCTCATGCCGCACGTCCAGGACCTGCTGGCTCTCGGCGTCACCGACATGCGCGCCGCCGTCATGCCGCGACGCTTCGACGAGGCGGCGCACGCGGTCGGGGAGTACGTGGAGCGGTACGGCGACCCGTCCGACAGGGAGACCCACCGGCGCGCGACCGCCATGCGCGCCGCCTTCGTCTCGTGGAGTGAGCGGCTCGCCGCCGCGTCCGTACCGCCGAGCCTGGACCACAACGACCTGCACCCCTGGAACATCCTGGTGACCGGGACGCCTCCGGCCCAGCGGGTGCGGTTCTACGACTGGGGAGACAGCGTCGTGGCCCACCCGTTCGCCGGCATGCTGGTCGCCCTGGGATTCCTGCGCTCCCGGCTGGGGGTCGCCCCCGACGACCCGGCGATCCTGCGCCCCAGGGACGCCTACCTGGAGGTGTTCGGCGACCTCGCGCCGCGCGCGGAGCTCGTCGAGGAGCTGGAGCTGGCCTGCCGGGTCGGCAGGATCGCCCGCACCCTGGTCTGGGAGCGGTCGGTCCGCGCCCAGGGCCACGCGCGGGCGGGCGAGTTCGCGAGGGCGCCGCTGAACTCCTTCGCGTCCCTGCCCGCGGACTCGTGGATCGCGCTTGGCGCCTGATCCCACCCGCCGGGGCTCACCGGTAGGGTTCCGCGAGATGAGCGAGTCCGAGTGGGGATCCGGGACCGACGCGCCCCGGGCGCGGCTGCTGGACGCCGCGCGGAAGGGTGACTCCGACGCCTTCGGGCACCTGGTCGACCCGTTCCGCGGCGAGCTGCACGCGCACTGCTACCGGATGCTCGGATCGGTCCACGACGCCGAGGACGCCCTCCAGGAGGCACTGGTACGCGCCTGGCGGGGCCTGGAGCGGTTCGAGGACCGCGGCTCGATCCGGTCGTGGCTGTACAGGATCGCGACCAACAGGTGCCTGACGCTGATCGAACGCCGGGGCCGCCGGGAGCTGCCCACCGACTTCAGCCCGGGGGCCGCGCCGCTCGCCGAGACCTCGTGGGTCGAGCCGTACCCCGACGAGAGGCCGGGCCCCGAGGCCCGCTACGTGGCGCGCGAGGGGATGGAACTCGCCTTCGTCGCCGCGCTCCAGCACCTGTCGGCCCGCCAGCGGGCCGTCCTGGTCCTGCGCGAGGTCCTCGGATTCTCGGCGCGCGAGGTCGCGGACCTGATGGAGACCACCGTCGCGTCGGTCAACAGCGCGATGCAGCGCGCCCGCAAGACCCTCGACACCCGGCTTCCCGGCACCGGCCCGCATTCCTCGGACGAGCTGGACGAGGAGGGGCTCCGGGAGCTGGCGGACCGGTACGCGACCGCGTGGGAGGCCGGGGACGTCGAGGCCATCGTGGCGATGCTGACCGACGACGCCAGGTACGCGATGCCGCCGCTGCCGGAATGGTACGAGGGTCACGAGGCGATCAGGGCCTTCCTGGTCGAGGGGCCGCTGACCTACCGGTGGCGCTTCCTGCCCGCGTACGCGAACGGGCAGCTCGCGTTCGGCACCTACGCGTGGGACGAGGACAGGAAGGTCTACGTCGCGCTGGGGCTCGACCTGCTCGCACCGCGCGGCACGAGGATCGCCGAGGTCGTCTCGTTCCTGACACCGGAGATCTTCCCCATGTTCGGCCTCCCCACCGAGATCGCGGACCGAGCGAACCAAGCGGACTGAGCAGACTGATCAGACCGAGCAGACCGATCCGGCTGACCCGACTGATCCGACGCCGGACGATCTCGATATCGGCTGATTCCCACCCCGGGCGATGAGTTCGGCGCCCTCCGCGGGTCGTACGGGATGAACGACCACCCGATCGGCACGCAGGAGGCAGGCCATGTTGCTCAAGGGCAGGAACGCGATCGTCTACGGCGGGGGCGGCTCGGTCGGAGGCGCCGTCGCCCGCGCGTTCGGCCGCGAGGGGGCCCGCGTCTTCCTCGCCGGACGGACGATGGCGACCCTGGAGAGGGTCGCCGGCCAGATCCGCGCCGCGGGGGGCGCGGCCGAGACCGCCGAGGTCGACGCGCTGGACGAGAGGTCGGTCGACGAGCACGCGGCCCACGTCGTGACCGAGGCCGGAAGCGTCGACGTGTCCCTCAACGTGATCGCGGACCGGGACGTGCAGGGAACACCGATGATCGACATGTCACCGGACGACTACCTGAGCCCGGTCGTGACCGCCGTGCGCTCGAAATTCCTCACGTCACGCGCGGCCGCCCGGCACATGGTCCGGCAGCGGTCGGGTGTGATCATGGCGTTCGGCGGGACGGGCGACCACGGCTCGGCGCGCCGCTACAGCCTGGGCGGCCTGCAGGTCGCGTTCGACGCGGTCGAGGCCATGCGACGCCAGCTGGCCGCCGAACTCGGACCGTACGGGATCCGCGTCGTCACCCTGCGGACCGGTGGCCTGCCCGAGACGATCCCGGCCGACTTCGACCAGCGCGAGGCCATCGAACGGGACATCGTCGGGCAGACCCTGACCGGGCGGGCGGCGTCACTGGAGGACGTCGGCAACGTGGCCGTCTTCGCCGCCTCCGACTGGGGCCGCACCATGACGGGAGCGGCGATCAACATCACCTGCGGCGCGGTCCTGGACTGACTGTCGCGGACCAACTGCCCCGAACCGACGATCCCGTCGTCTTCACCGCGCCCTCCGGCAGCCACGCGGCCGACCGGCTACGCGACCTCTCGGCCACCCGCCACACCAGATAACCGTCCGTCCACCACACCAGGTGACCGACCGGCCGCGCGACCTCTTAGCCGCCCACCATGCCAGGTGACCGACCGGCGTCGGCACACCGCCGATCACACGGCCGACGACGACCCGCCCGCGGAAGGCCGGAAACGCCCCGAAGCCCCCCGCCCCCATTCCCCGGCGACCGGGAAAGGCCCCTCACCTGCAAGAACAAGGCAGACCGGACAAGCCCGCGAAGCCTGTACGAAAAGAGGATTTCATCTCGCCGAAACCTACGACAACGTCACACTGGGTAGATTTCCGCCATCCTCGACAACGTTGACCCCTTCATCGGTACAGCGGCCACCGACCTGCCTCGGGCACACGGTCTGGCCGCTACTTGGTGGCGGCCGAAACCCCAGGTGGGCAACACCCACCCGGGCGCCACGTCGCCGCTGGGCATGGTCTCGGCCTGCGCCTACTCCGGCGCGTACCCGACCGGCTACGGAAGGTACACGAAGAACACCGAGGGCGTGCCTGAGGAGATGTTCGGGCGGCTGCAGGCGTCGGGGTTCAGCCATTTCCAGCAGTCCGGCACCGGCGCGATCCGCAAGTACTACAACTACGTCCGGGTCACCCCGATGGTGCAGCCGCTGGACGCGCTGGGAGAGTCCTGGCCGTTGCACGACGAGGTGGCCGAGGCGGGCTACTACGCGGCCACCCTCGACACCGGGGTCCGCTGCGAGCTCACCGTGGGCACCAAGGTCGCCGTCCACCGATACACGTTCCCCGAGCACAGCAGCGCCCGCGTGGTGATCGACCTGTCCTGCGGCGGCCTCGCCATCGAGCACGGCCGTACCGTGCCGTTGCGGGCGCAGGTGGAGAGCATGGGCCACGGCCGCGCCCAGGGCACGGTGGTGATGGAGGGCGTCCCGCTGTCGGTGTACCTGGACGTCGACAGCCCCGGCTGGCGGCAGATGCTCTGGTACGACCGCAGGCTCATCGACGGCGGCACCCGCCTGGACTTCGACAGCATCCGGCACACCACGCTGCGGCCCTTCGGCATGCTCTTCATGGGCCCGACCGAACCGGGGCAGACGATCGAGGTGCGCCTCGGGTTCTCGCTGCGCGGGTGCGACCAGGCACGGCAGAACCTGGAGAACGAGTGCGGGAACGCGCGGTCGGCGTTCGACGCGGTGCGTTCCCGGACCCGGGTCCGCTGGAGCGACCACCTCGACCGCGTCCAGGTCGAGGGCGGCACCCCGGCCCGCCGCACCGTCTTCTCGACGGCGCTCTACCACTCGCTGATCAAGCCGTGCTTCGCCGACGACGAGAGCCCGTTCTGGCCCAACTCCGGGCCGTTCGCGTTCGACGTGTGCACCATGTGGGACATCTACAAGACGCAGCTGCCGCTGCTCTCGGCCATCGTCCCCGACCGGGCCGCGGACCTGCTGGAGTCGCTGATCCGGGTCTGCGAGGAGGAGGGCAACTTCCCCGTCGGATACCGGATGGCCCGCGGCGCCGACCGCTTCTACCGCCAGGGAAGCGCGCTCGTGCACACCGCGCTGGCCGACGCCCACGCCCTCGGACGGGCGGGCCTCGACTGGAACTGGGCGCTCGTGCACATGGTCGACGACCTGCGGCGCCTGTACGGCGAGGACTTCTTCGAGCACGGGGTGGTCCACCCGATCACCCACACCCTCGACCTCGCCTACGGCTACCACTGCACCGCCCAGGTCGCCCGCGCGCTGAACGACCGGCGCCTCGCCGACGACCTCGACGAGCGCGGCCGCCAGTGGACCAACGCCTTCGACCCGAGCACGGGCCTGCTGCGCGACTCGGAGTTCTACGAGGGCGGCAAGTGGAACTACTCGTTCCGGCTGCTGCACGACATGGCCGCGCGGATCGCCCTGGCCGGCGGCGACCGGGCGTTCGCCGGCATGCTGGACCAGTTCTTCGGCTTCGGCGCCGCGCCGGTGACGCAGCCCGGCCTGCGCCCCCAGCTGGCGGAGATGGCCGCCGGATACGCCCTGAACCGGTTCGAGGGGCTGAACAACGAGCCCGACATGGAAGCGCCGTGGGCGTACCACTACGCGGGACGGCCCGACCGTACGGCCCAGGTGGTGCACGCGGCGCTGACCTGGCAGTTCGGCACCGGCCCCGGCGGGCTGCCCGGCAACGACGACTCCGGCGGCCTGAGCTCCTGGTACGTCTGGGCGTCGCTGGGGCTGTTCCCGATCGCCGGGCAGAACCTGTTCCTGGTCAACGCGCCCGCGTTCGCCAGGTCCGTGCTCAGGACCGGCGGCGGCGAGTTCGTCGTCGAGACCAGCGGGCACCGCGAGACGCCGATCGGTGTCGACGGCCTCGACCGCGACCTGCCGGCGCAGTACGTCCAGTCGGCGACCCTCGACGGCAAGCCTCTGCACGCAACGCACCTGAGCGCCGCCACCGTGCACCGGGGCGGCGTGCTGCACCTGCGGCTGGGCCCGGAACCGTCGGGGTGGGGGCGGGAGGTCCGCCCGCCGTCCCTTTCCGATCCGCCCGCCAAAACGAAGGAAACCCGATGACCAACCCCCGCCGCCGTCTCGTCATCGTGGTCAGGGCCGACCCGGTCATCTGCGGCCACTCCGGCGAGGCCCGCAACCTCGCCGAGGCCGCACTGACCCGCGGATACGACGACGTACGACTGCTGACCTGGACGATCCCGACGCTGCAGGCGGCCGGGCTGCCGCTCAAGCCGCTCGACCGGCTGCTGCCGTACAGCCCCGGGATCACCGTGGAGCGCCCGGAGCCGGTCGGTGACTACCGGGTGCCCGACGGGCGCCACCAGGCCGGGCTCACCGGCCGCCTCGTCGAGCTGCTCGCCGAGCCGGTGCCCACGACCTGCCTGTCCATGTACCTCGTCCCGCACACCTCGGTGGTCATGGACGCGGTCGGGGCCGCGCGCGCGGCGGGGTTCGCGCCCGACGTGCACACCGTCGCGAAGGCGGTCGGCTCCGACGTGACCAACGTGATCCGGTCGTGCCTGCGGGAGGGGCGGTTCGGCGCGGCGACCGTGCTGTTCACCACGTTCCTGGCCAACGACGAGGTCGTCGCGGTCTCCGAGTACACCCGCGAGGAGATCATCGCCTCGGCCGAGCAGGTGGACGCCCACTGCGGCACCGGGTTCGCCGAGCAGTGCCGGCGCCGGGTGACCGTCAGCTACCCGCCGATCGACTCCGGCGCCTTCCTCGACCTGGATCCGGCGGACGTGGACGCCGCGCTCGCGAAACGCGGCCTGGAGCGCGACGGCTACATCCTGTTCCTGTCCCGGGTGACCCGGGCCAAGGGCATCGACGACCTGATGGCCGCCTACGGCCGGATGCGCTGCCGGTCACGCGTGAAACTGGTCGTCGCGGGCACCGGGACCGCGCTGGAGGAGGTCCGGGCGCTGGCCAAGGAGGACGACCGGGTGATGGTCCTCACCGACGTAGACGACAACGAGAAACCGCTGCTCATGCGCGGCTGCGCGGCCTACGTCCTGCCGACCAAGCCCGAGCCCGACTTCGTCGAGACGTTCGGCATCGCCCTGGCCGAGAAGATGCTGGCCGGCGGCGGTCCGATCGTCACCACCATGACGGGCGGGACCCTGGAGGCGGTCGGCGACACCGCCGTCATCGTCGAGCCCCGGGACATCGGCGGCCTGGCCGAGGCCGTGGACCGGGTGGTCCTGGACATGTCCGCCGCCGAGCGGCAGGACCTTGAGCTCCGCGCCCGCACCCGCGCGATGGCCTTCGACCGCGCCGCGGTGTTCGACGGCCTGTTCCCCCAGGAGGCACTCACCGCCGGCGCCCGCTGACCCCGTCCCTGCGGCCCGCTCCTCGGTCTCATCCCGATCGTCCGTCGTCCGTCGTCCGTCGTCCGTCTCGTCGGCGCGGTTCCGGCGACCGGGCGGAGTGACGAGCGCAGTCACGAGCGGAGTCACGAGCGGAGTCACGAGCGGAGTCACGAGCGGGCCGGAACCCGCCGCCCCAGGGGCCTCAGGGGCCTGGCCGTTCCCCGGCCAGGCCCCGAACACGCGTCGAACTCGTCGACTACTCGTCAGACAGCGGGTACCGCCAGGGAAAGCCGCTCGTCAGGTGGCATGCCCCCAAGAGAAGCCGCTCGTCGGGCAGCAGATACCCCCAGGAGAAATCACTCGTCGGGCAGCAAGTACCGCCAGGAGAGCACGAAGAGCGTCCCCGAACCGGTCTTGAAGAGTGCCCTGCTGTGCTCCTGCTTGCCGGGCACCGCCTTGGTGATCGCGCTCACCACCGCCCCCTCGACGTCCTTCTGCCAGACCGGGTCCACCGTGCCCGAAGGCTCGGGGACCCCCGTGGGCCACGGCGCCGGCTCCCCCTCCGCCGACGCGGCCCCCTCCGCGACGACCCGGACCCGGGTGGAGACATAGTCGGTGCCCGAGGCGGCGGCCCGGGTCGCCAGGCCCTCCATCAGCTTCTTCGCGTCCAGAAGCCCCTTCGGGTAGAAGTCCGAGACCTGTTCCAGGGCCGGGACCCGGACCTCCAGCATCTTCCCGTCCTTCCCCCGCACCCCGAGGACGGTGGCCGGCACGTCCGTCACCATCGGCGCGCCCGGCCTGGGCGTCGCGGTCGGCGACTGCCCGGCCAGGTATGTCTCCATCGCCGCGACCGTCTCGCCCACCTCGGCATCGGTGATCCTCAACTGCCTGTTCGCGTCAGCGATCACCAGGCCGTCGCCGTACAGCACCACCCTCGGCGGGCGCAGCACGTTCGTGGTCGGGGTCACGAACCCGCCCTCGGCTCCCCACAGGGCGACCGGCTTCGCCGGCCCTTCGTCAACCGGCGTCGCCGACATGTCCGCCTCAGCTCCTCCACAGGCCGCGACCAGGGACAACAGCCCCACGAGCAGGGTCATTCGTAGTCTCATGCTCCAGGAACGTACCGCTCCCCCAGGTGGTTCAGCCGGTGTCGTACGAGGTCAGGCGGACACCGCGCACCGGCCCCCGTCGCGGAAGCCGGTCCCGTGCCCGCACCCGTTCGAGCCCGGCAGGGGCGGCACGGTTCCAGCGGAGTCCGGCGAAGGCGGCAGAGTCCAGCGGACCCCGGCGCACCGGCTCGCCTCGCCCCCGGAGCGCCCCGGCAAGGTGCGGATCGGCAACGAGGCCGTGAGCCCTTGGCGGGCCTTGCGGCAGCGATCTCCAGCCTCGGGGCACGCGCCTTCGTCGACGAGATACCCACCTTCGAGATAGTTGCGCGCCGCCGTTCGCCCCGTATCGTCCCCAGGAGTGATCCCGACCGCGTGAGGAAGGATCGGCGTGACCGACGATGCGGTGAGACGCGTTTTCGAGATAGTCGACTCGTTCGACCCCGATGAGTTCGTGCGGTTGCTGGCCGAGGACGCCACGCTGGTGTTCGGCAACGCCGAGCCGATGGCAGGCCGCGAGACCATCGCCGCCGGGCTGCGGGCGTTCTTCTCCACCATCGCCGGTCTGCGGCACCGCATCGTCAGGAACTGGCAGGTGGACGCCGACATCATCGCCGAGACCGAGGTGACCTACCGGCGGCTCGACGGCAAGGAGGCGAGCGTCGTGGCCGTATCGATCTGGCGCACCCGCGACGACGGCCTGATCACCGACTACCGCATATTCGTCGACCTCGCCCCTATATACGCGGTCTAAGACATATACGCGGTCTAAGACTCCACCGGGACCGCGTCCACGGGCGCGGCACCCGGCCTTCTCCCACGAGGGCTCCCCGGACTCGATCACGCGCCTGAGCGGAAGCCACGTGTCCTTTTCGCACTCCTCGCGGAACAAGGACGGAGGCCACCGCCGGCTTCGATAGCCACCTCGGCATGTTCGGGTCGGAATTCCAAACCGGTGATGACGCACCGTGGGCAAAGGCCCCCCGGCGACGGCCAGGAGGCCTGGATGCCCACGCCGTTCAGGCTCAGCAGTGCTTGCCCAGGGACATGCGCCGGATGAGGTTGAACTTGCGGGCGTCGAACCGGCCGGAGGCGAACCACCGGTATCGCTGGGTCTCGCTGGGCAGGTTCTTGACGAACTTGCCCCGGTCGGCGCGGTCCTGGACGCGGTCGTTGGTCACCACGCCGAGGACGGCGTTGCCGGCGTCCTTGAGATACGCCCACATCAGCCAGGCGTCGTTGTCGTCGCCGCTGGTGACCGTACCGTCGAACGTCGCCGTACCGTTCGAGTACAGGGTCCATCGCGCGCCCTCGAACATCGTGCAGTCCCCCACCGTCATCACCTTGTTCCAGGTGAAGGTCTTGGAGGCGAGCGCGTGAGCCGTCCCCGTGGCCGGAAGCGCCGGCCCGACGGTCAGGGCCAGAGTGACCGCGACCGCTCCCACCATCCTGCGGATATCACGCATGAGACTTTCCCCTTCGTTTTCGCTGGACGTTCTTCCACGAAATTGTTGGCACGCGCCGCATGCCGCGATATACGCGGAAGTACGTAGAGCCGCAGGGGGTCCGATGCTTTCCAGGAACAGGTATGACCAGGTGCTCGACCTGGCGGTGGAGCTGGTGGCCATGAATCCCGCCGAGATCGATTACGGCTGTATCGCCGAATTGCTCCAACAGGTGCTGGAGTGCCCCACGGCCACCTTCTCCGAGGTCAGCGGGGACGAGGTCACGGGGCTGGGGTGGCCCAAGACCCGCCTGCCGACCGCCACGATGACCGACGTCACCCGCCGCAACATGGAACGTCACCCGCTGATCCGGCATTACGTGCGAACCGCCGACCGCAGGCCGCTGGCCATCACCGATCTGATGAGCCTCAAACGCTGGCGCTCCTCGGCGACCGGTTCCGACATCCACGTCGTCACCGGTTTCTACGATCATCTGGCGCTTCCCCTGCTCTCCCCTCCGGGCACCATGCGGGCGTTCGCGCTGGGCAGGGAGGAGGGAACTTTCACGAAACAGGAACGCGAATTCATCGAAAGGCTTCATCCCCTACTGGTCGCGATGGATCACAAGACACGCCTGTCACGATCCCCCGCCGCACGAAGCCGTCTGACGCCGCGCGAGGAACAGGTTCTCGAACTCATCGCCGCCGGACTCACCCGCCAGGTCGCGGCGCGACGACTGAGGATCTCCGTCAGGACCCTGGACAAGCATCTCGAAGTGATCTATCGCAAGCTGGGGGTGAACAGCCACATCCAGGCGGCTCTCTGGCTGAACGCCTCCCGGGCGGAAAAGGCCTCAAGCTCCCCGAGCCTCCCGTGATCAGCCCTCCGGATACGACCATCCGGACCGGCGAGTCCCCTCTATGAGAATCACCGCCCCTTCCGGGACGTGCTCCCGGTACCGGACGTACTCGCCGTGGGCTGCTCCGGCATGAGGCGGTGCTTGCCAATGTGCCTTGCCAATGTGCGGGGACGCACGGCCCTGTTGCCGTGCTTCGCTGCCAGGCAGCTGAGCATCGCGACCCTCCCACCATCTGAGTACGGGAACGGATAGCTCGTGGAGCCCTCGTCCCCCACTCTCAAGGCATGGAGACGAATGTGTCGAAGGCGGCGGGCCTCACCCCGTTGCGTCCGCATCACACAGGGATGGCCGCCATCGTAGGCGCGGTCGCCGGAGCCGTAATCGGGCCCATGACATCAGCGATCTTCGGTCTGGGGATCGGCGGACTGGCCGTCGTCGGCGCCCTCTTCGGCGCCGTCGCCGGTGTCCTGGTCGGCATCGCCGCACGAGATCTGCTCACGCAGGGCACGCCTCGCCCCGAACACGCGGAGCATCGGGCGTCCTGGGCGACCACCGTGGCGGCGGCCTTCCTGATAGGCGGCGCGGTGTTGTCAGCGGTCCTTTGGGGCGTGGCTCGCCGCGAGGCCATGGGGATGGACGGGATCCTCGTCATGGTCTCACTCCCGCCGGTCGCGGTCCTCATCCTCGGCCTGGCAGCGCTCGCCGTGGGCGTCCTGCGTCGGCGGGCCACCGCCCGCTGGGCCGCGGTCGTCGTGTCGGCCTGCGCTTGCGCCGCCTTCCTCTCACAACTGCTGGCCGAACTGTCCCTCCTGGTACGAGGCCCAGGCTGGGCAGCCCACACCCAGAATCCCGAGTGGAGGATGTCCGTCCTTCAGGCGATGTTCTTCGTGGCAATCCCCATCGTGGTCACGGCTCTCCTGCTGTCCTCAGCGTCACGCCGCGATTTCAAGTAACCGCATGGGGGTCACAACCTATACCGAGTCATCCAACTATGTCCGAACATCCGGGTGGACAATTTGTGGGCTCAGAACATCGAGATCTGATCCGCCATGGCGACTGACCTGCGGTGATCTTCTGGAAGGTGTCCTGAACTGGGCTTTTGGCGTTCGCTGGTTCTCGTCGTTTCGCGCTGCTTCTCGTGCTCGTGTGCCCTGCGCTTTCCAGTTTGGAGGGCCGCCACCGCCCGGTCCGGCCATGCGAAAACCGCTCGATCATGAGACTGAGCGATGGCTACGCTGGCGAGCATCTCGCATCACCTGTCGCTGCCTTCGGTAATCTCACGGAGCAGGGACGAAACAAGGCAGGAGGCCGTTCTGTGGCGATCCCCAAAAAGGGCTCCAGGCTGATCACCGTCAACGGCATCGCCTACCGCTGGCGGATCCGCCACAAGCCCACGTACTCCCAGGCAAACAGCTGGGGATCACTGACCTACGCGGTGGAGCTGGCTGAGGAGCAGGGGCGGGTTCTCCTGGTGGAGCTCCCCTGTTCTCGACCGGACGCCTGGTTCGGAGAGCGAACAATGACCGTACGACCAACTCTCGTGGCGGCGACCATACGGAGAGCCCTTGACCGCGGCTGGGATCCATCACAGGCAGGCAGCGCCTTCACCCTCAACCTCACCGAGGATGAGCTGAGCGACGTGATGAACGGCCATCCGCCCTCTCACAAGATCTCTTTTAGACCCGTTTGGCCGATTTAAAAGACACCCGCTTTAAAAGAACGGTGGTCGTACGGCGGATTCATGCGGCGTGAACTGCGCTAACGTCACGCGAACCCGTAACGTTTACGAGATCATCCCGCACATGTCCCACACCTACCGAGATAGGTCACCATGTCACTGGTAACAGGTTGACCCGGCCTGCGAAACCGCCAAGATTCAAAACTCCAGATCGAAGGATTATGTTCCACCCTTGGTGATCTCGTGTGTTCATCCGAAACGTGTGGCCGCGATTCAGTCACACCCCTAAATCTAGGGTGAGCATCAGGATGCAATAGCGTCATGGACTCACCCAGGCGCGATCCTCTTTGGAACCGTTTACGCAGCGAAGAGCGAGGGCGCCTGCTCATTGGACGGATCAGTTACGCACTCCCTGCGGTGCTATCTTTCGGTTTATTCAGCTTCATCCTGTTTGTCATATGCTATTATTTTCTGGCATCGCTCACACTTTATGAATGGAAATGCATAGACCAAGAGTTTTACCTCCTGCTCGCGATCATCGTCACTGTGATGGGGATGTGGCTCAGTTACCGACGGCACGTGAAGAAATTTCAGAAAATGGGCATCTCTCTAGACGAACCAGCCAGTCACCTGCGGTAACGGGCTAAGCGCGCCGCCAATGCGATCGACGAAGCGGCGAAACTCATGGACGAACTCCGCCGCGACCTCTCCGCACAGCAGGCCGCCCGCGAAAAGCTCATCGCAGAGGCCGAGCACCAGCAACAACTCCTTGAAGTCAACGAGGAGGAAGCCGAGAAGATCCGACAAATCATCGTCGGCGAGACCCAACGGAGCGTCCGCAATCAACGCCTACGCGAATGGGGTTTCTTCCTCGCCGGTCTCGCCCTGTCGGTGCCCTTAAACATCCTGGCCGACCGGCTGGGCGGTTAGATCGAGGCGTCCGCCTTCAGCGGTCCGCAGCGCCACGCCAGCCTCCGCCAGCAGTCGGTGAACGAACTCGTACGAACGGCCCGCCGCTGTCGCCAGCATCCGGACAGACTTCCCTGCCAAGCACCGGGGCTTCATCTCAGCCACAAGATTCTCTCGCTCCGCGCCGCTCACCCGCACATGTTTCCTCAACAAACTAGCCATCAGCACATCCTTCCCATGCGCTCGCCTCACGCGGCCACCGCGAGTCGAGCCCTAGGCACATCTCGCCCAAGGAGGTTCAATAGTGCTATGAAGCATGACGCAACCGGCCAACGTGCCAGTCTCCCCAGCGCTTACCTCAACCGGTAACTGAGAATTTCTTATCGCTAATAGTGATGGCTTTGATCGGTGCGCCGGTCGCCATAACAGCCGTCTGGCTATCACTACATTTCTTGCCCCATTTAGAAGCTTGATACAAGGAGAACGTTCAATTCATAGTCACAGTCACTCTGACGAGAGAAGCTACAGAGATCGTTGAGTGGATTTTAATAGCCTCTGCCTCCATTGGTTTGTTAGCGCACCTTTATTGGAAATTAAGCAAGAAGACACAACTGCGTCGTAAGCAGATCGTAAATGAGGCGCAAGAAGTCGATGACTGGAAGGGATGGCTTCAACGAGACAATGACCTTCTTGTAATGCAGCTCCAGCGCGACTTGAAGTCCCAGTAAACCGCACTTCAATCGATCATCGACGAGATTGAAGAAAAGAAATTACTCTTGGAGGTCGAACCCGAGCAAGCCCGTAAGGTTCGTCAAATCCTCGACAAAGAATCTAAGGCGGCTCTCCGAGTCGAGCGTCGACGTCAATGAGTCTTCATCGCTCTCGGCGCAGCTGCGTCCATCCCTACTGGAGTTCTAGTTAGCTTCATAAGCTAACGCAACCCAATAACGATTGCACCCTTGCGCTTCTTTATCTGCGCTTAGGTCAGTGAGTCTGTCCAATTAACGGCCCAGCGGTGCGAGTAGACGGTGACGATCTCGGTCTCCGACACCGCGGCGGCCTGTTTGGGCGTCAGGGCGTTAGGCCACAGGTAGGCCTCTTCGGCGTCGAGGTACTTGGCGACGGCGAAGCGGTGCTTGCGGTACGGGGTGCGGCCTTGGGAGATCCACCGCTCCACGGTCTTGGCGTCCACCTCGATGGCCTCGGCCAGTTCGGCGATCGTCGTTCCCCGCTCCAGCAATGCCGTGCGCAACCGCTCGTTCGCCATCTCACCTGCCCGAAAAGGAGGGACGTCCAGGGACGTGGCAATCGTAGACCGGACGTCCTCGTCACGGCCGACACGCTCAGGAGGACCGGCGGCTCAGAACATCGAGATGTGGACGTGGTCGATGTGGTTGGCGGTGTTGCCGCCTCGGTTGGACATCATCTTCCAGCCGGCGCCGGTGCGGACGTCGTAGTACTTCTGCTGCCAGATGATGTACATGACCCCGAGGCGGTTGCCGTTGTCGATGGCCCACTGGGCCAGGCGGTTGCCGCGGTCCATGGCGTCCTCCGCGGGGACGCTGCCGCCGGTGCTCATCATGAAGTCGCAGGCCCGGCCGCTGCCGTGGTCGCCTGGGTCGCCGGAGCGCAGGCAGCCGTAGCCGTACGGCATGGGGAAGGTCTGCAGCACGAGGTTGCGCATGGTGATCGTACGGGGGGTGAGGCCGCCGCTGCCCGAGGGGGTCTGGAAGCCGTACTTGGCCAGGAGCTTCTCGATCCTGACCCGTTGCCGCTTGAGGTCGGCGATGTCCTTCTTGAGCTTGACGATCTTCGTGTCGGCGGACTTCTCGGCGGCCTTGGCCTTCTTGATGAGTTCCTTGACCCGGTTGAGCTGGGTGGCGCGGCGGCTGGCCAGGTAGGACATGGTCGCGGCCTGGCCGAGGGCCAGGTTGGCGTTGCCCTGGAAGCTCAGCAGGTTGCCGTCGTCGAGGGCGCCGCCCATGTAAGTGGTCTGGGCGAAGCGCACGACGTCGGTCTCGGCGTTGGCCAGGGCGCGCCTGAGGCTCTTGGCGTTGGCCGTGGCCTTGCTGGCCTGGACCCGGGTCTCCTCCAGGCTCTGCACCTGGCCGCGGTAGCTCTTGTTGAGCGCGGCGGCCTCCTGGGTCAGCTTCTTGAGCTCGGCCTCGGGGCTGGGTTTGGCGGCCCGGAGGGGGGCCGCACCGGCGACGGCGGGTGACAGGAGCAGCACGGTGAGTGCGACAGCCAATGCGGCTGCGCGAGTCGGCCTCACGCTTCGCTCACCTCCGGAGCCCCCTCATGGACGGAGCGAAACTATAGAAGACGATCTTGAAGCTCGCCACCGGAACGGAGGAACTCGCGCACCATTGATGAACTATCTACCGCTTTAGGGTGATTTAAACACGTACTACAGGACATGTCACTCCTGTCACTCCAGAGGATCCTCGCACAGAACACACCGCTCCATTCGCGGGACGAAGACGTCTCGGATCCAAGGCACCGGCACCTCCCGGCCCAAGGCGCGAGGGCGCCCCGGCTCGGGACACGAAGACCCGGTCACCCTTGTCATCAGCGACAGAACATGATTCGGTCTCAAGCAGCGGTGGGGCGCGTGGCGCCCCGCCCAGCGGATGAAACCGTCCGAGAATCGCGACTCTGGCCCGCCCACCAGGAGGCAACACATCATGCGCCAGCACGACACGCTCTTCATCGGAGGCGACTGGGTGGCCCCGGCCGGGACCGGCATCATCGACGTCGTCTCCCCCCATACCGAGGAGGTCGTCGGCCGGGTCCCCGACGGCACCCCCGCCGACATGGACCGGGCGGTGGCCGCCGCCCGCCAGGCGTTCGACCACGGCCCCTGGCCCAGGATGACGATGGCCGAGCGCGCGGCCGTCGTCGGCAGGCTCGCCGAGATCTACGCGGCCCGCCAGGGCGAGATGGCCGAGCTCATCACCCTGGAGATGGGTTCCCCGATCACCTTCTCCCAGCTGGCGCAGGCCCCGCAGCCGCTCGGCATGCTCCAGTACTACGCCGAGCTGGGCAGGACCTTCCCCGTCGAGGAGGAGCGTCCCGGCACCTTCGGCACCGTGACCGTCCGCCGCGAGCCGGTGGGCGTGGTCGCCGCCGTGGTCCCGTGGAACGTCCCGCAGTTCGTCATCATGATCAAGCTGGCCCCCGCCCTCGTCGCGGGGTGCACGATCGTGGTCAAGCCCGCGCCCGAGACCCCGCTCGACTCCTACCTGCTGGCCGAGATGGTCAAGGAGGCGGGCATCCCCGACGGCGTCGTCAACATCGTCGCCGCCGGGCGCGAGACGAGCGAGTACCTGATCTCCCACCCGGACGTGGACAAGGTCGCCTTCACCGGTTCCACCGCCGCCGGGCGGCGCATCGCGGCGATCTGCGGCGAGCAGCTCAAGCGGTGCACCCTGGAGCTGGGCGGCAAGTCCGCGGCGATCATCCTGGACGACTGCGACCTGCCCTCCGCGATGGGCTTCCTGTCGATCGCCTCGCTGATGAACAACGGCCAGGCCTGCGTCGCCCAGACCCGCATCCTCGCCTCGCGCAACCGCTACGACGAGGTCGTGGACGCGGTCTCGGCGATGGTACGGGGCATGCCGGTCGGCGACCCGTCCGACCCGGCGACCGGCATCGGCCCGATGGTCGCCAAGCGGCAGCAGGAGCGGGTCGAGGGCTACATCAGGATCGGCATCGACGAGGGCGCCAAGCCGGTCGTCGGCGGCCTGGAGCGCCCCCACGAGCGTGGCTGGTACGTGGCCCCGACCGTCTTCGCGGGAGCCACCAACGAGATGCGCATCGCCCGCGAGGAGATCTTCGGGCCGGTCCTGGCGGTGATCCCGTACGAGGACGAGAAGGACGCGATCCGGATCGCCAACGACAGCGACTACGGCCTGGCCGGGACGGTGTGGACCGCCGACACCGAGCACGGCATGGACGTCGCCCGCCAGGTGCGCGCCGGCACCTACGGCGTCAACCTCTTCATGATCGAGAACAGCTCGCCCTTCGGCGGCTTCAAGGGCAGCGGCCTCGGCCGCGAGCTGGGCCCGGAGGGGTTGTCGGCCTACTTGGAGTACAAGTCGATCGCCCGCCTGGGCTGAGGCCGGGACCGGAGCTGAGACCGGGATCGGGACCGGGGCTGAGGCCGGGACCGGGACTGAGACCAGGATCGGGACTGAGAGCGGGACGAGGCCGCACGGCCCGAATCGGCGCCCCGGGGCCGAGACCCGCCTCGGGCCCGCACTTCAGGGCAAACCGGAGAAAGAACATTCAGGTGTGCCCGTACGGCTCGCGACGAGCCGTACGGGCACAGCGCCGGACGGACCGCCCAGCGCACCCCCGCGACGCTGGGCGACCGTCCGACCACAAGAAGTATGTCCCACGACGAGCGCCGAGCGATGGTTCGGGTCCCGCGGACTTCTCCCGGCGGATTCCATTCATCCGCTGCCTGGTAGACGTCTTTTATCCGCGATTGGTTCTGGAAACAACGAAAAGAGTTTGCCGGGCGATCTCTAACTCCTCGTCCGTGGGGATCACCGCGACCTTCACCGCCCCGCCGTCGGCGGAGATCAGCGTGTCGCCGCGCGCGTTGCGTACCGGGTCCACGGCGATGCCGAGCGCCCCGAGACCGGCCAGCGCCCGCTCCCTGACCAGGGCGGAGTTCTCCCCGACGCCGCCGGTGAAGGCGATGACGTCGACCGTGCCGAGGACGGCGTAGTAGGCGCCGACGTACTTGCGGAGCCGGTGGCAGTAGACCGACACGGCCAGCTCGGCGTCCGGGTCGCCCTCGGCCAGCCGCTCCGTCACCGCGCGCATGTCGTTGTCGCCGCAGAGCCCGAGCACGCCGCTGCGGCGGTTGAGCAGCGTGTCGATCTCGTCGAGGGACATGCCTCCCGTACGCGCCAGGTAGAGGACCACCGCCGGGTCCAGGTCACCGCTGCGGGTCCCCATGACGAGGCCTTCGAGCGGGGTCATGCCCATCGACGTGTCCACGCACCGCCCGGCGGACACCGCCGAGGCGCTGGCCCCGTTGCCGAGGTGCAGGACGATCACGTTGGCCCCGGGCCCGCCCGCCAGGAGGGCGGCCTCGCGGGAGACGTACGCGTGTGAGGTGCCGTGGAAGCCGTACCGCCGCACCCCCAGCCGCGCGGCCACCTCGCGGTCGATCGCGTACGTCGAGGCGGCCGGGGGGATCGTGGCGTGGAAGGCGGTATCGAAGACGGCGACCTGCGGCAGGCCGGGGCGGAGCCGCCTGGCGACCTCGATGCCCGCCAGGTTGGCGGGGTTGTGCAGGGGCGCGAGCGGGACGAGCTCCTCGATCCCCCTGACCACCTCGTCGGTGATCAGCGTGGGCCGGGTGAAGGCCGTGCCCCCGTGCACCACCCGGTGCCCGATCGCGGTGAGCTCGGGCGAGTCGAGCCCCAGGCCGTCGGCGGCCAGCCGGGCGGCGACGGCCTCCAGCGCCGCCCGGTGGTCGGGGACCGGGGAGCCCGGCTCGCCGATGCGCTCCACCGTTCCCGAGGCCAGCCTCTCGGCGCCGGACAGGAGCCGGTACTTCAGGGAGGAGGACCCGGAGTTGAGGACCAGCACCCTGCCGCGCTCCCCGCCCGGGTCGCCCGGACCACCCGGGTCACTCCCCCCGCCGGGGTCGCCCGGGTCGCTCGGGGCGTCCGGGCCGTCCAGGGCATCGCCCCGGGGCCCCAGGACCGGGCCGCTCCCCCGGTTCGGACCGTGCAGGTCGTCCGGGCCGCTCGGGGCACCGCCCCCGCCCGGGCCGCTCAAAGCACCGTCCCGGCCCCGGCCGGATCGGTCCCCCGGAGCGCCGTTCCGCCCGGGGCTCCCGTCCGTCCGCGCGCCTCGCTCGCTCACGGGGTGACCTCCTGGGCCTGTACGGCGGTGATGGCGACGGTGCTCACGATGTCGGTGACCAGGGCCCCGCGCGACAGGTCGTTGACCGGCCTGCGCAGCCCCTGCAGGACCGGCCCGACCGCGACGGCTCCGGCCGAGCGCTGCACTGCCTTGTAGGTGTTGTTGCCGGTGTTCAGGTCGGGGAAGATCAGCACGGTCGCCCGGCCCGCGACCTGTGAGCCGGGCAGCTTGGCGGCCGCGACCCTGGCGTCCACCGCCGCGTCGTACTGGACGGGACCCTCGACGAGCAGGTCGGGCGCCCGTTCGGCGACCAGGGCGGTGGCGGCGCGGACCTTGTCGACGTCGGCGCCGCTGCCCGACTCGCCGGTGGAGTAGGACAGCATCGCGATCCTCGGCTCGACGCCGAACCGCCTCGCCGTACGGGCCGAGGAGATCGCGATGTCGGCGAGCGTCTCGGCGCCGGGGTCGGGGTTGATCGCGCAGTCGCCGTAGACGAGGACCCGGTCGGCCAGGCACATGAAGAACACCGAGGAGACGACCGAGGTGTCGGGAACCGTCTTGATGATCTGGAAGGCGGGCAGGATCGTGGCGGCCGTGGTGTGCGCGGCCCCGGAGACCATGCCGTGCACCAGGCCCCGGTGCAGCATCATCGTGCCGAAGAAGTTGACGTCGGCGACCACGTCCAGGGCCAGCTCGGAGGTCATGCCCTTGTGCGCCCTCAGCTCGGCGTACTCCTCGGCGAACGACTCCCGCAGCGGCGAGGTGAGCGGGTCGGCGACGGTCACGCCCGACAGGTCGAGGCCGAGGTCGCCGATCCGGCGCCGCACCACGTCCTCCCTGCCGAGGAGGGTGATGTCGACGATGCCGCGCCGCAGGAGGATGTCGGCCGCCCGCAGGATGCGGTCGTCCTCGCCCTCCGGCAGCACGATGTGCCGCCGGTCGGCCCGCGCCCGCTCCAGCAGGGTGTGCTCGAACATCATCGGGGTGACCCGCTCGGAACGGGTCAGCTCGATCCTGTCGGCCAGACCGGCCGCGTCCACGTGCGCCTCGAAGTGGCCGAGGGCCGTCTCGATCTTGCGCGGGTTGTCGGCGGTGAGCCGTCCCTCCAGCCCGGCCAGGGTGGTCGCCACCGTGAAACTGTCCGCCTCGGCCGCGAGCACGGGCACGCCGGGCGCCAGACGGGCTGTGAGCTCCCGTACGGCCTCGGTGGGCCTCTCCCCCACCGTGAGGACGACCCCGGCCGGTCTCGCCGTACCGGCCGCCTCGACGGCCAGCGAGACCAGCAGCAGGTCCGCGCGGTCGCCCGGTGTGATCACGAGCGCGCCGTCGGCGAGGTGTTCCAGGAACAGCGGGAGCGTGGCGCCGCCGAACACGAACCCAAGCACGTCGCGCTGCAGGCCCTCCTCGCCCTGGACCAGCTCGGCGTCCACGGCCCGCATGACCTGCCCGACGGTCGGCGCCGACAGCGACGGGTGCTCGGGGACGGCGTAGCGGGGCACCGGCAGGTCGCAGTCGATGACCGTGCCCGCGGGCACCCGGTTGGCGATCACCGCGAGCACCGTGCAGCCCAGGTCGGAGAAGACCTGGTAGCCGGTACGCATCTCCGTCGCGATCTCCTCGGCGTCGTCGCCGTGCGCGCCCACCACCACGATCACCGGGGCGCCGAACTCGGCGGCCAGGCGGGCGTTGAAGGCCAGCTCGCGCGGCAGGTCGTCGGTGTCGAAGGAGCTGCCGAGCACCAGCAGGGCGTCGCACTCGCGCTCCAGGGTGTGGAAGCGGGCGACCAGGCGGCCGATGAGCTCCTCGGCGCCCCGCTCGGCGTAGATCTCCGCGGCGTCCTCGGCGGTCACCCCGGTCGCCGAGGCGGCGGGGCGGTATCTGGCCTTGAGCAGCTCCAGGGTGCGGTCCTCACCGCTCCCGGTGATCGGCCGGAAGACCCCCGTGCGGTCGGCCCGCCCGGTCAGCAGCTCCATCAGGCCGAGCTCGACGATCTGCCTGCCGTCTCCCCGCCCAAGACCCGCAACGTAGATGCTCCGCATGTGTCCCTTTCCTCGCCGCCGCCCGCCGCCGTCACATCCACATCGCCGTCCGGTCAATCCTCACGAGGCCGTCCGGTCAATCCTCACGAGGCCGTCCGGTCAATCCTCACGAGGATAGACATTCTCCGGATGACCGGACCGGGCCGCCGCCCATCTCCCGATCCGGCGGACCAGCTCCGGGGTGGCCGCCGACTCCGCGTGGCCGAAGCCGGGCTCGATCCACAGCTCTTTCGGCTCGTTCGCGGCCTCGTAGATCTGGTACGCGTGGTCGAGGGGGAAGAACCGGTCCGCGTCGCCGTGCACGACCAGGAGCGGCGCCGGTGAGATCTTCGCGGCGGCCTCGTACGGCGCCAGCGGCAGCGGGTCCCACACGCCCTTCATGATCCGGGTGCGCTTGCCCAGCCGCGCGGCCAGCCGCCCGATCGGCCGCTCGATCGCCCAGTGCACCTGGCGCATCGGCCTGGTTCCCCGGTAGTACCAGCGCGCGGGCGCGCTCACCGACACCACCGCGTCCGGGCCGCCCATCACCCCCGCGTGCCGTACGGCCACCGCCCCGCCCATGGAGAACCCGACGGTCACGACCCGCCGGTAGCCGACCAGCCGCGCGTGCCGCACCGCCGCCTCCACGTCGAGGATCTCCAGGTCCCCCACGGTCGAGTGGCCCCCCGAGCGGCCGTGTCCCCTGAAGTCGAACGCCACCACCCCGCCGAACCCGCTGAGCACGTGGGCGATGCGGCGCGTGGCGCGGTCCCTGAGCGATCCGGTGAACCCGTGGGCCAGGACGATCCCGAGGTCGTCCGCGCCGCGCGAGGGGGTGTGGGCGGCGTCTATCCGCAGGTTGTCCCGGGTTCTGAGCATTACGGGAAACGACGGTGCGAGAGGCATGGATCCGAGCTTAGGGAGTGCCGGAGGCCCTGCCACGCCTCGCCCGCGCCCCCGGCGCGGCCCGCTCCCGCCGTACACGCCAAGGGTCCCGGCAGGGGGGTCGCGAAGGTGTCCGGAGGGTGAATTGGCGCACTTCATCTGCCGGAGGCGTGAGAGCGATTGTCCGGATCAACTAAAATGGGAAGGCCGCACTGTCCGCGGCCAGCCTCCACGATCACAGAGTGAGACTCCATCATGCCTTTGAACAGCCGCGACGACCTGCGGAACATCGCGATCATCGCGCACGTCGACCACGGCAAGACCACTCTCGTGGATGCCATGCTCTGGCAGTCGGGCGCCTTCCGCGTCAACCAGGACGTGGACGACCGCGTCATGGACTCCAACGACCTCGAACGCGAGAAGGGCATCACCATTCTCGCGAAGAACACCGCCGTCAAGCACGGCGGCATGACGCTCAACATCATCGACACCCCCGGCCACGCCGACTTCGGCGGTGAGGTCGAGCGGGGCCTGTCCATGGTCGACGGTGTCGTGCTGCTGGTCGACGCCTCCGAGGGGCCGCTGCCGCAGACCCGCTTCGTGCTGCGCAAGGCGTTCGCCGCCAAGATGCCGGTCATCCTGTGCATCAACAAGGTCGACCGCCCCGACGCCCGGATCAAGGAGGTCGTGGACGAGGTCTACGAGCTCTTCATCGACCTGGACGCCACCGAGGACCAGATCGACTTCCCGATCGTCTACGCCTCGGCCAAGGCCGGGCGCGCCTCGCTCAACCGTCCCGAGGACGCGGGCATGCCGGACTCCGAGGACCTGGAGCCGCTGTTCGACGTCATCAAGAGCACGATCCCGGCCCCGGTGTACGACCCCGAGGCCCCGCTGCAGGCGCACGTCACCAACCTCGACGCCTCGTCCTACCTGGGCAGGATCGCGCTGTGCCGCGTCCACCAGGGCACCATCAAGAAGGGCCAGCAGGTCGCCTGGTGCCGCACCGACGGCAGCATCCAGCGGGTGAAGATCACCGAGCTGCTGATGACCGACGCGCTGGAGCGCAAGCCCGCCGAGGAGGCGGGTCCCGGCGACATCATCGCGATCGCCGGAATCCCGGACATCATGATCGGCGAGACCCTCGCCGACCCCGAGGACCCGCGCCCGCTGCCCCTGATCACGGTCGACGAGCCCGCGATCTCCATGACCGTCGGCACCAACACCTCGCCGCTGGTCGGCCGGGTGAAGGGCTCCAAGGTCACCGCCCGCATGGTCAAGGACCGGCTCGACAAGGAGCTCGTCGGCAACGTGTCGCTGCGCGTCCTGCCGACCGACCGCCCCGACGCGTGGGAGGTGCAGGGCCGTGGCGAGCTGGCGCTGGCCATCCTGGTCGAGCAGATGCGCCGCGAGGGCTACGAGCTGACCGTCGGCAAGCCTCAGGTCGTCACCAAGGTCATCGACGGCAAGGTCCACGAGCCGGTCGAGCGGGTGACCATCGACTGCCCCGAGGAATATCTCGGCGCGATCACCCAGCTGCTCGCCGTCCGCAAGGGCCGCATGGAGCACATGACCAACCACGGCACCGGCTGGATCCGCATGGAGTTCGTGGTCCCGGCCCGCGGCCTGATCGGCTTCCGCACCGAGTTCCTCACCGAGACCCGCGGCACCGGCATCGTGAACCACGTGTTCGAGGACTACGAGCCGTGGTTCGGCGAGCTGCGCACCCGCAACAACGGCTCGCTGGTCGCCGACCGGCCGGGCCCGGTGACCCCGTTCGCCATGCTGAACCTGCAGGAGCGCGGCGTCCTGTTCGTCCAGCCGACCACCGAGGTCTACGAGGGCATGATCGTCGGTGAGAACTCGCGCTCCGACGACATGGACGTGAACATCACCAAGGAGAAGAAGCTCACCAACATGCGCTCCTCGACGAGCGACACGACGGAGACGCTGATCCCGCCGCGCCAGCTCTCGCTGGAGCAGGCGCTGGAGTTCATCCGCGAGGACGAGTGCGTGGAGATCACCCCGGAGAACGTGCGCATCCGCAAGGTCGTCCTCGACGCCTCGACCCGCGCCCGGACCACCGCCCGCGCCAAGCGGACCAACTGACCAACTGACCCGTCTGACCCGTCTGACCCACCGCGTCACGTCCGCTTCACACCGTCCCGCCGGGCACACCCGGCGGGACGGTCTCGTCTTTGCCAGACGTGGCGGCGTGGTGACCTCGGCTCCCGGCTCCTCCTGGGGTAGGAACCCTGTACTGGCCGCTCCCCGTCACGGCAGGGGAGCCCAGGACTCGTACGGGGGATATCTCATGTTTCACAGGACCTGTCTCGCCCTGACCGTCGCGTTCGGCACGCCGGCGGCCGGGGCCGTACCGGCCGTCCAGGCGGCCTCGCGGACGCCCGGGATCTCACAGGGGTCGGCACCGTCGGCCAAGGCCGTCATCAAGAACACGGCCGGGAAGAACATCGGCTTCCTGCGCATCGACCACAGGCCGGGCGACAAGTCCAGGCTGACGGTCACCGTCACCGGCCTGCGCGCCGGGTACCACGGCTTCCACGTCCACGCGAAGGGCGTCTGCGACCCCGGGGCGATCGACCCGGTCACCCGCAGCCCCTTCGCCAGCGCGGGCGCGCACTTCACCATCCCGCCGACCGCGCACAGCGGGCACTCCGGCGACCTGCCCAACCTCCTCGTCGGCGCCGACGGCACCGGCGAGGCGACCGTCGTGACCGACCGCTTCCGGGTGGCGCAGCTCTTCGACGCCGACGGCAGCTCCGTCGTCGTCCACGCCCTCCCGGACAACCACTCCAACATCCCCGACCGCTACAGCCACCAGGGACCTCCGAGCGGTACCGGCCCGGACGCGGAGACCCTCAAAGCGGGAGACTCCGGCGGGCGCGTCGCCTGCGGCGTGATCACCAGGAACTAGCGGTCTCCAGCCAGTGGTTTCCAGCCAGTGGTCTCCAACCACCCTCCAAGTGCGGCCGGGCAGGATCTCGTACCGAAAGGGGGGATCATCACCATGCAGGTCATGACCGGCCGGACACACCTGGCCCTGCTGCTCGCGTGGCTGGCCTTCGCCGCGCTCGTAACGCTGCTCGGCTGACGTCCTTTCCGGTACGGCTCCCCCGGGGTGGCGCCGTACCGGACCGAACCGCCGGAAAGCCCGGGAAGCCCGGAAAGCCCGGGGAGCCCGGGGAGGGCTCCCCGCGCCGAGGGACCGGCCTCCCTTGAAAGACCCGCCTCACCCTCGAACCACGCACCCGACCCGCCCTCGAACCGCACACCCGCCTCACCTTCGAACCACGCACCCGGCTCGCCCGGCACCTGCGGGCACCCGAGGACCGGGCATCAGGAGTTCTCGCGCGGCAGCTCGATGGTGATCGTCAGGCCGCCCTCCTCCCGGGAGCCCGCGGCCACGGTGCCGCCGTGGGCCTCGGCGACGACCCGGACGATCGACAGTCCCAGTCCGCTGCCGCGATCGGAGCGCAACCGGTCGCCGTGGAGCCGCCGGAACGGCTCGAAGATCGTCTCGATCTCGTAGTGCGGTACGGGCAACCCGGTGTTCGCCACCACCAGCTCCACCCGGTCGGCGCGCTGCCGGGTGGTCACCCACACCTGGCCGCCGCCGTGGTTGTGCCGGATCGCGTTCTCCACGAGGTTCTGCACGAGCCGCTCGACCAGCACCGGCTCACCGGCGGTCGGCGCGGGGTCCAGCAGCCGGTGGATGGTCACCTCGCGCTCCCCCGCCTCCTCGCCCGCCAGGTCGAGCACGTGCTCGACCACGTCGGTCAGGTCGAAGGGACGGCGGTCGAGGACCGCCTGCTCGCCTTCCGTCAGGGCGAGCAGGCCGTCGATCAGCCTCTCGTGCCGGGCGTTGACCAGCAGCAGGGACTCGCCGAGCCGCTTGACGTCCTCGGTCGCGTCGGGCCGCCTCACCGCCACGTCCACCAGGGTGCGGTTGATGGTGAGCGGGGTGCGCAGCTCGTGGGAGGCGTTGGCGACGAAGCGCCGCTGGCCGTCGAAGGAACGGGCGAGGCGGCCGACGATGGTGTCGACGATGTCGACGAGCTCCTTGACCTCGTCGTCCGGCCCGGCGTAGGTGATACGGCCGGTGAGGTCGTGGCTCTGGGCGATGTGCCGCGCGCTCTCGGTGACCGACCTGACAGGGCGGAGCGCCCAGCCCGCGGCCCGCCAGCCGACCACCGTCGCGACCCCGGCGCCCCCGAGCACCGCGAGGCCGCCCACGGTGAGGACCTTGCTGATCGTGTCGGCCTGGTAGACGCGCCTGACCTGCGCGACCCGCTGCTCCGCCACCCGATAACCAAGATCGTCCGGCAGGTAGTGGGTGCCCCAGACCTGGATGTACCGGGGATGCCGCAACCCGTCGCGGGGCTCCAGGCTCTGCCGTACGAGGAAGGCGAGTCCCGCCACCAGGATGACGCCGAGGTAGAGGAAGACCGTGCCACAGACCACGGCGAACCGGAACCGAACGTTCTTCCTCATGGGATGCGGTATCCCACTCCCGTGACGGTCTCGATGACCGGCGGATCGCCGATCTTCCGGCGCAACTTCATCATCGTCGTCCGCACGGTGTTGGTGAACGGGTCGGTGTGCTCGTCCCACACCTTCTCCAGCAGCGTCTCGCTGGAGACCACCGCCCCACCGGCGCGCAGCAGCTCGGCCAGCACGCCGAACTCCTTACGGGCGAGCGGCACGTAGCGCCCGTCGCGGAACACCTGCCGGTGCGCCCGGTCCAGGCTGATGCCCGCCCGTTCCAGCAGCGGCGGGTCGGCGGGCCGCACCCGGCGGCCCAGCGCGTGCACGCGGGCCGTCAGCTCCTCGAACGCGAACGGCTTGGGCAGGTAGTCGTCGGCGCCGAGGGACAGGCCCGCCACCCGTGAGCGCACGTCGCCCGCCGCGGTGAGCATGATGATCCGCACGTGGGCCCCGTCGGCGACCACGGTCCTGCACACGTCGTCACCGTGTACGCCCGGCAGGTCCCGGTCCAGGACGAGCACGTCGTAGTCGTGGAGCCGCAGCCGCTCCAGCGCCGCCTCCCCGTCGTAGACGACGTCGACGGCGAGCGCCTCACCGCGCAGCCCCTCCGCGATCGAGTCGGCGAGCATCAGCTCGTCCTCGACGACCAGCACCCGCAAGACGCCTCCCCCGGCTCCGAATCGCGCCAGCGTGCCACAGACGGCATAACGCGGACATAACCGATTTCGGTGACGGCAAGATTATCGGCTGATCGCTGGACTGCTCCCACCGTGCCGGGAATTCCCCGGCCTCGGAACGGGGGATCATCCATGCTCACCTCACCCGGCGGGTCCCGGGTCCTGCCCGCCCCGCCCGGAAGGAACGGCCCGCGCGACCGGCTCCGCGCCCTCCGCGATCTACGCGGTCTACGCGGTCCCGGCGGTCCCGGTGGCCTTGACCGCCTCCGCACCCTCCGCGCCCGCCGTGGTCTCCGTGGTCCCCGTGGTCTCCGCGGTCTCCGTGACGCCCTCGGCGGCCACCGGCCGTTCGCCGTCGCGATCGTCCTGGCGGCGGGGCTCCGCGCCCTCGTCATGCTCGGCCACGACACCGCCCGGCTCTACTGGTACGACTCCTTCACCTACCTGAACACCGCCGTCCACCTGCAGCCCTCCGGCGCGTTCCACCCGGCCGGGTACCCCTTCTCGCTGCGGCTGCTGCTGCCCTTCCACAGCGTGGAGCTCGTCGCGGGCGTCCAGCACGCCATGGGCCTCGGCACCGGTCTGAT
Organism: Streptosporangium sp. NPDC002524; assembly: GCF_040295985.1. Classification (NCBI taxonomy): domain Bacteria; kingdom Bacillati; phylum Actinomycetota; class Actinomycetes; order Streptosporangiales; family Streptosporangiaceae; genus Streptosporangium; species Streptosporangium sp. NPDC002524. Next base: position 279,491 of record NZ_JBEOWK010000007.1, on the reverse strand, counting down.
GATCTATCTGGTGCTGCGCCGCCACTCGCTTCCCGGGTGGGGAGCCACCCTCGCGGCCCTGCCCGTGTTGTTCAACCCCGCCTTCCTCAGGCTCGAACACGCCGTGCTGTCCGACACCCAGCTCATCTTCCTCATCACCGCCGCCCTGACGGTCCTGATGTGGCGGACCAGGCCGTCGGCGCGGGCGGTCGCCGTGACGGGCCTGCTGCTGGCACTGGCCGGGCTCACCCGCACGGCCGCGGTGCCGCTGCTGGGGCTGGTCCTGCTCCACCTGCTCCTGCGGCGGGCCGGCCGGCGACAGGTGGTGGCACTGGCCGTCGCCGGGCTGCTGCCGCTCGCGGCCTACGCGGGCTGGTACCACCAGCACCACGGGCGGTTCGCGCTCAGCGGCTCCGACGGCGTGGCGCTGTGGGCGCGCACGATGACGTTCGCCGACTGCTCGGTGATCAGGCCCCCGGCGAGGGAGGCGGTCCTGTGCCCGAACGGCACCGTCGTCGACGCCGCGTCCGAGTACGTCTGGGCTCCCGGCGCCTCGCTCAACAGGTTGCCGGGAGGCCGGTTCGCCCACAACGACCTGGCCAGGTCCTTCGCGCTGCGCGCCATCGCCGCCCAGCCGCTGGACTACCTCCGCGAGGTCGCCCGCGACACCGCGCTCACCTTCGCGGCGACCCCGGTCCGCCATCCCCTGCGCGTCTCCCCCTCCCTGACGTTCCCCGTCGGCTCCTGGCCGCTGCCCGACTTCCCGCTGGTCGACCAGGTGCGCCGCGAGTACGACGGCGACGTCCGGGGGATGTCGTCGGTCGAGCCGTACGCGAGCCTCCTGGGCGCGTACTCCTACCCCGGCGTCCTGCACGGCCCGCTGCTCGGCGCGCTCCTGCTGCTCGGCGGCCTCGGGGCCGTGGGGCGGCGACGCCCGGCCCTGCTGCCGTGGACGGCGGCCGTCTTCCTGCTCCTCGCCCCGATCGCCGTGCTGGACTTCGACCACCGCTACGTGCTGCCGTCGATCCCGATGGCCTGCCTCGCGGCGGCCCTGGCCGTGGCTGGCCTCAGCCGCCGAGTTCGCGCCTGCGTCGCAGCAGGGCGGCGCGGTCGGCACGGGCCCTGAGCAGGACGGCCACCGCGAGCACGGCCAGCGTCGCGGCGACGGCGACCCCCGCCGTACCCGCCCAGGTGCCCCTCGTGGCCGCGACCGCGGCCGTCCCCGCCGTCAGCAGGCCCGTCGCGGCCACCGCCAGCCAGGCGGCGATCACCCGGTCGAGGGCGAACAGCGGCGTCCTGCGGGTCAGCGCCCAGGCCCCGTAACCGGCCCAGCCCAGGCCGAGCGCGACCAGCGCGCCGAAGGCCAGGTGCGTACGGCCAGGCAGGGCGGGCTCCGTGGCCCACAGCAGTCCGGTGAACAGCGCGCCGCCCAGGCCGCCGAGCAGTGCCACGACGTTGCCGATCCTGCGGCGCAGCGACAGCGGCCCCGACAGCCTGCCGATCATGTCCTCGGGGTTCATCTCCGGTATCCCCTCTCCGTGAGCCGGTCGCGCAGCATGCGCCGCGCGCGGGACAGGCGTGACTTGACCGTGCCGACGGGGACGGCGCAGACCTGCGCGCAGTCCTCCAGGGAGAGGTCCTGCAGGTAGAACAGGACGAGGACCTCCCTTTCCCTGACCGGCAGCCCCGACAGGCCCGCGAGCAGGTCGGCGCGGTCCACGAGGGCATCGGCGGGATCGCCGGGATCGCCGGGGCCGCCGGGACCGGCGGAGGCCCGCTCCTCCTCCGCCGGGATCTCGGGCCTGGCGTACTCCTCGCGGAGCCGGTCGGCCACCGCGCGTCTCGCGATCGTGAACAGCCAGGGCGCGAACCTGCCCGGCTCCTTCAGGCGCGGCAGCCCGCGCACCACGGCCACCCAGACCTCCTGGGCCACGTCGTCGGCCCGCGAGGGCCCCAGCATGCGCCGCACGTAGTTCCACACCGGATCGTGCCAGGTCCGCACCAGCTCGGCGAACGCCTCGCGCTCGCCGAGCCGGCACCGGACCACCAGCAGTTCGTCAGTCACCCTGCCTCCTCGCCCGGGACAGTCGGGAAACGGGCGCGGCGGGTTCACGCCACTTCCGCCGGTTCTCTTCCCGGCCCCTCCGTCACGCTTTCCGGACGGGCGCGCCCGTCACGGGCTGCTGCGCCGCCACGGGTTGCTGTAGTACTTCCTCCCGGGCGCGGGACGCCCACCGTACAGCTCGGACAGCGTCACGAACCTGTACCCCCTGGCGGCGAAGTCGTCCAGCACCCTGGGAACGGCCTGGACCGTGGAGTGGTGGATGTCGTGCATCAGCACGATGGAACCCGGCCCCGCCTCGGTCGCGCGCCGGGCGACGAGCGAGGAGTCGTGGTCGCGCCAGTCGAGCGTGTCGACGTCCCACAGGATCTGGGCGAGCCCCAGCTGGCGGCTCTCTGCCGCGACCCTGGAGTCGGTCAGCCCGTACGGCGGGCGCATGAGGATCATCGTGACCCCGGTCGCCTGCTTGACGAGCCACTGGGTACGGCCCAGCTCCTCCCTGATGGCGGCCTGTGACAGCAGGGGCAGCTGCGGGTGGGCCCAGGTGTGGTTGCCCAGCTCGTGCCCCTCGGCCACCATCCTGCGCAGGGTGTTCTCGCCCTCGCCGAAGGCCATCCGCCCGATGACGAAGAAGGTCGCCCTGGCCCGGTATCCGGCGAGGGTGTCGAGCAACGACTCGGTGTAGGCCCCCGGCCCGTCGTCGAAGGTCAGCGCCACGCACCTGATCCGTTCGCAGTTGATCCGGCGCGCCCGCGGGGAGACGGGAAGATCGCCCCGCCCCCAGTGCGGCCGCCCCGCGCCGGGGCCGAGCCCGGGGGTGGGGGCCGGGGCCGGGGTGGAAGCGGGGGCGGGGGGCGGTGCGGTCGCCGGTTCCACCGAGCCCACCAGGGTGATCGGGGAGGTGCAGCCCCAGATCGCGAACAGCAACGCCACCGGCACGACCCACACCCGCCACACCCGCATGCTTCCCCCCGAAAGCGCCGCGGGGACGGCGAGCGGCCCGGCCGGGTCCCCCCGCAAGATCATGACCGGGTATTCCACCAGGATGGGACATCAACGGCCGGTTGCCCGTACCGACGCGCCACTTCATGCCACATCCGGCGAGATGCTCCCCCTGGTGGCCATGTCTCACCCGATGCGGCCAGTTAGAGCTTTAAAGCCCCCAAGACCGGCGGAAACCCCGTAACGCCTCCCGGGCTCCCGGACTCCCGGACTCCCGGAGGCTCGCGGACCGCAAAACAGAGGTGTCGGGATCGGAGAGACGTCAGGGGCGAAAAGACCTCAGGAGCGGTCGGGCGTCTCCCGGGGCTCGGTCACGACCATCATGAACCGCAACGGCGTGTCCCCCTCGTTGGCGTACTTGTGCGGCCGGTCGGCGCTGAACACGACCGCGTCGCCCGTCTCCGCGAGGTGGCTCTTGCCGTACACCGAGAGGGTGAGCCGCCCCTCCAGGACGGTCAGCATCTCGCGCGTGCCCGGGGGGTGGGCGTCGCCGTCGTGGTGGTCGCCGGGGGCGAGCCGCCAGTCCCACAGCTCCAGGATGGCGGGCGCGTCGGTGCCGACCAGCAGCCGCGCGGTGCTGGACTTCCCGTGCGGGAAGGTGATGACGTCGGTGCCGCTGACCACCCGCACCACGGGCGTGTCGGCGACCTCCACCATCCGCGCGACGGTCACCCCGAGCGCGTCCGCGATGCGGGTGAGCGTGCTGATGCTCGGGTTCGTCCTGCCCTGCTCGACCTGGACGAGCATGCCCCGGCTCACTCCCGAGCGCGCGGCGAGCTCGTCGAGGGTCATCTGCCGGTGCGCCCGCTGCGCCCGCACGTTGTTGGCGACCGCGGCGGTGATCGTCTCTGGATCCATGAGTTCAGTGTAGTGAACTCGTTTTGCACTCCATTGCACTTCATATATTGTCCTCCCAGTACAGTCTATTGAACCGAGGTGGAACGTGACGGCTGTGGTGCTGGCGACGGCCTGCGCGCTGGTGTACGGCACCGCGGACTTCCTCGGCGGCCTGGCCACCCGCCGGTCGCGGGTGCTCGCGGTGGTGGTCCTCTCCCAGGCCGCCGGGCTGGCCGTGATCGTCGCGCTGCTGCCGTTCCTGCCGGAGGCTCCCACGCCCGCGGCCCTCGCCTGGGGCGCGGTCTCCGGGCTCTGCGGCACCGCGGGGATCGTGCTGTTCTACCGGGCGCTCGCCACCGGCGTGATGTCGGTGGTCGCGCCGATCACCGCGACCGTCTCGGCGGCGCTGCCCGTGCTGTTCGGGCTCGCCGTCGGGGAGCGCCCCGAGCCGGTCGCGCTGGGCGGCGTGGCCCTCGCGCTGCTCGCGGTCCTGCTGGTGAGCCGCAGCTCCTCGGACAGGAAGGCCAGCCGGGGGTACGGCCCGATCCTGGCCTCGCTCGCCGCGGGCGCGGGGTTCGGCGGCTTCTTCGTCATCGTCGCCCAGGCTCCGGCGGACGCCGGCATGTGGCCGCTGCTCGGAGCGCGCCTGACCTCCGTCACCTGCATCGCCCTGCTCGCGCTGGCCACCGGCCGCGCCCTGCGCCCCGGGCCCGGCACGCTGCGCGTCATCTTCGCGGCCGGGACGCTCGACATGGCCGCCAACGTGCTCTTCGTGCTCGCCCAGCAGCGCGGGATGCTCAGCCTCGTCGCCGTCCTGGTCTCGCTCTACCCGGCGAGCACCCTGCTGCTCGCCCGCCACTTCCTGGGCGAACGACTCAACACGGTGCAGGTGGTGGGAATCGGCTTCACCCTGGCCGCGATCGCGCTGATCGCGTCCGGTTGACCCCCGCCCTCGCCGCGCTCACCCTGACCGCGCCCGATCGAACCCCGTCCTCGCCGCGCTCACCCTGATCGAACCTCACCCTCGCCTCGCTCGCCCTGACCGCGCCCGATCGAACCCCGTCCTCGACGCGTTCGCGCTGATCGCGCCCGGTTGACCCGATGTCGCCGACTGACTCTGTTGTGTTGAGGCCGGACGCTTGTTACGGTCATCCCCGTGCAGCCCGAGCGGGCGTTCCTCGACTCCGGCGGGCCGTTCGCGCACACGGCTGTCGCGTACGGCTCCGATTCCGGTTTCCTGAGACTCGTCCAGCCCCTGATCGCCGGCGCCCTCCGCGAGGGCCGGCGGATCCTGGTCGTCGCGGGCGAGCGCGGGCTCGACCTGATCGGTGACGCCTTCGGCACCGACACCCGTCTCATCGACCGCCGCCTCGCCGGGAAGTGGTACGCCCACCCGACGCGGACCCTCGCCGCCTACCACGACTACATCCGGCAGCGGGAGCGCCCGCTGGTCCTCGGGGAGCCGGTGTGGTCGGGCTGGACCGAGCGGCAGGCCCGCGAGTGGATCCGCTACGAGTCGGTGCTCAACGCCGCCTTCGCCGCGATCCCGGTCAGCCTGTGGTGCCTGTACGACGAGACGCTGGCGCTCGACCACGTCCCGCGCACCCACCCCACCGAGCTGAGCGACGCCGGCCTGCGGCGGAGTGACCACTACGTCTCCCCGGAGCGGTTCGCGCTGCCGGGGGACGACCTCCCCCTCCCCGACCCGCCCCCGTCCGCGGTGGTCACCGACTTCACCCTGGAGGAGCTGGGACGGCTGCGCGCCCTCGTCACCGACCACGCGCACCGGGCGGGCGTACGGCGCGACCTGGTCGCCTCGCTCGTGCTGAGCGTCTCGGAGATGGCGGCCAACAGCGTGGAGCACGGCGCGGGACACGGCAGGGCGACCATCTGGGCGGACGGCGGCGAGATCGTGTGCGAGATCGCCGACTCCGGCGGCGGCGGCCTGGACGTCCCGCTGCCCGGCTACCTCCCGCCCGAGCCCGGGTCGCCGCGCGGCTACGGCCTCTGGATCAGCCGCCAGCTCTGCGACCTGGTCCAGGTGCGCGGCGTGGACGGCGAGCTGAGGGTCAGGCTCCACCTGACACTGGACTGACCGCCCGTCCCGCCCGTCCCGCCCGTCCCGCCCAGATACGCGCGCGCGTACGACCCGCCGTGGGCCGTCCCCACCGGTACGCGAAGGCGCCGGACACACGCGTACGGCCCGCACCCTCTACGGGTGCGGGCCGTACGCGAAGCCGGAAAACGGGAGAGGAGAGGGAGAACGGGGGTCAGGCGGCCTGGGCCTCCTCGGACACGCGGAGACCGGCCTCCTCGCGGGCGTAGTCCTCGAGCATGGTGCGGAGCTGGCGCCGGCCCCGGTGGAGGCGGGACATGACCGTGCCGATGGGGGTGCCCATCCGCTCGGCGATCTCCTTGTAGGCGAAGCCCTCGACGTCGGCCAGATAGACGGCCACCCGGAAGTCCTCGGGCAGGGCACGCAGGGCGTTCATCACCGCGCTGTCGGGCAGCTGCTCCAGCGCCTCGGTCTCGGCGGACTTGAGACCGCTGGACATGTGGGACTCGGCGGCGGCGAGCTGCCAGTCCTCGATCTCCTCGGTGGCCGAGAGCTTGGGCGAGCGCTGCTTCTTGCGGTAGTCGTTGATGAAGTTGTTGGTCAGGATGCGGTGCAGCCACGCCTTGAGGTTGGTGCCCTCACGGAACTGGTGGTACGAGGTGAAGGCCTTGGTGACGGTCTCCTGGACCAGGTCCTCGGCGTCGGCGGTGTTGCGGGTCAGACGCATCGCGGACGCGTAAAGCTGGCTGGTGACCGGCACGACATCACGCTCGAACCAGTCCTGGCGCTGCTCTTCCGTCATCGTGATCATTGGACCCCCCTCGTGCTCTTCCCCCCACTACCGCCCGGCAACGTCACGACGCACCCTTTCTGACGGCGTACCTGATGCTCGCAGGCACCTTGTAAGGGGGCCGTTAAAAGCTTTACGTGGTCAGGGGACTGATCTTTGGCTGTGCCAACGGCGGGTGCGACACGCTCTACAGCCGAACAAGTCTCAGTATCGTAACATCGTTCCCCTGATTCGGTAGAAGGTGTGTCCATCATCACATAACCCCAGGTAGAGGCCACTTTGGGGTCGCGATAAACGCCGATCGCCGCACCTCCGGAACCCGTCGCCGACCGGCCGCGGCCGACCGCCGGACCGAGGCCCGCACCCTGAGAAACTCCGGCACCCATCTCCACGTCTCCCCGCTTCCCACGCGTTGGGGACTTAATCTCCTCCTCAAGAGACGGGCCGGCACCCCCCTGCGGTTCACCCGGACGCCACGCCCGGTCCCCCTTCCCGTACGGCCTGATGGACGGCGGGAACGACTCGCCGATCATGACCTGGAAGCATTCGAACGGCCCGCCCGCGATAAGCGACGCTTATCGCGGGCGGGCCGTTCGTCGATCACGCGCCGGGCCGCCGAGGGCGGCGAGCCCCCGGGCCGCGGAAAGGGCGGGAGGGGCTCAGTCTCCGAGGAGCGCGTCCACGAAGACCTCGGGGTCGAACGGCGCCAGGTCGTCGGGCCCCTCGCCGAGGCCCACCAGCTTGACCGGGACGCCCAGCTCGCGCTGGACGGAGATGATGATGCCGCCCTTGGCGGTGCCGTCGAGCTTGGTCAGGGCGATGCCGGTGATGTTGACGACCTCGGCGAACACCTGGGCCTGGCGCATCCCGTTCTGGCCCGTGGTGGCGTCGAGGACGAGCAGGACCTCGTCGACCGTGGCCTTCTTCTCGATGACCCGCTTGACCTTGCCGAGCTCGTCCATCAGGCCGGTCTTGGTGTGCAGCCGCCCCGCGGTGTCGACGATCACCACGTCGGCCTTCTCCCTGATGCCCTCGGCGACGGCGTCGAAGGCCACCGAGGCGGGGTCGCCGCCCTCGGGTCCGCGTACGACCGCGGCACCCACCCGGTCTCCCCAGGTCTGCAGCTGGTCGGCGGCGGCGGCGCGGAAGGTGTCGGCGGCGCCCAGCACGACCTTGCCGCCGTCACCGATGAGGACGCGCGCCAGCTTGCCGGTGGTGGTGGTCTTGCCGGTGCCGTTGACGCCGACCACGAGGACCACCGCGGGACGCTCGCCGTGCGGCGTGGTGTGCAGCGTACGGTCCATGTCGACGCCGATCTGGGTGAGCAGCTGCTCCCTGAGCAGGGCGCGCGCCTCCTCGGGCGTCCGGCTGCCCAGCACCTTCACCCGGGTGCGCAGCTCCTCGACCATCGCCCTGGTCGGCGTCACGCCGACGTCGGCGGTGATCAGGGTCTCCTCGATCTCGTCCCACGCGTCGTCGTCCAGACGGTCGCGGGAGAGCAGCTCCAGGAGCCCCTTGCCGAGCGTGCTCTGCGACCGGGCCAGGCGGGCGCGGAGCCGTACCATCCGTCCGGCGGACGGCGGCGGAACCTCGATCACCGGCGCGACGACGGTGACCTCCGCGGGCTCCACCGGCTTGGCCGGCGGCGGCACGGTGGTCGTCGAGGCGTCGTCGTCCACGACCGTGCCGTGGCCCGGGGCCCGCGTCTCCTCGGGGATCGACGGCGCCCGGGGCGGTTCGACCCGCGGCGGCGCGGTCTTGCCACCCGACCTGAACAGCAGGAGCATGCCGCCCCCCGCCAACAGGGCGATGACGACGATGATCGCGATTATGCCGAGATAGGCTTCCACAAGAGCACAGTTTTCCAGACGCCCCGGGATGCTCCGACACCCCGGTGCTCCCGACCGGCCTGCGCTCCGTCACCGAGCGCCACCACACGGCCTCGCGGATCAGCGCTCTTCCTGGACAACTTGTCCCCCACCGGCCCCGCGCGCCCCGGAAAACCGCTTCCCCACCGCCCCCGCGCGCCCTGGACGACCGCCTCCCCGCCGACCCCGCGCTCTCCCGGAAAACCGCTCCCGCGCTCCTCGGAGAACCGCCACCCACCGGCCCCGCGCCCCGGACGACCGCCTCGCCGCCGACCCCGCGCTCTCCGGGAAAACCGCTCCCGCGACCCCGCGCCCCCCGGGGAACCGCCACCCACCGCCCCCGCGAACCCCCCGCCCCCGCCCTGTGCCTCGTGCCCCGGCGAGAACCGGGCTCCCCGGCTCAGACGGACTCGTGCTCCCTCAGGCGCTGGCTGATGACCTGGGTGACGCCGTCCCCGCGCATCGACACGCCGTACAGCGCGTCGGCGATCTCCATGGTGCGCTTCTGGTGGGTGATGATGATGATCTGCGAGGTCTGCCGGAGCTCCTCGAAGAGGGTGAGCAGGCGCTGGGTGTTGGTGTCGTCCAGCGCGGCCTCGACCTCGTCCATCACGTAGAACGGCGAGGGGCGCGCCTTGAAGATGGACACGAGGAACGCCACCGCGGTCAGCGACCGCTCGCCGCCCGACAGCAGCGAGAGCCGCTTGACCTTCTTGCCCGGCGGCCGGGCCTCGACCTCGACGCCGGTGGTCAGCATGTTCTCGGGGTCGGTGAGCAGCAGCCTGCCCTCGCCGCCGGGGAACACCCGCGTGAAGATCGTCTCGAACTCGCGGGCCACGTCCGCGAAGGCCGCGCCGAAGACCTGCTCGACCCGGTCGTCGACCTCCTTGACCACGAGCAGCAGGTCGCGGCGGGTCTTCTTGAGATCCTCCAGCTGCGAGGTGAGGAACGAGTGGCGTTCCTCCAGCGCCGCGAACTCCTCGAGCGCGAGCGGGTTGACCTTGCCGAGCTGGGCCATCTGGCGGTCGGCCGCCCTCGCCCGCTTGAGCTGCTCGTCGCGGTCGTAGGGAACGGGATCGCCGTCGGCCGTCGGGATCGGCTCGCCGGGACCGTACTCGGCGATGAGGGTGTCGGCCTCGACGCCGTACTCCTCCACCGCCCGGCCCTCCAGCTGCTCCAGGCGGAGCCGCTGCTCGGTGCGGGCCACCTCGCTGCCGTGCGCCCGGTTGACCAGCTTGTCCAGCTCGCCGGAGAGCTCCCGGACGCGGATCCTGACGGCCTTGAGCGAGGCGTCGATCTGCCCGCGCGCCCGGTCGGCCTCGTCGCGCTCGCCCGCGGCGGCCGCCAGGGAGGTCTCCAGCGCGCGCAGCGCCCGCTCGGCGCCCCGGACGACCGCCTGGGCCGTCAGGGCCTGCCTGCGCCGCCACTCGCGCCGCTCGGCCGCCCTGGAACGCTCCTCGCGCTCGCGCTCGGCGGCCCGCGTCAGCTCGTCGGCCCGGCCCTCGATGCCCCTGACCCGCTCCTCCGCCGTCCGTACGGCGAGGCGGACCTCCATCTCGTCCTGTCTGGCCGTCGCGCAGATCTCGGCGAGCTCGTCGCGGAGCTCGGTGGTGGGCTCGGTCTCCAGCTCCTCGGCGCCGACGGCCGCGGCGAGCCGCTCCTCCAGCTCGGCGAGCCCGGCCGCGTCACGGTCGCGCGCCTCCTCCGCGGCCCGTACGCCCCCGGCCAGGCGCTCGCACTCGTCGCGGGCCGCCTTGGCCGCGGCGCCCAGCTGGGCGAGCCGCTTGGCCACCGCGGCGACCCGCTGGTCGGCGTCGCGCTGCCTGGCCCTGACCCGGTCCAGGGCGGCCTGCGCGGCGTTCACCCCGGCCTGCGCGTTCTGCACGCCCGTCTGCGCCTCGGCGACCCTCGCCTGGGCGCTCTCGACCGCGAGCTGCGCCTCCGCCTCGGCCTCGGCGGCCTCCTCCAGCTCCGTTCCGGCCCGCTCGGCGGCGATCCCGGCCCCGGCCAGGTCCGCGGCGGCCTCGTCGAGGGCGGCCCGCATCTGGAGCGCGGAGGTGCCGCCCGCCGAACCGCCCTCGGCGGCGTGGGTGCCCAGCAGGTCGCCCGACCGGGTGACGGCCCGCAGCCCGGGACGCTGCTCGACCGCCTTCCTCGCGGTCGCGAGATCGTCGACGACCAGCACGTCCGCGAGCAGGTGGGCGGCGGCGGCCCGCAGCCCGGCGGAGACCGTGACCAGGTCGATCGCCCACTCGGCCCCGGCCAGCGGCACCTGCCCCTGTGAGCCCTGCGAACCCTGTGAACCCTGTGAGCCCGAGGAGCCCTGTGAGCCCGCCGGGTCCGCCGAACCCGCCGACCCCGACCCCGGCCCCGCCTCGCCCGAGGCGATGACGAGGGTGGCGTGGCCGCCCTCGTGGCCCCTGAGGAACTCGATCGCGTCGGCGGCGCTCTGCAGCGACTCCACGGCGACGGCCTCGGCGGCGGCCCCGAGCACGGCCGCGACGGCCACCTCGGCGCCGGGCCGCACGGACAGCATGGTCGCCACCGGGCCGAGCACCCCGGCCAGGTCGGCGGCGAGCAGCGCGGCGGCGCCGTCGGCGCCCCCGGCCAGGCCCATCTCCAGCGCCTCGAACCTGGCCTCCAGAGCGGCCACCTGGCGCTGCGCCTGCTGGTCGGTCTTGCGGGCGGCGGCGAGGGCGGCCCTCGCGGCGCCGAGCGCGGAGCTGGGGGCCGCGACGGCCGCCTTGGCCTCCTCGACCCCGGCCCTGGCCAGCTCGACGGACTCCCTGGCCTGCTCGACCGTCTCCAGGGCGATCTCCAGCTCCTCGGCGAGGGCGGGGTCGGCGGACGGCTCGGCCCGCTCCTGGCCGTCGTGCGCGGCCTGGGCCTCCTCCGCGCGCCGCTCGGCCTCCTCCAGCGAACGCCGCAGCCTGCCGATCTCCTCCTCGGCGGCCCCCGCCCGGCTGCGCGCGGCCCCGGCCTGGCCCCTCAGCCTGGCCAGGCCCTCGCGCCGGTCCGCGGCGGCCCTGGCCTCCGCGGCCAGCCTCCGCTCCTCGGCGGCGAGCGCGGCCTCGGTCTCGGCGCGCCTGGCCACCGCTCCGGCGAGCGACTCCCGCTCCCCTTCGAGCAGCTCGGCCAGGACCCGCTCCTGCTCGCGGACCTCCTCGGCCTCGCGTTCGAAGTCCTCGGGGTCGCGCCCGCGCCGCTCCACGGCGGTGTCGGTGGCGTTCCGGTGCCGCTCGGCGGCGAGCCCGGCCAGGCCCCTGAGGCGCTCGCGGAGGGAGGACAGGCGGAAGAACGTCTCCTGGGCGGCGGCGAGGCGCGGCTGGGCCTCGGCCTCGGCGGCCTCCAGCTCGGACTCGGCGACCTGGCCCTGCTCCAGCTCGACCTCCACCGCGGCGCGGCGGGTGAGGACGGCCTCCTCGTCGGCCATCTCCCGTTCCAGGGTGGTCCGCAGGGTGAGCACGTCGTCGGCGAGCAGCCGGAGCCTGGCGTCGCGCAGGTCGGCCTGGATGACGGCGGCCTTGCGGGCGATCTCGGCCTGGCGGCCCAGCGGCTTGAGCTGGCGGCGCAGCTCGGTGGTGAGGTCCTGGACCCGGGTCATGTTGGCCTGCATGGCGTCGAGCTTCCGAAGCGCCTTCTCCTTGCGCTTGCGGTGCTTCAGGACGCCCGCGGCCTCCTCGATGAACGCCCTGCGCTCCTCGGGCCCCGCGTGCAGCACCTGGTCGAGCTGGCCCTGCCCGACGATGACGTGCATCTCGCGGCCGATGCCGGAGTCGGACAGCAGCTCCTGGATGTCGAGCAGGCGGCAGGTGTCGCCGTTGATGGCGTACTCGCTCTGGCCCGCCCGGAACATCAGGCGGCTGATCGTCACCTCGGTGTAGTCGATCGGGAGCATGCCGTCGGTGTTGTCGATGGTCAGCGTGACCTCGGCGCGTCCCAGCGGGGCCCGCGAGGAGGTGCCGGCGAAGATGACGTCCTCCATCTTGCCGCCGCGCAGCGACTTGGCGCTGTGCTCGCCCATCACCCAGGCGAGGGCGTCGACCACGTTGGACTTGCCGGATCCGTTGGGGCCGACGACGGCGGTGATGCCCGGTTCGAACCGGAGCGTGGTGGCGGAGGCGAAGGATTTGAACCCGCGCAGGGTAAGGGTCTTGAGATACAACGAAACCCCCCATCCACGGCGCGGCCGCGCCGGCCGGCGTGTCACACGCCGTGTCCCGGGCGCCGGTGAACGCGTCTTGCCTTGTCAGCCCACTGTCAGCCCACGGTCAGCCCACGGCTTCGGTCACGCGGGAAGACTACCGTTCTTCACCCGCGCCCGCCCGCGCACCGCCTATGGTGCCCTGCATGGACGCGGAACGCGGTGGGGGCGAGGCTCCATCACACCCATCGGGCGGCAGGGGTCTCCTCAGGCGGCGCGCCTTCCTCGTGGGCGGCGGGCTGGCCGCGCTCGGCCTCGGCGGCGCCGCCCTGGCGGCCGGGCCCGAGGGCTTCAGGGACGCGTACGCCCAGATCGTCTGCGGCGCGGTCCCCGAACCCCCGGTGACCTCGCCTGGAACGCTCCAGCGCAGCCGAGTCGACCGGCGGCGCGTGATCGTCGGGATGCCGCCGGGAGCGGGGGACGGGCTTCCCGTGGTGGTGATGCTGCACGGCGCCGCGGGTGACGCGCGCACGCCGTTCGACGTCTACGCGATCGACCGCTATCTGGCCGCGGGCGGCGGGCGTTTCGCGCTGGCCTCCATCGACGACTGGCCCTCCGCCGACATCCCGGGCACGCTGCTGCCGTACCTGACCACGAACGGGATGAACACCACGAGGATCGGGCTGATGGGCTGGTCCGCCGGAGGCGCCGGGGCGCTGAGGCTCGCCGCGGAGCTGGGCCCCGAACAGGTGGGGGCCGTGGTCGCGGCGTCGCCCGCGGTGAGCGCGGCCCAGGCGCCGCTGCGCGAGCTCGTGGACATCCCGGTCTGGCTGGGGTGCGGCGAGCGCGACGCGTGGGCTCGGCAGACCCAGACCATGCTGAAGGGCCTGAAGGCACTGGGTGCCACGGCCGAGGGAGGGATTACCGAAGGGTGCCAGGACACGGCCTACCGCCGCAGGGTCTTACCCGAGCAGCTGGCCTTCCTGGCACGGCATATAGGACGCGCGTGACGGTTGTGACGCGCGTATCGATATGACAAGGGACGCCCCAATGAGGCGTCCCTGGACTGTGTGTTCCGCCCCGGCCTCTAGGTGAGGGCCGGCTCGCGATCCTGCAGACGGTTGAACTCCTCGTCGCGGGTGCCGGCCGCGAGTTCGTCGTTCTGGGCCTGGAGCCGGGTGAGCTCTCCCTCGAGATCACGGATGCGCTGCTGGAGGCGACGCATTTCCGAGACCATACGAGGGTCGGGACCGCCGACGTGGCCGAGTAGAGCCTTCGCCATAGTAAAGGGTCCTCCACGCTGAGTGACCAGACTGGTTCGCGCACTTCTTTTACCGCGGGAGGGGTGCGCGTGGTTCTTTATCAAGAGTCGCACCGGTGAGGGAGACGGTCAAGTTGAACGCTCCGGATGGATGCACCAGTAGGCACTCTCGACGGTCAACTATACCTTATTTTGGGCGGTTTGGGGAAGTGGTCAGCGCTCGACAAAACCCTGGAGACCGCCTTTGGTCTCGCTCCAGCGTTCGACGACCCCGTCGACCCGGCCGGGAGTGTGCCCGTCCCTGAGCAGGGCGAGCAGCGCGGCGCACGACTTCTCCGGGCCCTGCGCGACCACCTCCACCCGGCCGTCATCGGTGTTGCGCGCCCAGCCGGTCAGGCCGAGCTCCAGCGCCCTGGCACGCGTCCACCAGCGGAAACCCACACCCTGAACGTGCCCCCTGACCCAGGCCGTCAACCGCACGTCCGTCACGCCACGGCCCCTCTCGGCCTGGGCTGGCAGCGGGGGCAACTGTAGGAGGAACGGTTCATGAACGATTCGCGGACGATCGGGGCGCCGCACCGGGAGCAGGGTTCGTCGCGCCGACCGTAAACCGCGAGGGAGCGGTCGAAGTAACCGCTTTCCCCATTGACATTCACGTAGAGACTGTCGAAGGATGTGCCTCCCTCGGACAGGGCTGCGGACATCACCTCCCGGGCCGCGGCCAGCAGCTCGGCCACCTTCGGCCGGGTCAGCGTCGCGGTGGGGCGGGCGCCGTGCAGCCTGGCCCGCCAGAGGGCCTCGTCGGCGTAGATGTTGCCGACACCGCTGATCAGCGACTGGTCCAGGAGAGCCCGCTTGACCTCGGTCTGGCGGGCGCGCAGCCGGTGGGCGAAGCCGTCGTCGTCGAAACCCTTCTCGAACGGGTCGGCCGCGATGTGCGCGATCGGCTCGGGCACCGCCCGGCCGCCGGCCTGCGTCATGCCGGTCACCAGCACGTGGCCGAAGGTCCGCTGGTCGACGAAGCGCAGCTCGGGGCCGCCGTCGGTGAAGGCGATCCGGACGCGAAGGTGCTTCTCCGGCGCCGAGTCCGGCTCCACGACCAGCAGCTGGCCGCTCATCCCGAGGTGCGCCAGGATCGCGTCGGAGCCGTCGGAGCCGCCCAGGGGCAGCCAGAGGTATTTGCCCCTGCGCTCGGCGGGGCCGACCGTGCGGCCCTCCATGCGGGCGGAGAACTCCACGGCGCCGGGGACGTGCCGCCTGATCGCCCTAGGGTGGAGCACCTCGGCGCGGGCGACGACCCGGCCGGAGACCCATCGCTCCAGGCCGCGGCGTACCACCTCGACCTCGGGCAGCTCGGGCATGCGTCCCCTCCTCTGGCGACTCGGCTCGGATCGGCTCAGCTTGACTCGGCTCAGCTCGGCTCGGGGCGACTCGGCGCGGGCCGGAGTGACTCGGCGCGGCCCGGCGCGGCCCGGCCGGCCGGTCAGCTGGCCTCGCGCCGCTCGCGGTCCTCGCGGATGCGGTTCCAGGCGGCCTCGGCGGCCTGCTGCTCGGCCTCCTTCTTCGAGCGCCCGGACCCCGAACCGTACGCCTCGCCGCCGACGCGGACGACCGCGGTGAAGGACTTGGCGTGGTCGGGACCGCTCTCCTCGACATGGTATTCGGGCACGCCGAGCGACTCGGACGCGGTGAGCTCCTGCAGGGAGGTCTTCCAGTCGAGCCCGGCGCCGAGCGAGGCGGAGCGGGTGATGAGCGGGTCGAAGAGCAGGTGGACGACGCGGAACGCCTCGTCCAGGCCCCTGTTCACGTAGACCGCGCCGATGAGCGCCTCAAGGGTGTCGGCGAGGATCGAGGACTTGTCGCGGCCTCCCGTGCCCTCCTCGCCCCGGCCGAGCCGCAGGAAGCGGCCCAGGCCCAGCGAGCGGGCCACGTCGGCGAGGGCGCGCATGTTGACCACCGCGGCCCTGAGCTTGGCCAGCTGCCCCTCGGGCAGGTCCGGGTGGTTGCGGTAGAGGGTGTCGGTGACGACCAGGCCCAGCACCGAGTCGCCGAGGAACTCCAGGCGCTCGTTGGTCGGCAGGCCGCCGTTCTCGTACGCGTAGGAGCGGTGCGTCAGCGCCCGCTCCAGGATGGCCACGTCAAGGCGCACCAGAAGGAGGCGCTCCAGCTCTTCCTTGACGAACTCGACGGCGATCGGCTTGACACTCGTACCCACGGCTTCTCCTCGCACGTTCTCTCAGCGAATGCGCGATGGCGAAGGAAGGAACGAGAGATGCCCGAAGATGTGGTGGGCGCCGGGAGGGCACGCGTTTCACCGCGAACCCCGGCGTCCACCACAGCCGCGGGCGGACCGCCATCGCAGGGGGTGCAGACGGTGACGCCGACCGGGGCCCGTGGAGGACCCGGCCGGCATCCGTCGGTCAGAATGCGATCAGGCGGAGGGCTCGATCACCTGACGGCGGTTGTAAGTGCCGCAGGTCGGACACGCCACGTGCGGACGCTTCGGCGAGCGGCACTGGGGGCAGCTCACGAGCGAAACCGCGGCGGCCTTCCACTGCGACCTGCGGGAGCGAGTATTGCTCCGCGACATCTTGCGCTTGGGGACAGCCACGTCAGCTCTCCTGATCGTTGTTATGTTCCGGAATCAGACCTTGCAACTTCGCCCAGCGGGCGTCGACCACCTCGTGGCCGTGGTCAGGCTCGGCGTCCGCCAGCCTGACCCCGCACTGCACGCACAGCCCGGTGCAGTCTTCACTGCAGACCGGGCTCAACGGCAGTGTGAGCACCACCGCGTCGCGAAACACGGGCTCGAGGTCGAGAAGCTCACCGTCGAGAAGCGAGTCACTCTCGGCAGCATCCTCTGCCGAGTAGAAGAACAGCTCCTGGAAGTCCACCTCGGTTAGCGAGGTGACCGGTTCCAGGCAGCGTGCGCACTCCCCCCGCAGTGGGGCCTGCGCAGTGCCCGTGACGAGCACACCCTCCATGACCGCCTCAAGCCGGATGTCCAGCTCGACGTCGGCGTCCTTGGGGACGCCGATCATGTCGACGCCGATGTCCGCCGGTGCCGGGAGAGCGAGATTCATCCGGCGCATCGACCCCGGTCGCCGCCCCAGGTCATGGGTCGAGATCACCCATGGGGCTCGGGGGTCAAGGTGCTGAGTCATTCCGCTCTCATTAGGCATGGCGCATCATCGCCGTCGTGCAAGGCCGAAATAAGAGAATAGCAGGGCCTAGCCCCTGAGCCGTTCGACCAGGAGTTCCTGCACAAGATCAGGAACCAGCCCGGCCACGCTCCCGCCGTACTTGACGATCTCCTTGATGCGGCTGGACGACAGGAAGGAGACCTCGGGCCCGGTGGCCATGAACAGGGTCTCCACCCCGGACATCCGGTAGTTGAGCTGCGCCATCTGGAGCTCGTAGTCGAAGTCGCTGACCGCGCGCAGGCCCTTCACGATGGCGGGGATCTCCTGCTGCCTGCAGTAGTCGACCAGGAGGCCGTGGAACTTGTCCACGCGGACGTTCCCGTACTCCTTGGTGACCGTCTGGAGCGTCTGGATGCGCTCCTCCACCGTGAACAGGCTCTTCTTCTCGATATTGATCAGTACGGCCACGACGACCTCGTCGTACTGCCGGGAAGCCCGGCCGATGATGTCCAGATGACCGTTCGTGACGGGATCGAACGATCCCGGACAGACAACGCGACGCAAGGCGGACCCCCTGCTCTAAGGATTCCCGGCGGCGCGACCGTACCAAACGGACGCTTCGCCGTAACGACGGACCCTCTCCTCTTCGTACCCCGGGGGCCAGACCAGATCCTTCCCCCTGCTCTCCCGCTCCACGGCGACCAGCGCGTCCTCGGCCAGCCAGCCCCGGTCGCGCAGCAGCCCGAGCACCGCGTCCACCTCCTCGGCGCCCAGCGCGTACGGCGGGTCGGCGAGGACGAGGTCGTACGGTCTCCCGGCGGCCTCGGCGGCTCGGGCGTCTCCGGTGCCTCCCGGGCCCCTGGCCAGCAGCCGCTCCACCCTGTCGGCGGCGACCTCGGCACCCGGGAGTCCCAGCGAGGTGATGTTCTGCCTGATCGTCCGGATCGCCTTCGCGTCCGACTCCACGAGAAGCGCGTGCTCCGCCCCCCGGGAGAGCGCCTCCAGGCCGAGCGCCCCGGAGCCCGCGTAGAGGTCGAGCACCCGGCATCCCTCCAGCGGGCCGATCAGCGACCCCACGGTGGAGAAGATCCCCTCCCTGGCCCGGTCGCTGGTGGGGCGTGTCCCCCGTCCCGGCGGCACGGCCAGCCGCCGTCCCCCTGCGCTTCCCGCGATGACTCGGCTCACCCGGCCATCCTCTCAGTGCCGCTCCCGCCGCCGTTCACGCTCCTGTCCCGAGGGGGGCGCACGCAGCACCGGCGTGTCGCGACGCATCACATAACCGCAGGTCAAAAGGGTCCTGGTAGGTGATCTAGGTCAAGAGTGGGCAAGGAGTGGCGACGAAAGCGTAAGGGTCGTTCCGTCCGGTGCCGGTCCCTTGCATGATGATTCCTGCGGCCTCCAAGTGACCCAGGGGGAGGCCGACCGGCGTGATCGTGAGCCCTTCCGCACGCCGGTGCTCTCGGCACCTGACCCGGGAGTGGGCCCAAGCGGGGACGGCATTCGGGGGGAGGCCGTCCCCGCAGTTGGGCACCGGGACCGACCTCCCGCCGGGAACCGTGAGAACGGGCACCCCGGGCGGGCGGCGCACCGGCGGACGTCCCCGCGCCGGGAAAACCCGGACACCCCGTGGTCTCGCCCCTTCAGGTCTTCTCCAGGTATTCGGCCCGCTCGTCCGCGAGGAGCCTGTCGATCTCCGCGCGGAGCACGGGATGGCCCGCCAGCTCGGGGTCGGCCTCCAGCATGGCCTCGGCGTCCAGGCGCGCGGCGTGGATGACGTCCTCGTCGCGGAGGAGCCTGAGCATCTTCAGCGACGATCTGCGCCCCGACTGGGCCACACCCAGCACATCACCCTCCCTGCGCTGCTCCAGGTCGACACGGGACAGCTCGAAGCCGTCCAGGGTGGCCGCCACGGCGTCGAGCCGCGCCCGCGCCGGCGTGCCGCCCGGGGAGTCGGTGACAAGCAGGCACAGTCCGGGCAGTCCGCCGCGGCCGACCCGGCCGCGGAGCTGGTGGAGCTGGGAGACGCCGAACCGGTCGGCGTCCATGATGACCATGACCGAGGAGTTGGGGACGTCGACGCCGACCTCGATGACCGTGGTCGCCACCAGCACGTCGATCTCCCCCCGGGTGAAGGCCCTCATCACCGCGTCCTTCTCCTCCGGCGGGAGCTTGCCGTGCAGCACCTCCGTACGGAGCCCGTGCAGCGGCCCCTGCGCGAGCGTCTCGGCCACGTCGAGCACCGCCAGCGGCGGCCTGCGCTCGTCGTCGGCCTTCGACATGTCGCCCTCGTCGCCCTCCAGGTCGCCGATGCGCGGGCACACGACGTAAGCCTGGCGGCCCAGCTCGATCTCCTCGCGCAGCCGTGTCCAGGCCCGGTCGAGGAAGTGCGGCTTCTCCGCGGCGGGGACCACGTGCGTGGTGATCGGGGCGCGGCCGGAGGGCAGCTGGGAGAGCGTGGAGACCGTGAGGTCGCCGAAGACCGTCATGGCGACGGTGCGGGGGATGGGCGTGGCGGTCATGACGAGCACGTGCGGGCGGCCGCCCCCGGCCTTCTCGCGGAGCGCGTCGCGCTGCTCGACGCCGAAGCGGTGCTGCTCGTCGACCACGACCAGGCCGAGGTCGGCGAACTGGACGCGCTCCTGCAGGACCGCGTGCGTGCCGACGACGATGCCCGCCGCGCCCGAGGCCGCGTCGAGCATGGCCGAGCGGCGGGCCGCGGCGCCCAGCGAGCCGGTCAGCAGGGCGACCGCGGTGCCGCCGAACATGCCGCCGGTGGCCAGGTCCCCGAGCATGGCCGAGATCGACCGGTGGTGCTGCTGGGCGAGCACCTCGGTGGGGGCGAGCAGCACGGCCTGCCCTCCGGCGTCGACCACCTGGAGCATCGCCCGCAGCGCGACGATGGTCTTGCCCGCGCCGACCTCGCCCTGGAGCAGCCGGTGCATGGGGTGGGGCAGCGCCAGGTCCGCCGCGATCTCCTCGCCCACGTCGCGCTGCCCCTCGGTGAGCTCGAACGGCAGCCGCCCGTCGAAGTCGGTGAGCAGCCCCCCGGAGGTCGCGGGCCGGGGCGTGGCGGGCCAGGAGGCCGCGGCCATCCGGCGCTGCAGCAGCACCGCCTGGAGCAGGAACGCCTCGTCGAACCTGAGCCTCTTGCGCGCCCTGGCCACGTCGGCGTGGTCGCGAGGACGGTGGATCGCCAGCAGCGCCTCCGACAGGCCGGGGAGCCGGTGCCGGGCGCGCAGCTCCGCGGGGAGCGAGTCGTCGAGCTCGCCCATCGTGTCGAGGACGACGCCCAGCGCCCTGCGGATGGCCCAGGGCGTCACGTCCTTGCCCGCCGGGTAGATCGGCACGAGCGCGGCGGCGAACTCCTCGGCGCCCGTCTCGCTCTCCTCGATCATCTCGAACTCGGGGTGGGAGAGCTGCCACTTGCGTTTCTCGCCCTGGCCGAAGGCGCCGACCTTCCCGGCGAACATGCCGCGCCTGCCCGGCTTCAGCCGCGTCTCCGCGATGTGGGACGTCTTCCCGAAGAACGACAGGTAGATCTTGCTGCCCCGGGCGTCGACGACCTCGACCTCCAGCCAGGTGCCGCCCTTGTTGCGCATCGGCCTGCGCATCGCCCTGGTGACCTCGCCGACCACGGTGACGTGGTCGTCGACCTTCAGGTCGTCGAGGTCGGTCAGCTCGCCCCGCTCGGCGTAGCGGCGCGGGTAGTGCCGCAGCAGGTCGCCGGCGGTGCGCAGGTCGAGAACGCTCTCCAGCAGCTT
This sequence comes from Streptosporangium sp. NPDC002524, assembly GCF_040295985.1. Lineage (NCBI taxonomy): Bacteria > Bacillati > Actinomycetota > Actinomycetes > Streptosporangiales > Streptosporangiaceae > Streptosporangium > Streptosporangium sp. NPDC002524. The sequence goes on along the minus strand of NZ_JBEOWK010000007.1, from coordinate 258,588 downwards.
GGCCGTCTTGGGGTCGAGTGCCTTCGCCAGCGGCTCGTCGAAGCTCGTCACCCCCGTTTTCTACCGTGCCCAGGCGACAGAATTCACCCGCCACGGCGCACCCGCCGGCCGGTACCGGCTCATTCCACCCCGATCAGCAGCGGGTAGCCGCCCTGGCCGCCCTCGTACGTGACCACCTCGACGTCCGGCCTGGTCCCGGCCAGATGGTCCTGTACGGCGCGGGCGAGCCCCTCGGGGGCGTCGGCGCCCTCCAGGAGGGTCACCAGCTCGCTGCTGGAGGACACCATGCGGCGTACGACCTCCAGGGCGGTCGCCGCCAGGTCCGTGCCGATCAGGGCGGCGTCGCCGTCGACCACCCCCAGGATGTCGCCGGGGGCGGTCAGGCCCGCGCTCGTCATGACCTCGCGGTCGGCCACCCACACGTGCCCGTGGCGGGTGTGCGCGGCGGCCTCGGTCATGGCCACCACGTCGTCGTCGAAGCGGCGCAGCGGGTCGTGGACGGCGAGCGCCGACAGGCCCTGCACCGAGGCCCTGGTCGGGATGACGCCGACCACCAGCCCCTCCTCCCTCGCGATCTCCGCGGCGGCGGCCGCGACCTCGCGCGTGTCGCTGTCGTTGGGCAGGACCACGACCTCGGACCCAGCCTCGCGGACGGCGGCGAGCACCGCCGCCAGCGGGGGGCTGGAGCCGGGCTCGCGCCGGACGACCACGGCTCCCGCCTCCTCGAACACCGCCGCCAGCGCGGGCCCCGCGGCCACGGCCACCACTCCCCGCCCCCGCGCGACCGGGTGGGTCCTGCCCGAGCCGACCAGGTACGTCACCCTGATCCGGTGCGGGCGGCCCCGCCTCACCGCCGCCTCGATCGCCGCGCCCGCGTCGTCCACGTGGACGTGGACGTTCCACAGGCCGTCGCCGCCCACGACCACCAGCGAGTCGCCGAGCGCGTCGAGCTCCTCGCGCAGGGCGGCGACCTCCTCCTCCCCGGCGTCCAGCAGGTACATGACCTCGTAGCCGGGTCCCTCCCCGCTCTCCCGGGCCCGCGCGGAGGTCTCCGGGACGATCCGGTGCGCCGGGGCGGGGATGTCCACCCGGCCGGTGTAGGAGTCGGTGACGACCGCGGCGAGGCTCTCCAGGATGATCGTGAGGCCCGCCCCGCCCGCGTCGACCACCCCGCCGCGGGCCAGCACGTCGAGCTGCCCCGTGGTACGCCGGAGCGCGGAGCGCGCCTCCCCCGCCGCCCTCCTCGCGACCGAGGCGAGATCCTCCCGCCCGTCGCGCACCGCCGCGGCCACGGCCGCCAGGACGCTCAGGATCGTGCCCTCGACCGGCCTGGACACCGCGGCGCGGGCCAGCTCGGCGGCTCTGACCAGGCCCCGCCCGAGATCGGCGCCGCGCCCCTCGGCCTCCCTGAGCACCTCGGCGAGGCCGCGCAGCGCCTGGCTGACGATCACTCCCGAGTTGCCCCGGGCGCCGAGCAGCGCCCCCTGCGCGAACGCCCGCCAGGTGGCCTCGGCCCCGGCGTCGTCGGGCAGCCCGTCGAGCGCCTCGGCGGCGGAGAGCATGGTCAGGTGCAGGTTGGTGCCGGTGTCGCCGTCGGGCACGGGAAAGACGTTGAGCGCGTCGATCTCCTCGCGCGCCCTCCCCAGCGTCTCGGCGGCCAGCCGCGACCATCTGCGCACCGCGAGCGGGTCGAGAACCTGCAGCATTCCTGCCCTCCTGTCCGCCTGCTCCCTGGCTCCGGCTCCCGCGCGTGTCCGCCGGAGGACGCCCGCACCGGCCTCACCGGCCTTACTGGCCTTACTGGCCTCACCGGACTCCAGACCTCTCCGGTTCCGCTCCTCCGGGCCGCCCTTCCGGTCCGCTCTCCGGAGGAGAGCCGCCGTGACGTGTCCCGGAATGCGCTACGGTTGCCTCCGGAGATTATCCCCGTTCGACCGTTCACGGCGGCTCGCGTTCGCGTGCAGGGCCGGACATCGGATATCCTCGTGTGGCCAGCCGGTCGTCCCGGCGTGCCCGATGACCGCCGCCAGTGCGGCGGATCGAGCCTCTCGACTGATTAAAGGAGCGAACCGTGGCTTCCGTCTGCGACGTTTGCGCTAAGAAGCCGACCTTCGGCAACAACGTCTCCCACTCGCACCGCCGCACCCGCCGCCGCTGGAACCCGAACATCCAGCCCGTGCGCGCAGTGGTGAACGGCACGCCGAAGCGGCTGAACGTGTGCACCTCCTGCATCAAGGCCGGCAAGGTCACCCGCTAGCCAGACCTCCACGAAGCCCGCCGTCCCGTTCGATGGGGCGGCGGGCTTCGCCGTTCCCTGCCGGGCTTTCGCCCCGTCCTGGAACGGAGAGTCTCCCTCCAGGAGACCGTCCGTTCGGGAGGACCGTCCCGCTCAGGAGGCCCGGTTCGGGGACGCGGTTCGGGGACGCGGTTCGGGGACGCGGTTCGGGAGACCGTCCTCTTCGGAGGACGGTCCCGCTCGGGAGGTACGGCCCAGCAGAACGCGGGTCAGGAGGCGCGCAGGCGCCAGGCGTGGTCCACGGGGCCGATGCCCGACCCCAGGGGGAAGCCGTGCGCGATCGCGCCGGTGACGTACGCCTTCGCCTTCTCCACGGCGGCCGGGACGTCCTCGCCGAGGGCGAGGTAGGAGGCGATCGCGGAGGCCAGGGTGCAGCCCGTGCCGTGGGTGTGCCGGTTGTCGTGGCGCTCCGCGGTGAAGCGGAACTCCCGCGTGCCGTCGGTCAGCAGGTCGACCGGGGCCCCCGGCAGGTGGCCGCCCTTGACGAGCGCCCACGCGGGCCCGAGTTCCAGGACGGCGTCGGCGGCCCGGCGCAGGTCGGGCTCGTCCTCGACCTTCACCCCGGTGAGCTGCAGGACCTCCCACAGGTTGGGGGTGACCACCGTGGCGGTGGGCAGCAGGCGCGTCTTCACCGTCTCCACCGCCTCGGGGGCGAGGAGCGCGTCGCCGTGCTTGGAGACCCCGACGGGATCGACCACGACGGGCACGTCCAGCCCCGCCAGGACCTCGGCCACCGTCTCCACCAGCACCGGTGAGGCGAGCATGCCGGTCTTGACCGCCTGGGCCCCGATGTCGCCGAGCACCGAGTCGAGCTGGGCGCGTACCGCCTCCGGGGGGAGCTCCCAGTAGCCCTGCACGCCGACCGAGTTCTGGGCGGTCACCGCGGCGATCACGCTCATGCCGTGCACGCCGAGGGCGAGCATGGTCTTCAGGTCGGCCTGGACACCCGCGCCGCCTCCGGAGTCGGAGCCGGCGACGGTCAGCACGCGAGGGGGGGTCGAAACGGTCATGTTCTCCATCCAACCAGCCCCTCTCCGGCCCGCGAAGCGCTCCCCCGGCCTCCCGCCCCGCTCCCGTGGACCGGGACGGCTTCCCGGCCAGTGCGCGACCGGCCCTCACCTCACCTTGCCCCGCCCGGTCCGGCCGGGTTCCCGTACGTCAACAGCCCCTCAGGTGCCCCCGGCCCGTTCCCCGGCACCCCAGCGGTCCCTCAGGCGCTCCTCGGTCGTTTTCCGACACCGAGGGACCCCCGCATCTCTTTCGTCGTTCTAGGACGAATGTGCTGCTTTTAGGAGAGACCGGGCGACCAGTCCGGACTCGGGCGGGCTGGATGCGGCTGAACGGTTCGAACGGCTCCAACACGGCTCAGCGGTTCGACCGGCCCTGTTCCGGTGACGTTCCAGACATGCCGGTGACGCGCCGGTCAGGAGACGGCGCACTCTCCCTGGTCGCTCTGGCAGCTTCGCGGGATCTCCGCGTCGCCGCTCGCGGTGAAGGTGACGCGGAGCTCCTCGTCGGCCCCCAGGCCCTCCGGCGACTCGATCAGCAGGCTGTCGCCGACCTGTTCCCAGTCGGCCCCGCTCACGGCGGTGACCTCCCCGCTGACCGGCACGCTCACCTTGAGGTGCTCGACGTTCTCGCTCGCGGCGACCACGAGCTCGACGGTGTAGCTCCGCGACCTGTCCCTCACGATGTCCGCGCCGACCGTGATCGCGGCGCCTCCGGCGAGCGGGAGGGCGCTGGAGGCCGTCTCGCTGGGCACGGGATCGGGTCCGGTGCTGCTCAGGGGCTCCTCGGGAGCCTGTGTCCGGTCACCGACGATGAGGGGCTCGGAGGTGAGGGTGGGCGTGGGCTCGTCGGCGGGCTCGTCGGAGGACGACGACTCGTCGGTGTCCACCGGCGCGCGGGTGGCCTTCCGCGTCGGCGTGGGCCGGGGAGTGGAGGTGCCTCCGCCTCCGCCACGAGTGGAGGTGCGTTCGGGGGCCGGGGTGGATTTCGCCCTCCTGTCACCCGGCTTCGGCGTCTCGTCACCGGCCTCCGAGGGCTCGTCCTCCGGCACCGCCTCCTCCGCGGGCTCCTCCGTCACGGGCTCGTCGGCGGTGTCGGCCTCCGGCACCGGCTGGTTCGACGCCGCCGCGACGCAACCGGCGGGCGGGCAGTCGGCGGGGCTCCCCGAACCGGCCAGGGCCCTGACGCCGACCACGGTCCCGCCGAGCACCACGGCCACCGCGGCGACGATCAGCACCGTCTTCTTGATCCTCCCGCCGGGCCGCTCCTCGTCCTCGGGCCACGGGTCGAACGTGGGAGAAGCGCCGGACGAGTCGGACAGCTCGGGCTCCGAGCTCCATCCCGACCCCAGGAAGCCCGTCCGGGTCTCAGTAACTACCGACTCCTCGGGACGGAGCCGGCGCCCGATCGGTTCGTCCCCCCAACCTGGTTCCGGAGCGGACTCCGGCTCGCGTTTACCCCGGTTCGGGGAAGCCTCGTCCCCGTTTCCACCGTGGCGGCCCATATGGCCCCTTTCTCGAAGGGAATCTCGACCGCCCATCTTCATACCAGTTAGATAAACGTTTGTCGCAATTTTCACACATGTCGCAGGAAGTGGTAAGCATCACTCCCGGAAGTGGTCCCAGCCCCCGTGGTCGAGCAAAACGCCCTTGACCTGCACACCTTCCCCCTCGATGACGTGGCCCACCACGTTCCAGCCCTCCGGGAGCCGTACGTGGGCCGGGAAGGTCGCGGCGAGCGCGTGGTCGTCGCCGCCGGAGAGCACCCAGTCCAGCGGATCGACGCCGAGCAGCCGGGCGGCCTCGCGCATCGCCGGCGGAGGGGTGAACGCCTCCGGGTCGAGGACGAGCGCGACCCCGGCCGCCTCGGCCACGTGGCCGAGATCCTGGAGCAGGCCGTCGCTCACGTCGAGCATCGCCGTCGCGCCGAGCCCGGCGGCCTCCGGGCCGCGCGCGTAGGGAGGGCACGGGCGGCGGTGGGCGTCGATCAGCTCCACCGGCCCGGACAGGCCCGCGCGCAGCAGCGCGAGCCCGGCGGCGGCGTGCCCGAGGCGGCCCGCGAAGGCGACCACGTCGCCGGGACGGGCTCCCGACCGCGTGACGGGCGCCCGGCCGCCCAGGTCGCCCAGGGCGGTCACGGAGACCACGACGAGGTCGCAGCGGGTGACGTCGCCGCCCGCCACACTCGCTCCGACGAGGTCGCACTCGTCGCGGAAGCCGTCGGTGAGCTCGTCCAGCCAGCCGGTGGTGACGTCGGCGGGCATCCCGAGGCCGACCACGAGGCCGGTGGGGTCGGCCCCCATCGCCACGACGTCGGAGAGGTTCTGCGCCGCCGCCTTGCGGCCGATGTCGTAGCCACTGGACCAATCGCGCCGGAAGTGCCTACCCTCAATCAACAGGTCAGTCGTCACGACGACCCGCCCGTCGGGAGCGCTCACCACCGCGGCGTCGTCCCCGGGACCGAGCAGTACAGTCCCACCTTGCGGCAAACGTCCGGCAATACGTGCAACAACCCCGAATTCGCCGAGATCTCCGACTGTGATGACACACCTCCTGTTCATCACAGGGTACGGTGGCCCTTCGGCACTGATCCAATCGCCCGGGAGGTCGTTATGGTGCAGGCCTATATCCTCATCCAGACCGAGGTCGGCAAGGCTGCGAACGTGGCTTCGGCGATCTCCGGCATCTCGGGTGTCACGCAGGCGGAGGACGTCACCGGACCGTACGACGTGATCGTGCGCGCCGAGGCCCGGAACGTCGACGAGCTGGGGAAGCTCGTGGTGGCGCAGATCCAGGGTGTGGAGGGGATCACGCGCACGCTGACGTGTCCCATCGTGCACATCTGAGGCCACCCGCGAGGCCACACCCAAGCCCGTACCCGAGCCCGCGCGTGAGTCCGTACCCGAGCCCGCGCGCGGGTTCGCGCCGGGGCTCGCGTCCGGGTCCCCGAATCCGCATCCGATCGTCTGGAACGTGACATGCCACTGCGGTCCGCCCGTCTGGCGGGGGGCGCCTGCGCCCTGCTGATCCTGGCGGGGTGCGGCGGCGCCGTCCGGGTCGAGCCGCCGGTCCCCGAGGGGCCCGCCGCCGCCGCGTGCCGGGTGCTCGCCGAGCGGCTCCCGGGCAGACTCGACGGCGCGGACCGTACGGAGTCAACGCCCGCCTCCCCCTACGTCGCCGTGTGGGGGGAAGCGCGCATCGCCCTGCGCTGCGGGGTGCCGCGGCCGGTGACGATGGCACCGACCGACCAGGTCCCCGAGATCGACGGGGTGGCGTGGTACGCCGACCCGGCCAGGCCGACGCTGTTCACCGCGATCGGCAGGGAGGCCTACGTCGAGGTGACGATCGCACGGGAGCACGTCCCGCAGAACGTGCTGGTCGACCTCGCGGCCCCCATCAAGAGCGCCCTGCCACAGACCGGCTGAGCGTCCCGTTGAGAACGCTCCGCCGCGGACCGCCGGGCTTCCTCGTCAATAGCGCTCCGCCGCGGAACGGCCGGGCGTCCGTGCCGAGAGCGCCTCGACCTGACCGGCCGGGCGTCCTACCGCAGGCCGGGCGAGCGTCCGAGGGCGAGCTGGATCAGCCGGTCGACCAGCTCGGCGTAGGGCACCCCGGTGGCGGCCCACAGCTGCGGCGCCACCGACATCGCGGTGAAGCCCGGCATGGTGTTGATCTCGTTGACGATCAGCCGTCCCTCGGGGGTGTAGAAGAAGTCGACCCGCGACAATCCCTCGCAGCCCAGTGCCTCGAAGGCGCGGACGGCCATCGCCCGCAGCTGCTCGACCGTCTCCTGGGGGAGGTCGGCGGGCACGGTCAGGGACATGTCGTTTCCGATGTACTTGGCCTCGAAGTCGAAGAACTCGTGGTCGCCGTGGACCAGCACCTCCCCGGGCAGGCTCGCCCTGGGCGCCTCGTCGCCCGGCGACTCCAGCACCGCGCACTCGATCTCGCGGCCCGTGACGGCGGCCTCGACCAGCACCTTGGGGTCGTGCTCGCGGGCGAACTCGATGGCCCGCTCCAGCTCCTCCAGGGTCGCGGCCTTGGAGATGCCCTGGCTGGACCCGGCGCGCGCGGGCTTGACGAAGACCGGCCAGCCGAGCTCCTGGACCTCCTTGAGGATCCGGCCCCGGTCGGTCCGCCAGTCGCGGTCGCGGATCGTGACGTACGGGCCGACGGGCAGTCCGGCGGCGGCGAGGACCAGCTTCATGTACGACTTGTCCATGCCGACCGAGCTGGCCAGCACCCCGGAGCCGACGTAGCGGACCCCGGCCATCTCCAGCAGTCCCTGGATCGTGCCGTCCTCGGCGAAGGGGCCGTGCATGACGGGGAAGACGACGTCGACCTGGCCGAGCTCGACGGGGATGCTGCCGGGGTCGTACGCCACCAGCGAGCCGCCGCCGGACGCCAGCGCCAGCGTCGCGCCCGCCGCGTCGACGGCGGGCAGCTCACCGCTCTCGATCCCGTAGCGCTGCTCCCCCGAGGCGAGCACCCAGCGGCCGTCCGTGGCGATCCCGATGGGGACCACCTCGTACTTGGATCTGTCGATGGCCCCCAGCACGCTTCCCGCCCCGAGAATGGAGACGGCGTGCTCGGAATTGCGACCGCCGAAGACGACGGCGACCCTCGGCAGAGGTTCGTGCTGCTCACTCATGATGACCGAATGTACCCCCTGTTAGGGGGCAATCCGGCTGTTAGACGCGCCTACCTACCCGATGCGGGTAGTGAGTCGAGGGCCTGGGTGACGTCCATGATGAGATCCTCGGCGTCCTCCAGCCCGACGGAGAACCTTACCGCCGCCGCGTCGATCCCCGATTCCGCGCCGGGCCGCCGATGGGTGGCCGAGGCGACGTGCGCCGCCTTGGTACGGGTCCCCCCGGCGGAGGTGGCGATCGAGACGAGCTTGAGCGCGTCGGCCAGGGCCACCCCCGCGTCGTAGCCTCCGCGCGGGGTGACCGTCACGCAGGCGCCGTACCTCGTGCCCTCGGGGCCGGAGTCGAACAGGTGCCTGGCGAGCTGGTGGCCGGGGTGTCCCGGCAGCCCCGGGTAGTCGACCCGGCGTACGGCGGGATGCTTGGCCACGGCGGCGGCGAAGACCATCGCGGTGGAGCACATCCTGCGGACCCGCAGCGGCAGGGTCTCCAGCCCCCGGCGCAGCAGGAACGCGTCGTCGGGAGAGAGGGTGCCCCCGGTGTCGATCCTGACCTCGCGCAGCTGGGCGATCAGGTCGGGGCGGCCGACCGCCACGCCCCCGGCGCAGTCGTCGTGACCGCCGAGGTACTTGGTCGCGGAGTGGATCACCAGGTCGGCGCCGTGTTCGAGGGGGCGGCACACGATCGGGGTGGCGAAGGTCGAGTCGACCACCAGCAGCGCCCCCGCGGCGCGGGCGATCCGGTAGAGGCCCCGGATGTCGGAGACGGCCATGGTGGGGTTGGACAGCGTCTCCGCGTAGATGATCTTCGTGTTGGGTTTGATCGCCGCCTGGACCCTGGCCAGCTCGCCGTAGCCGACGAAGTCCGCGCCGACCCCGAACCTGGCCAGCACGTTCGTGATCAGCGAGTGGGTCCCGCCGTACAGCGGGGCGGGGGCCACGATGTGCGCGCCCGCGCGCAGGAACGTCATCAGGACGGCGTTGACGGCGGCCATCCCCGAGGCGAACGCCTGCCCCGCCACGTCCTCGGGCGCCGCGGCGCCCTCCAGGGAGGCCACCGCCGTGGCGAACGCGGCGGTGGTGGGGTTGTCGATCCGGCCGTACGCGTAGCCGGAGCTCTTCTCGTCGAACACCTCGGCGTACTCGGCGGAGTCGCCGAAGCCCCACGCGGAGCTGCGCCACACGGGAATGCCGAGGGGAGGCTGCCGGGGCGTCTCGGGGGCGGGCAGGTGCACCGACCGGGTGTTCTCGCCCTTGCGCCTACGCATCCGTCTGTTCATCGACCACGCTGTCCGTTCACAGGCCGTACCGTTCCGGCTTGGGAGTCCGTGACATCAGGAGCACCCCGGCCTCGCTGGGGGGCATCGCGTCGTGGACGACGGCCACCACCACCTCGGTGATCGGCATCTCCACGTCGTGCTTTCTGGCCAGTTCGAGCACTGACTCGCAGGATTTGACCCCCTCGGCGGTCTGTTTCGTCGCGGCGATGACCTCCTCCAGCGTCATACCTCGCCCGAGATTCTCCCCGAAAGTACGGTTCCGCGACAATGGGGACACACAGGTCGCCACGAGATCGCCCATACCCGCGAGGCCCGCGAAGGTGTGCGGGTCGGCGCCGAGCACCGCGCCCAGCCGGGAGATCTCGGCCAGCCCGCGCGTCATCAGCATCGCCCCGACGTTGTCGCCGAGCCCCATCCCCGCCGAGATGCCGACCGCCAGGGCGATCACGTTCTTGACGGCCCCGCCGAGCTCGACCCCGATGACGTCGGGGTTGGTGTACGGGCGGAACCAGGGCGGCAGGTAGCAGGCCGCCTGGAGGCGCTCCATCGCCCGCTCGTCCGTGCAGGCGACCACGGTGGCGGCCGGCTGGCCCCGGACGATCTCTCCGGCCAGGTTGGGGCCCGACACCACCGCGACCCGCTCCTGGGGCACCTCGGCGACCTCGCAGATCACCTCGCTCATCCGCTTGGTGGTACCCAGCTCGATGCCCTTCATCAGGCTGACCAGCACCGCGTCGGGCGGCAGGTGCGGCTTCCAGCGGGTCAGGTTCTCCCGCAGGGTCTGGGAGGGCACCGCGAGCACCACGAAGTCGGCGCCGTCGAGGGCCTCGGCGGGGTCGGTGGTGGCGCGCAGCGTCTCGGGCAGCGCCACGCCCGGCAGGTAGTCGGGGTTCTCGTGCCGCCGGTCGATCGCCTCGACGATCTCCGGCTTGCGTCCCCACAGCGTCGTCTTGGTGCCCACCCGGGCGAGGATCATGCCGAAGGTCGTCCCCCACGACCCCGTGCCGAACACGGCCGCCTTGGTCATCGGTTCTCCTCGGGCCTGGGAACCCCCGCCTCGGAGCGGGGGAGAGAACGCGGTGCGGCGCCGGCGGCGCGGGTGTGGTCGGCGACGCCCCCGCCGCCTGGCCGGCGGAGAGGCGGGACGCCTGTGGAACTGCTGTGGAACCTCAAGGGATCTCTCCTGGCGGGCGACCGGCGGTGAATCGGGAACTCTCACGGGCGACCGTGGGAATCCCCTCCCTTCGGGGAGGGGAGGTGTCAACACCGTACGCCGAAGTCAGTTGTCGGACGGTCGCCTGAACGGCGTCTCGGGGGCCTTCTCCCCGCGGATCTCGGCCAGCTGGGCCGTGATGGCCGCCATGATGTCGGCGGTCGCCTCGCGCAGGACGTCGGCGGAGACGGGCTCTCCCTCGTTCCCCGCGTACTTCGACAGGTCGACCGGCGGCCCCGTCTGCACGCGGAAGGTCTTGCGCGGCAGCAGGCGGGGCCTCCTGGCGCCGTACGGCAGGATCTCCTGGGCTCCCCAGTGGGCGACGGGGATCACCGTCGCGCCGGTGGCCAGCGCGAGCCTGGCCGCGCCGGTCTTGCCCTCCATCGGCCAGAACGCCGGGTCGCGGGTGCAGGTGCCCTCCGGGTAGAACATCACGCACGCCCCGGCGGCGAGCCGCCGCCGCGACTCCTCCAGGGAGCGCGCCGCGTCGGCGCTTCCCCGGTAGACCGGGATGGCCTGCAGCGCCCTCACCAGGGAGCCGACCAGCGGCACCGAGAAGAGGCCCGACTTGGCGAGGATCACCGGCCAGCGGCCGTGGTTGTAGAGGAAGTGCGCGATGAGGATGGGGTCCAGCCACGACAGGTGGTTGGTCACCATGATGATCCCGCCCGACCTGGGGAGACGGTCGCTGTGCCGCCACTCCTTCTTGACCAGGAGCCACGAGATCGGCTTGACGATCGTGACGGCGAAGGCCACCCAGAATCGCGAAGGCCATCCGGGGCGTCTCATGGGCTCCTCCATATGAGCGGGGTGCGCCCCAAGTCTCCCGGTTGGCTCCCGGGGATGTCGAGGCGAGATGCTTAAGGCTATGTCTGCTTCGGAAAGCTCCGGCTGGACCCTCGTCGTCCCGGTCAAGACGCTGGTCGCCGCCAAGACCCGGCTGTCGGCCGCGGCGGGGCCGCACCGGGCCGCGCTGGCCGTGGCGATCGCCTGCGACACCGTCGAGGCGGCGCTGAGCTGCGCGCTCGTCGCGCGGGTGGTCGTGGTGACGGGCGACCCGGTGGCCGCGAAGGCGCTCGCCGAGGTCGGCGCGCACGTGGTCGGCGACCCGGAGGAGGGGCTGAACGCCGCCCTGCGGCACGGCGCCCGCGAGGCGGTGCGGCTGGCGCCCGGCGACCCCGTCGGCGCCCTCCAGGCCGACCTCCCCGCCCTCCGCCCGGCGGAACTGGCCCGCGTGCTGGCCGCCGCCGCGGAGTCCGGCCAGATGTTCCTGCCCGACGCCGCCGAGATCGGCACGACCTTCTACGGCGTACGGCCGGGGGTGCCGTTCACGCCGGGGTTCGGCGGCGAGTCGCGGGAACGACACCTGCGGCGCGGCGCCAAGGAGCTCCGCGTGGACGGGGTGGAGTCGGTCCGCCACGACGTGGACACCCCGGACGACCTGCGCCTGGCACTCGCCCTCGGCGTCGGCCCCCGCACGCTGGCGATGGCGAGGAGGATCGCGGGGCCGGGCCCGGACGGTTCGAGCCTGGACGGTTCGAACCCGGAGAGGTCGAGCCCGGACGGGTCAAGCCCGGAGGGGGCGAGCCTGAAGGGGGCGAGCCTGGACGGTTCAAGCCCAGAGGGGTCAAGCCCGGACGGTTCAAGCCCGGAGAGGGCGAGCCCGGAGAGGGCGAGCCCGGAGAGGGGCGAGGGCCGGAGGGCGGGTCGCGGATGAGGCGGGCGCGGCGGGCGGGGGACGGGCGCCCGGACGGAGGTTAGGCTGGGCGGGTGCAGGCGACGGTGCGCATCTTCGACCCGGCGACCCGGTCGGGGTCGGTCTTCCTGGACGACGGGACCGAGATCCCGTTCGGGGCGGCGGCGTTCGACGCGGGGCCGCTGCGGCTCCTCAGGTCCGGCCAGCGGGTCAACATCGTGATGGACGGCGACGACATCACCTACGTTACCCTCTCGACCTTCCCCGTTCCCGGGTAGACGGGTCCGGACGGACCCCCTGGAAGACCCCGGGAAAGCCGGACGCCCGGCCTCCCGTCGCGGGAGTCCGGGCGCCTGTGCCCGAGGCCTACCTCTTCTTGGACGCCTTCTTGCCGCCGGTGTTGACGAGTTCCTTGAAGTCGGAACCCGGCCGGAACTTGGGCCCCCAGCTCTCGGCGACGCGAATCTCGGCCCCCGTCGAAGGGTTGCGGGCGGTGCGGGCCGGCTTGTGCACCATTTCGAAAGCGCCGAACCCCGTGATCGAGACCTTGTCGCCACTCGCGACGGCGGTCTGGATGGCGTCGAGCACCGCGTTCACGGCCTCGGTGGCCGTCTTCTTGTCGCCCACCCGATCCGCGATGGCGTCGACGAGTTCCTTTTTGTTCATAAGGTTGCTCCCCCTGCTTACCGATGTCCGGGAGTGGGTCACGAGGCAGAAAACCCGTCTCACCCGATTTGTCACGGCGAGGGGTCTCATCACAGATCTCTCATCAACGATCACGATGAGAAACCCCTTGCCCGCTTGAAATTAGGGGACGGAGCCGTATGACTCAATCACCTTCCGCAATGTTTCCAGTGCTTGGCGTATCTGAAACCACGACATCAATACTGAGAAGGAACAAATCAAGACGCCCGGCGGCGTGTTCGAGGTCGCGTTTGGCCAAATCGCAGATGGCCAGAAGGCGCCGGGCGAGACGTTTTCTCTCCTCGGCGGGGACGGGCAGGGACCGGACGCGGCGGTGCGCCTCGCGCAACCGCCACGCCAGCTCGTGTTCTGAACTCGTCAGACGGTCGTCGGCAGCCATGGCTGCCGACCATTCTCGTATGCCCCTATGGCGTCGGCGTTGCGCAGGGTCAGCCCGATGTCGTCCAGGCCCTCCGTGAGCCGCCAGCGCGTGTAGTCGTCGATCTCGAACGCGGCGACCTCGGCACCCCAGCGGACCTGGCGTTCTCCCAGGTCGACGGTGATCTCCAGGGCTGGGTCCGCCTCCACCGCGGCCTGCAGGGCCTCGACGGTCTCGCCCGGCAGGACGACCGGGAGCAGACCCATCTTGGTGGAGTTATTACGGAAGATGTCCCCGAAGCGGGCCGCGATCACGACGCGGAAACCGTACTGCTGCAGGGCCCAGACCGCGTGCTCGCGGGAGGAGCCGGTGCCGAAGTCGGGTCCGGCGAGCAGGATCGTGGCGCCCTCGTGGGCGGGGTTGTTCAGCACGAAGCCGGGGTCCTCGCGCCAGGCGGAGAACAGGCCCTTCTCGAAACCGGTCCGGCTGACCTGCTTGAGCCAGACGGCGGGGATGATCTGGTCGGTGTCGACGTTGCTGCGGCGCAGCGGCACGGCCCGGCCGGTGTGGGTGACGAACGCTTCCATCGCGAGGACTCCTTACAGGTCGGCGGGCGCGGTGAGCTTGCCGGTGACGGCGGTCGCGGCGGCGACCTGCGGGGACACGAGGTGCGTACGGCCGCCCTTGCCCTGGCGGCCCTCGAAGTTGCGGTTGGAGGTCGAGGCGCTGCGCTCGCCGGGGGCGAGGGTGTCGGGGTTCATACCCAGGCACATGGAGCAGCCGGCCTCACGCCACTCGGCGCCCGCCTCCTTGAAGACCTCGTGCAGCCCCTCCTGCTCGGCCTGGAGCTTGACCAGCATCGAGCCGGGCACGATCAGCGTGCGCGTGACGACCCGGCGCCCGCGCAGCACTTCGGCCGCGGCGCGCAGGTCCTCCAGGCGCCCGTTGGTGCAGGAGCCCACGAAGACCGTGTCGACCTGGACCTCGCGGAGCGGGGTGCCCGCGGTCAGGCCCATGTACTCCAGGGCGCGGGCGGCGGCCGCCGGGTCGTCGGTGTCCTCGGGACGCGGCACGGACGTCCCCAGCGGGGCACCCTGGCCGGGGTTGGTGCCCCAGGTGACGAACGGGGTCAGCGTCGAGGCGTCGATCTCCACGACGGTGTCGAAGGCGGCGTCCTCGTCGGTCACCAGCGACCTCCAGTACGCGACCGCGGCGTCCCAGTCGGCGCCGGACGGGGCGTGGGGACGGCCCTTGAGGTATTCGAAGGTGGTCTCGTCCGGCGCGATCAGGCCCGCGCGGGCGCCCGCCTCGATGGACATGTTGCAGACGGTCATCCGGCCCTCCATGGAGAGCTTGCGGATGGCCTCGCCGCGGTACTCGACGATGTATCCCTGGCCGCCGCCGGTGCCGATCTTGGCGATGATCGCCAGGATCAGGTCCTTGGCCGTGACGCCGGGCGGCAGCTCGCCGGAGACCTCGATGGCCATCGTCTTCGGCCGGTAGGCGGGCAGCGTCTGGGTGGCCAGCACGTGCTCGACCTCGGAGGTGCCGATGCCGAACGCGATGCCGCCGAAGGCGCCGTGGGTGGAGGTGTGAGAATCACCACACACGATCGTCATGCCGGGCTGGGTCAGGCCGAACTGCGGCCCGATGATGTGGACCACGCCCTGGCCCGCGTCGCCCATCGGGTAGAGCCGGACACCGAACTCCGCGCAGTTCTTGCGCAGCGTCTCGACCTGGACCCGCGACACCGGGTCGCTGATCGGCCCGCGTACGGTCGGGACGTTGTGGTCCTCGGTGGCGATGGTGAGCTCGGGGCGCCGGATGGGGCGATTGGCCAGGCGCAGGCCGTCGAACGCCTGCGGGCTCGTGACCTCGTGAATGAGGTGCAGGTCGATGTAGAGCAGGTCGGGTTCTCCTTCAGCGCGTCGCACGACGTGCTGCTCCCATACCTTCTCCGCGAGCGTGCGGCCCATGTCGCCTCCTTGCGATCGGCTGTCCCACTCCCACTTGCTTTCTCATATGTCGAGACGGCAGTATCGGTGTATGGACAACTCTAGCGGAGTCGGCGTACTCGACAAGGCCGTCCTCGTGCTCAACGCCCTCGAAGCAGGCCCGGCGTCCCTCGCGCAGCTCGTTCAGGCCACCGGCCTGGCACGGCCCACGGCCCACCGGCTGGCCGTCGCGCTGGAGCATCACCGGATCGTCTCCCGCGACACACAGGGCCGGTTCGTGCTGGGCCCACGCCTGTCCGAGTTGTCCACGGCCGCCGGCGAGGACCGGCTGCTCGCCGTCGCCTCCCCGGTCCTCACCCAGCTCAGGGACCTGACCGGGGAGAGTGCCCAGCTTTACCGTCGCCAGGGCGACGAGCGGGTCTGCGTGGCCGCCGCCGAGCGCGCCAGCGGGCTGCGCGACACCGTGCCGGTCGGCTCGGCGCTGCCGATGCTCGCCGGTTCCGCGGCGCAGATCCTGCTCGCCTGGGAGGAGCCCGACCGCCTGCACCGGGGCCTGCGCGGGGCCAAGTTCACCGCGGCCACGCTGGCGAGCGTGCGGCGCAGGGGCTGGGCGCACAGCGTCGGCGAGCGCGAGCAGGGCGTGGCCAGCGTCTCGGCGCCGATCAGGGGCGCGGGCGGCAAGGTGGTCGCCGCGGTGTCGGTCTCCGGCCCGATCGAGCGCCTGACCCGCACCCCCGGCCGCCTGCACGCCGCCCCCGTGGTCACCGCCGCCGAACGGATCACCGAATCGATGCGCCGCGCCAACTGAGCGCCTGCCGGAGGACCGCCTGGGGACTCAGCCGAGGACCGGCCGAGGACCGGCCGAGGACCGGCCGAGGACCGGCCGAGGACCGGCCGAGGACCGACTGCAGGTCGGCTGGAGGACCGCGCTTGGGGACCCGGCCGAGGGTCGGTTGGAGGAGCGGCCTGGGGGCGGCTGACAGCGAACGGGCACGCCGAGGCGGCCGGATCACCCGACCGGAGGGCCGTGGTGGTTGACACCGGCCCACCGGAGGGCGATATGAGGAGGCGAGCACCCCTCCGGCCCCCTAGGCTGGGAAGGTGACAGATCGCATCGAGGCAGCCGCGGCTGAACTGCGTCCCCTGCTCCAAAACTTCATCCTCTGGGCGCGTGAGAACGCACCCGGCAGCGATTCCAATCTGGTCGGCTCTGTCGCACTCTGGCACCGCCTGATCGCCTCCGACGACGTCGGCCGGTGGAAGCAGTCCGACCTGCGCACGGTGCTGCTCGACCGGATGCCACAGGTCGTCGAGGACCCCGACGCGGCCGCCGACGGCATGGTGCCCGCGATCCGCGCCTACCTGACCTTCCTGTCGGAGTCCGACCGCCTGGCCAAGGGCTCCGCCTCGCTGGGCGACCTGCTCGCCGAGCTCGACCGCCTCGAGGACGACTTCGTCGACGCCATGGAGGACCTCGTCGTCGAGGACGACGACGAAGACGACGAGGAGTACGACGAGGAGTCCGAGGGGCTCGGCGACTTCGAGCCGTTCGCCGACGAGCTCTCCGAGCTGCCGACGATCCGGCTCCGCCCGGACGGCGAGCTGGCCGCGGCCACCCGCGGGACGACCCTCATCGCCAAGGCCCGCGACCTCGCGGTCTGGGTCGGGACCGAGCGCCGGGTGGGCGAGACGAGCCTGCTCGACGACGCCGAGATCGTCGAGGCCCTGGGGGTCCTGAAACTTCCGGTCCCCGAGAAGGGCGACGCGTCGCTGGCCGACTCCGTCCCCGCCCTCTGGAACATCTGGAACCTCGCGATCGACCTCGACTTCCTCCAGCCCGAGGGCGAGGACACGGTCAGCGTCGACGCCGACACCGCGGAGTGGCCCTTCGAGGAGGACGACGACGCCCTCGACGCGTGGATGGCGGGCCTGCACTCCATCGACTACGGCGACCCCGAGCTGGAGGACGAGGAGGCCACGATCGCCCTGTCCGGGCTGACCAGGGCCCTGCTGGTCCGGGTGCTGCTCGCGACGGGCTCGAAGCCGCTGGCCGAGCTCCGCACCGAGCTCGCCGAGGCCGCCGCCGAGTACGACGACCTGGGCGCCGAGGCCTGGTCCGCCGCCACCGCGCAGTACGGCGACCCGCTCAACCCCGTGCTCGACTGGCTCGCCGGATACGGCATGGTCGAGGTGGAGCACGACCAGGTGCGGCTGACGCCGCTCGGCATGGAAGGCGTGGTCCACCTCGTGGACGACGCCGACATCGAGCTGGACGCCCGGCCCGCCATCGACGCGATGACGGCCCTGGACCTGCTCTCCTTCGGCGCCGAGCTTCCCGAGGAGGAGGCCGACGCCGAGTTCGCGGCCTGGATGGAGCTGCGCGCCCCCGAGCAGGCCGCCAGGGACCTGCTGGAGGCCGCCGCCGAGGACGACGCCGACGCGCTGATCCGGGTCCAGGCGGCCAGCATGGTCGGCTCGCTCGGCGACGTGGCCGTGCCCGCGTGGCGGGAGGCCCTCGACGAGCCGTCCCTGCGCCCGTACGCCGCCACCCACCTGGCCCAGCTGGGCGTCGAGGACGCCCCCACGCCCACCCAGGCCGACACCCACTGGCTCATCCTCGACATGCTGACCATCTCCGCCGGTCTCGGCCGCCCGGAGTTCGTCAGCAGCCTCGACGATATCGGCAACGTACCGAACCTGGTCAGCCTGCTCGAAGTGATCTGGAAGGTGCCGCACCCGCACCTCGAGGAGCTGCTGGAGGCGATCGGCAAGGCCCACCCCGACAAGCAGGTGGGCAAGGCGGCCAAGCGGGCCCTGTTCAAGGCCCGCTCGGGCCAGAACTAGCCTTCCGGTCCCGCTCCGGAGCCACGGACGACCGGCTCCGGAGCAGGCCCCGGCCCAGCCCTGCCCTCAGCCCTCCCCCCGCCCCGGCCTCTGCCGTGGAACGGCCGGGGACGGCCGGGGACGGCCGGGAACGGCCGGGGACGGCCGGGAACGGCCGGGGACGGCCGGGAACGGCCGGGAACGGCCGGGAACGGCCGGGGACGGCCGGGAACGACTGGGGACGACTGGGGACGGCCGAGAAGCGCCTGGGGACGGCCAGGGACGGTCAGGGACCGCCCGGGACGGGATCGGCTCAGCGCAGCGGGAAGACGGCGCAGGTCGTGGTGGCGTGGGCGTACAGCTTGCCGTCGCCCTCACCCACGATCCGCGCCTCCGCGGTGGCGACGGTCCGGCCCACGTGCAGGGTCCTGCCCTCGCAGCGCAGCGGCCCGGTGCTCGCGTGGACCGGCCGGACCATGTTCACCCCGAGCTGGACGGTCGTGTACGCCTTGCCGGGCGGCAGCTCCGTCATGACCGCGCACCCGAGGGCCGAGTCGAGCAGGGTGGCGAGATAGCCGCCGTGCACGCTTCCGAGCGGGTTGTAGAGGTGCTCGCCGGTCTCCCCCACGAAGACCGCCAGGCCGCGCTCGACGTGGGTCAGCCGGAAACCGAGCGTGCTCGCGATCGGCGGCGGGGGGATGCGGCCGTCGGCCAGCCGCTCCAGGAACTCCAGGCCCGACAGTTCCGCCACGTCGGCGGGGAGTGTCGGCGGCGCCCACGAGTGGGTCCGCGAGATCGTCGGCTGGGTCTGGGGCGTCGTCGACATGGGCTCCACCATCGCGAGGGGTCATACCTGGGTATGGATTACGTACTCTGCACAGTAGGTGATGGGCCCGGCCGCCGGGGAGGGCGCCCCGCACTCCTGGATTCGCACTCCTGGGCCGTACTGCCGGGCCCGCGCTCCTGGATCCGTACGCTGGATCCGCGCTCCTGGGTCCTGTACGTCTGTACCGCCAGGCCCGCCCGAGCGCGGGGAAAGCGCGGGAGCGGAAACACGAAGGCGGGCCCGGAACGGGAGGCGCGGGAATTTCATGAAATCCGGAAATGCGAAAACCCCGGAAGCGATCGCTTCCGGGGTTCGCGATGTAGCCCCGACCGGATTCGAACCGGCGCTACCGCCTTGAGAGGGCGGCGTCCTAGGCCACTAGACGACGGAGCCTTGCGAGAGACAGTGGTAGTCCCGACCGGATTCGAACCGGCGCTACCGCCTTGAGAGGGCGGCGTCCTGGGCCACTAGACGACGGGACCCTACACACTGTCATCAGATTCGGAGGGGACCGAATCTGCGGCATCTTCCAGAGAAGATGCAGCTGGGGTACCAGGACTCGAACCTAGAACAACTGAACCAGAATCAGCCGTGTTGCCAATTACACCATACCCCACCGCGCTGGACCCCCTTGCGGGACTCGCTGGCGACTCCGAAAGAATAGCCCAGGTTGGGGGTCAAGACCAAAACGATTGCCGTCGGCCGAATCGCGGTATCACCCGGCTGCCGCCACCAAGGTCCACTGTGTAACGCTGCTGGAGAGATCCGGCCGCACGTGAGGAGTTCCCGCTTTGACCGACAACCCGTTCTTCACCCCCAGCCAGCTGCCCTACGGACTTCCGCCGTTCGCCCTGGTCAGGGAGGAGCACTACCTCCCGGCCTTCGAGCGCGGCATGGCCGACCAGCTGCGTGAGGTGCGGGAGATCATCGAGAATCCGGAGCCCCCGACGTTCGCCAACACGATCGAGGCCCTGGAGCGCTCGGGACGGATCCTCAACCGGACCGTGACCGTTTTCTTCAGCGTCTCCGCCTCCGACGCGACCGACGGCATCCGGGAGATCGAGACGGAGGTCTCCCCCAAGCTCACCCAGCACGCCGACTCCATCCGCCTGGACCGCTCCCTGTACGCCCGGATCAAACAGGTGACGACCGACGACGCCGAGGAGGCGTGGCTGCTGGAGAAGTA
The DNA here is from genome assembly GCF_040295985.1 of Streptosporangium sp. NPDC002524. Taxonomy (NCBI): domain Bacteria; kingdom Bacillati; phylum Actinomycetota; class Actinomycetes; order Streptosporangiales; family Streptosporangiaceae; genus Streptosporangium; species Streptosporangium sp. NPDC002524. The sequence continues at coordinate 238,595 of NZ_JBEOWK010000007.1, read as the reverse complement.
CCGCGTCGACTTCGTCAGGGCCGGGGCCGACCTGTCCGAGGCCGACCAGGAGCGCCTCAGGGAGCTCAACGAGGAGCTGAGCAGGCTCGCCACGACCTTCTCCCAGAACCTGCTGACGGCCTCCACCGCCTCCGCCCTGGTCGTCGATGACGTCAGGCTGCTGGATGGGCTCTCCGAGAGCACGATCAAGGCGATCGAGAAGGACGGCTCGTACGTCCTGACGCTGTTCAACCACACCAACCAGCCCTCTCTGGCGGAGCTGACCGACAGGGAGACCCGCAGGAGGCTGTACGAGCTGTCCACGGGCCGGGCTCCGGAGAACTTCGAGCTGGCGGCCAGGGTGGCGACCCTCCGCGCCGAGCGGGCGGCGCTGCTCGGCTACCCCAGCCACGCCGCCTACTCCGTCGCCGACCAGACGGCGAAGACCACCGACGCCGTCGAGGAGATGCTCGGCAAGCTGGTGGGCCCGGCGGTGGCCAACGCCCGCCGGGAGGCCGAGGCGCTGAGCGAGCAGGCCGGCTTCCCCATCGAGCCGTGGGACTGGTCCTTCTACGCGGAGCGGGTGCGCAAGGCCCGCTACGACTTCGACGGGGCCGACCTGCGCCCGTACTTCGAGCTGGACCGGGTGCTGCGCGACGGGGTCTTCCACGCGGCGGGCGAGCTGTACGGGGTCGTCTTCTCCGAGCGCGACGACCTGGCCGGGTACCACCCGGACGTGCGGGTCTTCGAGGTGTTCGACGCCGACGGCTCGCCGCTCGGGCTGTTCCTGTTCGACGCGTACGCCCGGCCCACCAAGCGCGGCGGGGCCTGGATGAACAACCTGGTCGACCAGTCGCACCTGTTCGACGAGCGGCCCGTGGTGATGAACAACCTCAACATCACCAAGCCCGCCGAGGGGCCGACGCTGCTCACGTTCGACGAGGTCAACACCGCCTTCCACGAGTTCGGCCACGCCCTGCACGGCCTGTTCTCCGACGTGCGCTTCCCCCGGGTCTCCGGCACGGCGGTGCCGCGCGACTTCGTGGAGTACCCCTCGCAGGTCAACGAGATGTGGGCCACCTGGCCGTCGATCCTCGCCAACTTCGCCAGGCACCACGAGACCGGCGAGCCCGTGCCCGCCGAGCTCCTGGAGAAGATGAAGGCCGCCGAGAAGTTCAACCAGGGCTTCAGCACCGTCGAGTACCTCGCGGCGGCGCTGCTCGACTGGTCCTGGCACAAGCTCGCGGCGGGCGAGACCGTCGAGGACGCCGAGGCGTTCGAGAACGCGGCCCTGGAGCGGGCCGGGATCGCCTTCGAGCTGGTCCGCCCCCGCTACCGGACCAACTACTTCGCGCACATCTTCTTCAGCGGGGTGGGCGGCTACAGCGCCGGCTACTACTCGTACATCTGGAGCGAGGTGCTCGACGCCGAGAGCGTCGACTGGTTCAAGGAGAACGGCGGCCTCGGGCGCGGGAACGGCGACCACTTCCGCTCCACCCTGCTGTCGGTGGGCGGCTCGCGGGACGTGATGGAGGCCTTCCGCGACTTCCGCGGGCGCGACCCGCGCATCGAGCCCCTGCTGAAGCGCCGCGGCCTGCTGACCTAGCCCCCCTGCCCGCGTGGCCCTTCGTCCATCGCGGGGGTGCGGGAAACCGCACCCCCGCGATGGGCGCAGGGACAGTGCGCGCGACGCGTCCGGCGGGCATCGTAAAGGTCATGAAACGACCACGGAACAGGATCAGCGCCGCGCTCGTCGCCGGTCTGGCGGGAGCCCTGCTGCTGGGAGCCGCCGACCCGGCCGCGGCCGGCGAGGCGGCTTCCGCGGGGGGTACGACGGTCCGTACCGACGCCGGGTGGGTGAAGGGCGCGGAGACCGGCGGTCAGCGGCTCTTCCAGGGCATCCCGTACGCCGCGCCGCCGGTCGGGGAGCTGCGCTGGCGGTCGCCGCGGGCCGTCGCCCCGTGGCAGGGGGTGCGCGACGCCACCGCGCCCGGCAGCCGGTGCGCGCAGACCGCCGACGACTGGGGGCTGCCCGCGAGCGAGGCGGAGGACTGCCTCTACCTCAACGTGACCGCGCCCGCGCGAAGCGGCGGGAACCGGCTCAGGCCGGTCCTGGTGTGGCTGCACGGCGGGGGCCTGACGAGGGGCGCGGGCAGCGACTACGACGCCCGCAGGCTGGCCGGCCGGGGCGACGTCGTGGTGGTGACGGTCAACTACCGGCTGGGGATGCTCGGGTTCTTCGGCCATCCCGGGCTGGAGAACTCCGGGGCCTTCGGGATCGAGGACCAGCAGGCGGCCCTGCGCTGGGTGCGGCGCAACGCGGCGGCGTTCGGCGGCGACCCGCGCAACGTCACCCTGGCCGGCGAGTCCGCGGGGTCGCACTCGGTGTGCGCGCAGCTCACCTCCCCCTCGGCGGCGGGGCTGTTCCACCGGGCGATCACCCAGAGCACCCCGTGCGGGGCGGGGAGCTTCGACGGCACCCCGCTGAGGCCGGTCCTGGATCTGCCCCTGTGGCTGCCCAAGGTCTCCTACGAGGGCTACGGGCAGTATCTGGCCGCCCTGCTGGGGTGCGCCGACCCGGGGACCGCGGCCGCCTGCCTGCGGGGCAAGCCGGTGGCCGACCTGCTCACCCAGGACCCCCTCCCGCTGCCGGGGTACGGCAACGCGGTGCTGCCCGAGGACCCGGCGAAGGTGCTCCAGGAGGGCCGCTTCCACCGGGTGCCGGTGCTGACGGGCATCACCCGGGACGAGGGCACGCTGTTCGCTCCGCTGATCTCCCAGGGGCCGATGACGGCGGAGGGCTACGAGGCCGCCGTCAACACCAGGTTCGGCGCCGCGGCGCCCGAGGTCCTGGCCCGGTACCCGGTGGGCATCCACGACGGCCCGCCCTTCCAGGCGGTGGCGGCCATCATGAGCGACCTGGACTGGGCCTGGCCGGCGCGCGACACCGACCTGCTGCTCGCCCGGCACGTGCCGACCTACTCCTACGAGTTCACCGACCGTACGGCGCCCCCGCTCTTCCCGCTGCCCCACGGGATCAGGCCGCTCGCCGCGCACGGCTCCGAGCTGTCGTTCCTGTTCGGGGTCGGCTGGGAGTCCGCTCCGCTCACCCCCGCGCAGCGGCGGCTCGGGGACACGATGATCGACTACTGGTCGAGGTTCGCCGCCACCGGCGACCCGAACCGGCCGGGCCTGCCCGCCTGGAAGCGCGTGCGCCCCGCCGACGGCACGCCGTACGTGCAGGAGCTGTCGCCGGGGCGGGGCGGCATCAAGCCCTTCGACCGCGCCTCGGCCCACAACCTCGCCTTCTGGGACGACCTCGCCTCGCGGGGGACGGGGGCCGGGCGGGGCGCGAAGGCCGGATGAGGACCGGATAGGGGCCCGGAGCCCGGTCCCGATCCGTGAGGCGAGGTCCGGCCGGTCAGGCCTGGAGCTTCGCGAGGGCGGCGCGGAGGCGCTCGGCGGAGCGCTCGCGGCCGAGGACCTCGATCGACTCGAACAGCGGCAGGCCCACGGTCCGGCCGGTGACGGCGACGCGCACGGGGGCCTGGGCCTTGCCGAGCTTGAGGCCCTGTTCGAGGCCGACCTCCTCCAGCGCGGTCTTCAGCGACTCGGGGTCCATGTCGACCGTCTCCAGGCGGGCGAGATAGCCGGTGAGGATCTCCACGGCGGAGTTCTTCATCGCCTTGTCCCACGAGGCCTGGTCGAAGACGGGTTCGTCCAGGAAGAGGAAGTCGACGTTCGCCGTGATCTCGGACAGCACCGCGATGCGGGTCTGGGCGAGCTCGGCGACCCTGGCGAAGGTCGCGCGGTCCCAGCCGGGCTCCAGCCACGGCTCGCAGCGGGCGGCGAACTCCTCCAGGGGCAGCGCCCGGATGTACTCGCCGTTGAACGCGCGGAGCTTCTTCTCGTCGAAGAACGCCGAGGAGGGGTTGACGTCCTCCAGCTTGAACAGCGGCACCATCTCCGCCCAGGGCATGATCTCCCGGTCGTCGCCGGGGCCCCAACCGAGCAGCATCAGGTAGTTGACCATCGCCTCGGCGAGGTAGCCCTCGTCGCGGTAGGACTCCAGGGCGACCTTGTCGCGGCGCTTGGACAGCTTCTGGCGCTTCTCGTTGACGATCACCGGCACGTGCGCCCAGGTGGGCGGGGTGACGCCGAGCGCCTCCCAGAGCAGCTGCTGCTTGGGCGTGTTGGACAGGTGCTCCTCGGCCCGGACCACGTGGCTGATCCGCATCTCGACATCGTCGACGACGTTGGCCAGCACGAACAGCGGGGAGCCGTCGCCGCGCGCGACGACGAAGTCCTCCATCGCGTTGTTGGGGAACTCGACGGTGCCGCGGACCAGGTCCTGGACCACGGTGACGCCCTCGTCGGGCGTACGGAAGCGGACCGCGCCCTCGGTCAGGCCCCGGTCGCGGCAGAAGCCGTCGTAGCCCTGGTGCTCGGAGCCGGTGCGCGCCTTCACGTCGTCACGCGTGCACGTACAGTAGTAGGCCCGGCCGCCGGTGACGAGCCCGGCCACGGCCTCGCGGTGCTGCTTCTCGTACGACGACTGGAAGTAGGGGCCCTCGAAGGCCGGGTTGTCCGCGTTGACGCCGATCCAGGCGAGTGCCGAGATGATGCCCTCGGTCCATTCGGGGCGGTTGCGCGCGGCGTCGGTGTCCTCGATGCGCAGCACGAACCTCCCGCCGGCCTGTTCGGCCAGGGCCCAGTTGAACAGCGCGGAGCGGGCGCCGCCGACATGGAACATGCCGGTCGGCGAGGGGGCGAAACGAACCCTAATCACGGGAGACCACCCGGTTGCTGAGAGTGCCGATTCCTTCGATGAAGACGCTGACCTCGTCGCCGACGTTGAGCGGGCCGACCCCCTCGGGGGTCCCGGTGAGGATGACGTCACCGGGGATCAGGGTCATGACCGCGCTCACGTGGGCGATCAGCGCGGGGATGTCGTACATGAGCTTGGAGGTGCGCGAGTTCTGCTTGATCTCGCCGTTCACCGACGTGACGATGCCGACGTCGCCCGGGTCGAGCTCGGTCTGGATCCACGGCCCGAGCGGGCAGAAGGTGTCGAAGCCCTTGGCCCGGGTGAACTGGACGTCCTTCTTCTGCAGGTCCCGCGCCGTGACGTCGTTGGCGCAGGTGTAGCCGAAGATGACCTCGTGCGCCCGCTCGCGGGGCACCTCGCGGCAGAGCCTGCCGATCACCACCGCCAGCTCCCCTTCGTAGTCGACCCGCTGGGAGAGCGTCGTCGGGTAGGCGATGGCCTCGCCCGAGCCGATCACCGAGGTCGACGGCTTGAGGAAGACCAGCGGCTCGTCGGGGACCTCGCCGCCCATCTCGTGGGCGTGGTCGGCGTAGTTCTTGCCGATCGCGACGACCTTGCTGGGCAGCATGGGCGCGACCAGCCTGACCTGGGAGAGCGAGTATCGCTCGCCGGTGAACTGGATCGGCCCGAACGGGTGACCGGAGATCCCGGAGATGAACTCCTCCCCCGGGCCTCCCTCGACCACCCCGAACCCGACACCGTCTCCTGTGGAGAACCTCGCTATACGCACACGACAAGGCTAGTCGCGCTCGGGGTCCCGCCGGACCGTGCCAGCGTCTCCCCGTCCCAGTGCCAGGGAAGCGCGCACCATATACGACTAAAAATGTCTACAAATCCGATTTTATCGATAGCGCCATGTTTGCTCCAAGAAAAGCTATGTCCTGATTTATAGGCATATGAGGGGTATGACCGCCTGAGAGGCATCGGGGAGGCCAGAAGGCCTTCCTACGGGGGAAGGAACGGACGTGACCGAATCCAGCACGGTGAACAGGCCCAAGGGCGACGAGGCCACGGTGCCCAGGGCACGCACCGACAGTCCCGGATCCCAGGGTGGCCTGGTCACCTCCAAGGGGACCACCACCATCGACAGCGGGGTCGTATCGAAGATCGCGGGCCTCGCGGCCAGGGAGATCCCTGGCGTGCACAACATGGGCGCGGGCACCGCACGCGCTCTCGGCGCGGTACGCGGCATGGTGGGCGCCGACAAGAGCGCCAACCAGGGAGTCTCGGTCGAGGTGGGCGAGCGGCAGGCCGCCGCCGACCTGGAAGTGGTCGTCGAGTACGGGATCGCCATCCCCGACCTGGCCGCCGCCGTACGCCGCAACGTGATCATGGCCGTCGAGCGCATGACCGGGCTCGAGGTCACCGAGGTCAACATCAAGGTCTCCGACGTCCACATGCCCGGCCAGGACAAGGACAGGCAGGAAGAGTCGTCCGAGTCGGAGCCCCGCGTCCAGTGAGCGGCCCGGCAGGCGGTGCGGCGGGACCGGGCCGCGAGCCCGGGGACCCGGCACGCGAGAGCGCGACTCCTCCGGCGCCGGCGGATCCGGACCGCGAGACGACCGCGCGGCACGGAGAGCCCGGCGGCGAGACCACCGGGCCCGCCCGGCCGGGAGAGCCCGGCCGCCGGACGACCCCGCCCGCGCGGCGGGAGGAGTCCGGTCGCCGGACGCCCATGCCCCCGCGACCGGAAGAGACCGGTCACGGGACGACGCCCGCGCGGCCGGGAGAGCCCGGCCACGGGACGACCACGCCCGCGCGGCCGGAAGAGTCCGGCGGCGGGGCGACCACGCCTCCGAGGGGTGGGGGGCCCGGTCGCGAGACGGCCGCCCCCGCGCGCGGATCGGGGGAGCCCGCCAGGACCTCCGTCCCGACACCGGCGACGGCCATACCCGCGCACCGGCCGAACGATCCGTCTCGCAAACCGGCCGCCGTACCCCGGCAGAAGGCCCCGCCCGCGCGCGAGCCGGAGGGTCCCGCCCGGAGAGCGGCCGTCCAGGGCCGGGAGACCGGTGGCGGCTGGGAGACCGGTGGTGGCCGGGAGACCGAGACGGGCCGCAACCAGGAACCAGGTCGTAGCCAGGAACCGGGTCGCGGACAGGAACCAGGCCATGGTCAGGAACCAGGTCGCGGCCGGGGGGCCGGGGAGACGGTAAGGCCCTCGCGCGAGGCCGGGGAACCGGCCCGTGGGGCGGCCACCGCGACCCGGCAGGCGCCGGAGCACGCACGCGAGACGGCCGCGTTCGCCCGCGAACCGGAGGACCCGGCTTTCAAGGCGTCCGCCCTCGCGCACAGGATCACCGACGCCGTACGGCGCTGCCCCGACGTCGTGGACCTGTCGGGCGGGCCGTTCGGGACCGTGGCGACCTATCTGCCCGGTGAGCGGTTGCCCGGGATCGCGCTGCGCGAGGACGAGGTGGAGGTCTCGATCGTCGTCAGGATGGGCCGCCCGCTACCGGAGATCGCCGACGAAGTGCGAGCGGCGGTCGCTCCGATGGTGGGCGATCGGCCGGTCAACGTCCATATCGGAGGTTTGAGATGAGTAATTTCCCAGTGTGGTCCGTAGTCGGCACGATCGTCGGCGTCCTTCTGGGCTTCGCGGCGGCCTTCGGCGGCCTGGGCGCGTTCCTGCTGGTGCTCGTACTGGGCGCCGTCGGGTTCCTCATCGGCCGATTCGCGGAGACCGGAGAGGTCGACCTGTCCCGGCTGGCGGCGAGACGTCGATGAACACCCCTGTCGAGCACCGTCCCACGTCCTCGGGGACGTCCGCGGATCCGGACCCCCCTGCCTCGCGGCAGGCGGGCTCCGCCCTCGCGGAGACCGGGCGGTCAACGCGATCCGCCGTCCCCGCCCAGCCGTCGCGGCAGGCCGTACCGGCCGAACAGCGTGGCAGGACCGACATATCCGACCGGGTGGTGTCGCGCATCGCGGCCCGCGCGGCCGGAGAGGTGGCACGGGTACGGGAGGTCGGCGAGCGGGGGCCGCTGTCCTTCCGGGGCGGCACCCGCGCCACCCTCGACGGTGAGCTCACGACGCTCCGGCTGGACGTGACGGTGGAGTACCCGGCCCCGATCCGCGAGGTGGCCGAGGAGGTCAGGCACCACGTCGCCCGGCGGGTGATGGCCCTCACCGGCAAGGACGTCGGCTACATCGACGTCCTCGTCACCAACGTGGCCTCCACCCGTGACGACCACGGCGATCATGGCGATCACGGCGACCGGGAGGCCTCGGGAGCCTCGGGGTCCTTGGGGGCCGGGGGCGCCACGACGGCCGGAGGAGATCCGGCGGGCGGCTCCGGCCGGACCGGTGCCGGAAGCCCGGACCGGACCACCGCGCCCGCAGGCGACCCCGCCGACAACCCCACCGAGGACATCGTCCCGCTACGTGAGGAGCGATGATGGCCAGGCAGGTACCCGACCCGGGGGAGCCGGTCCCCAGAGCGGAACCGACCGGTGAGACGACGCCCACACCCCGTCCGGAGATGACGGAACCGGCCGCACCACCGGCATACGGCACGACAGACCCGGCCGCACCACCGGCGTACGGCACCACCGATCCGGCCGCGTCATCGGCGTACGGCACGACCGAGCCCGCCGTACCACCGGCGTACGGCACGGAACCCGCCGTACCGTCGGCCTACGGCACGACGGAGCCCTACCCGCCGCCGATATACGGCACGGTGGCGAAGGACGCCTCCGCGGATCGCGCGGCGGTCAGGGCGTTCCGCCCGCGCCGGGTGCTTCCGTCGGTCCTCACGGCCATCGTGATGACCCTGGTCGGCCTCCTTCTCGCGCTGGAGGTCATCTCCGCGCTGCTGGGCCGCCCGCTCCGCCTGGTGCCGTACGACCGGATGCTGTCCTGGGCGGCGTCGACGCCGTGGAACGACCCTCGGGTGATGGCGGGCGCGGGCCTGGCGGGGCTGCTTGGCCTGTTGCTGGTGCTGCTCGCGATCGTCCCGGGACGGCCCACGCTGATCCCGGTGAGGACCGGGGACAAGGACCTCGCCATCGGCATGCAGCGCCGGGGCTTCACCCGGTCGCTCGCCCACGCGGCCGAGCAGGTGCAGGGGATCGAGCACGCCCGGGTGCGGCTGCGGGGAAAGGCCGTGCACGTCGCGGCCGACAGCGGCATGCGGGACACCCGCGGGCTGGCCGACGCCGTACGGGAGGCCGTGAACCTGCGGATCACCGCGCTCTCCCCCGTCTGGAAGTATCCCGTCCGCGTGTACCTGCGAGAGAAGTGAGTGCCATGGACGACAAGACCGCCCGGGGCAACCGGCTGGGGTTGCTCATCGTGGGACTGGCGCTGATGGTCCTCAGCGCCCTGGCGATCGCACGCGGCGCGAGGGCGTTCCCGCAGGCGCCGGCCCGCAGCCCGCTCGTGGACGGCTCGGTACGCCAGCCGTTCGCCACCTACGACCCGTGGCTGTGGTGGGTGATCGCGGCGGCGGGCATCGTGCTCGCGCTGTTCGGCCTGCGCTGGCTGCTGGCCCAGGGACGCCACGAGAAGCTGGGCGGCATGCGCCTGGACGGCGGCCCCGACGGGGTCACCGAGGTCGACACGGGCAGCGTCACCGACGCGGCGGCCGCCGAGGCGGGCACGCACCCCGCGATCATCAACGCCACCGCCGACATGATCGGCACGAGCGCGCACCCCGCCGTACGGATGAAGGTGACGGTCGCCGAGGACGCGCCGATGAGCGCGGTCCGCGAGCAGCTGGGCGGGGTGGTCATCCCGCACATGCGCCAGGCGCTGGAGGCCGAGCGCATGCCCGCCGTCGCCCGGGTGAGCCTGGAGGACGCGCCACGCCGCCGGAGGACCCTCGCCTGAGCCACGTGACGGAGCGCCGATCATAGAGTGATCAGGGAAACCAACGCTTCGAGGAGACGATGTGCCTTCGGTCGTGAAGATAAACGCGCTGACGGTGTCCGGGGAGATGCGCGAGGAGCTGGAACGCCGCTTCTCCAGCCGGGCGGGGATCGTCGAGTCCGCGGACGGGTTCGAGTGGTTCGAGCTGCTCCGTCCCGTGGACGGCACCGACCGGTACCTGGTCTACACCCGCTGGCGTTCCGAGGAGGATTTCAAGCGCTGGACCGAGAGCCAGGCCTTCCAGCGGGGCCACGCCCAGGCCGCCGCCGAGGCCGGACAGGGGCAGGGACACGGCAACCCCCACAGCGCGGCCCAGGGCCACGGGCACGGTCAGGGGCAGGGCCCGGCCCAGGGTCACGGCCCCGGGCAGGGACCGGCCGCCACCGGGGCCGAGCTGTGGTCGTTCGAGGTCGTCCAGAGCACCGGCCCCGCACCCGGAGCCTGACCGGCGGCGAGAGACCGAACTCCCCGCGGGAGGCCGTCGGCGGTCCGGGGACCGGGCCTCCGGCGGGGAGCTTTCAGCGGTCCGGGGGCCTGGCTCCCGGCGGTGAGCTTTCAGCGCTCCAGGAGACCAGGTTCCCGGCGGGAAGCCTTCAACGGTCCGAGGGGACGGGTTCCCGGTGAAGAGTCCTCGACGGTCCAAGGGGCTTTCAGCGGTCCAGGAGCTCGGCTCCGGGCAAGGAATCCTCAGCGATCCAGGGGCTCGGCTCCGGGCGGGGAGTCGTCAGCGGTCCAGGGGGTTGGCGGCGATGCGCTCGGCGGCCCCCGCGCGGACGAACCGTCCGGCCAGGCTGTCCGGCTTGCGGGTGCCCTGGTCGACGAAGCACGCGGTGAACTCCGGGCCGATCCCCAGCCGGGGGTAGTGCCGCAGCACCTCGGCGCGGAGCTCCGCCGGGAAGTCCTCCGGCCGCCGCCCGGAGATGTCGAGCGCGGTGGACAGTTCGAGCAGGTATCCCTCGGGGTCCTCCTCGGGGTCGACCTTGTCCCACATGTGGCGTACGACGATCTCCGACGCGCGCACGCGGCGCTCGACGGGCCACCCGGCCCCGGCGGCGAAGACCCACGCGACATGGCCGCCCGCCTCCTCGAACGGCACGGTGTGGCTGTCGAACTCCTTGACCAGGCCGAGGTCGTGCATCATCGACGCGACGTACAGCAGCTCGTCGTCGAAGGCGACACCGTTCATCGCACCGTAGGCCGCCGCGAACAGGTAGGCGCGGACGGAGTGGTTGAGCAGGGCGGGCGAGCAGTAGGCGGTCGCCACCTCCAGCGCGCCTCGGGCGGCCGGTGTGTCGGGGATGACGATGTCGGCGAATCTCATGTCGCCCAGCCTGCCGAAACGCGGCGGCGTCCGCGAGTGGCAGGAGAGACATCGACCGACGAAATCCCGCCACGGGCGAGCGGACGGTGAACGGACCGGGCGGGAGTGACACGGGACGGCAGGAGCGACGGGAACGGCGAGGACGGTGAGAGCAGCGGGAACGCTGTGCGTCCCCGCGAAAGCCGTGACCCCCGTGAAAGCTGTGAACGCTGTGAGGAAACTGGGAGACCCGCATCTAGTTGCTAACGATGTTTCAGAAGGGACCATCCCAGCTTGACCGGTTTGGTGGGATTCGGACAGCATGATCCGCCCCCCTCGTTCGGCCCGGAAGGAACTGGCGTGCGCCGCCGCACAAAAGCATTAGCCCTCTGCATCAGCCTCCTGATGACCTGCGGCGTCACGGTCGGGACCGCGGAGGCGAGGGAGGCGAAACGCACAGCCGAGTGCCAGGGCGACTGGCTGCCCGCCACGCCGACGTCGACGGACATCATGAACGGCGAGGTCGACTTCCTCGACCTCGACCCGGTGAAGGTCGGCAAGGACGTCGACTGGCGCACCGACCCCTACCGGAACCGCTCGTGGAGCATGGTCTTCCACTCGCTGCGCTGGATGGGCCGTCTCGTCGCCGACTACGAGACGAACGGCAACGAGGCGTACCTGACGCGGGCCGTCGAGATCGCCAAGGACTGGGTGGCCGACAACCCCCGCGGCGGCGCGAAGACCAGCCCGTACGCCTGGCAGGAGCACCCGATCGCGCTGCGCGCCCCCGCGCTGGTCTGCCTCAGCAAGCACGTCGGCGGCTCGTGGCTCACCGGCAGCCTGGCCGAGCACGCGAAGATGCTCTCCGACCCGAGGCTGTACGAGAAGGGCCACAACCACGGCATCGACCAGGACATCGCGCTGCTCGGCATCGGCTGCCGCTACGGCCGCGACCAGTGGTCCAGCCTCGCGATCAGGCGGCTCACCGAGACCGTGAAGCTCGACGTCGACTCCCAGGGGGTGCTGCGCGAGCAGGCCCCGCGCTACGCGCTCTACGTCCACGACCGCCTGAAGGTCGCGATGGAGAACATCAAGGCGTGCAAGCGCGCGGTGCCCGGCGACATCTCCCGGCGCTGGGAGTCGCTGGAGGACTTCATCTCCCACTCCACCCAGCCCGACGGGTTCATGGTCCCGATCGGCGACGGCGGCGCGGACGTGCGGCCGGTCGGCTACAGCCACCCGAAGCAGACCGTACGGGTGTTCGGCGGCGGCTACGTCTACGGGCGCACCGCCTGGGACAAGCCCGAGTCGGCGTTCTACTCCATCCGCTTCGGGCCCGGCATGAAGTACCACGGCCACGAGGACCACCTGGGCGTGACCTACTACGCCCAGGGCCGTGACGTCCTGGTCGACGCCGGTTTCGACTCGTACGAGAACAGCGGCTACCGCAACTGGACGATCTCCCCCGAGGCGCACAACACGTCGATGGTCGCCGGGGAGAGGTTCCGCGGCAAGACCGCCACGACGCTGAGCAGGTCCTCGATCGGGCAGGACCGGCAGAGCTACCGGCTGACCGACAAGGCCTACGGCGTGCCCAGGACCCGCTCGGTGCTCGTCAACCACCGTCAGGACGCGATGGCCGTGCTGGACACGGTCCCCAAGGGCTCGAAGGTCCGCAACGTCTGGCACTTCTCCCGTGACCTGTCCACCGTCTCCAGCGGGGGCGGCCAGGTCGTGGTGAAGGACAAGGCGGGCTGGAGGGCGACGCTCGTCCAGGTCTCGATGCCGTCCTGCCGTCCTGTCTCCGGGCTGAAGGTGGTCCGCGGCCAGAAGAGCCCGTACCAGGGCTGGGTCTCCTCCGCCTACCTGCAGAGACACCCTGCCCCCGCGGTCGTCTCCCCCGCCTCGGGCGACCCCGTGCTGACCGTGGTGGTGCCCGGCAGCGCGAAGCCGTCGCTCTCCTGCTCCGGCGGCAAGGTCAGCCTGGAGACCTCCGAGGGCCAGGTGAGCTTCCGCGTCAGCGGCGCCGACCTCTCCTGACCGGTCTTACGGCAACCTGGTCACCAGGTCGGCTCTCGGCGGCTTGGTGACAGGGCCGGCTTTAGCGGCTTGGTGACCAGGTCGGCGCGTCAGCGGCGCCGACCTGTCCCACGGGTCTCCCCGGCCGTTTCCCGGTGCCTTCCGGTGTTTTCCGGTGCTTTCCGGCGGGGGAACGGCCGGTGGCCCGGTGACCGTGTCAGGCGGTGTGGCCCGCGCGCAGGAGGCCGTAGGTGACGGCCTGCTCCAACGCCTGCCAGGAGGCCTCGATGATGTTCTCGTCGACTCCGACCGTGGACCACTCCCCGGCCGCGTCGCTGGAGGTGATCAGCACGCGCGTGACGGCGTCGGTGCCGTGCGTACCCTCCAGGATGCGCACCTTGAAGTCGATCAGCTCGACCCCCGCCAGCTCGGGGTAGAGCCGCTCCAGCGCCAGCCGTACGGCCCGGTCGAGGGCGTTGACCGGGCCGTTGCCCTCGCCGGTGGCGACGATCCGCTCCCCCTTGGCGTACAGCTTCACGGTGGCCTCGCTGACGACCTCGCCGCCCCGGGCCCGCTCGACGATCACCCTCCAGGACTCGACCTGGAAGTGACGCCTGCGCTCGCCCGCGACGGTGTCGCGCAGCAGCAGCTCGAAGGAGGCGTCGGCGGCCTCGAAGGTGTAGCCCTTCGACTCCAGCTCCTTGACCCGGTTCACCAGCTCCCGCGAGGTGTCGGAGGCCAGCTCGTAGCCCAGCTCGCGGCCCTTGAGCTCCACCGAGGCGCGTCCGGCCATGTCGGAGACGAGCATGCGCATGTCGTTGCCGACCTCGGCCGGGTCGATGTGCTGGTAGAGGTTGGGATCGACCTTGATCGCGCTGGCGTGCAGCCCGGCCTTGTGCGCGAAGGCGGAGACGCCCACGTAGGGGGCGTGGGAGTTGGGGGTGACGTTGGTGACCTCGGTGATCGCGTGGGCGATCCTGGTCATGTCGGCCAGCGCCTCCGTCGGCACGAGGTCGAACCCCCGCTTGAGCTGCAGGTTGGCCACCACGGTGAACAGGTTGGCGTTGCCAGAGCGCTCGCCGTAGCCGTTGGCGCAGCCCTGCACGTGGGTGGCTCCGGCCCGCACCGCGGCCAGGGAGTTGGCGACCGCGCAGCCGGTGTCGTCGTGGCAGTGGATGCCGATCCTGGCCGACGTCCCGACGGCCGCGTTCACGACCTCGGCCAGCTCGTCGGGGAGCATGCCGCCGTTGGTGTCGCACAGCGCGATCACGTCGGCCCCGGCCTCGGCCGCGGTCCTGAGGACCTCCAGCGCGTAGTCGGGGTTGGACCTGTAGCCGTCGAAGAAGTGCTCGGCGTCGAGGAAGACCCTCTGCCCCTCCGTACGAAGGTGGGAGACCGTGTCGCGGATCATCGCGAGGTTCTCCTGGAGGGTCGTACGCAGGGCCAGCTCCACGTGCCGGTCGTGACTCTTGGCGACAAGGGTCACGACCGGCGCGCCGGATTCGCGCAGCGCGGCCACCAACGGGTCGTCGGCTGCCTTCACACCTGCCCGGCGGGTCGCGCCGAACGCGGCGAGCTGCGCGTGCTTCAGGTCGAGCTCTGTTTGGGCTCGCCGGAAGAATTCCGTGTCCTTGGGGTTGGCACCGGGCCAGCCGCCCTCGATGAAGCCGACGCCCAGACCGTCCAGGTGACGCGCGATGGTCAGCTTGTCGGCAACCGTGAGGTTGAGCCCCTCCTGCTGGGCACCGTCACGCAGAGTCGTGTCGTACACGTGGAAGCGATCGTCGGCCATGTCGTTCTCCTTCGCGGGTTCGATGATTCGCCGCGCGCTCATCCGGCTTCTGGAAACAAAAATGACCCCTCACGGACGTGAGAGGTCTGCGCGCTGGCGGTGTCCCTTTTCAGCCAGCGCGCCTGCCGATAATGAGCAGACCGTAGAACATGATGCTTCGGAGTCTGCCATACGCCGACACCATCTGACACATCGATCTCAGGATCCGAGACTTACGGCGTGCCGGCCCGCCCCGGCCACAGGCCTGGAGAACAGCCCGGACGGAACCCGGAACAGGGCCCCGGACGGGCCTTCGGCCACGGATCGGGGCGAACCGCGCACGAGCAGCACGGAGCCTGAACAGGGCCTGAACAGGACCCCAACAGGGCCCGCTCAGTCCCCGGACACGACCCGGACACGACCCGGAATCGCCCCCGCCGCCGTCCGGCACGGGCGAGAATGGGCCCCATGAAGGCGACTTATCTCGACCCCACCGTGGGGCAGTATCTGCTCGCGCACACCACCCAGCCCGACGACGTCCTCGACGCGCTCGCCCTCGAGACCCGTGAGCTGACCGGCAACAACTCGTCGATGCAGATCTCCCCCGACCAGGGGCGTTTCCTTACCATGATCGCCCAGCTCGGCGGCGCCAGGAACGCCGTGGAGGTGGGCACCTTCACCGGATACTCCTCCATCTGCCTCGCCCGCGGGCTCGCCCCCGGCGGCGGGCTCACCTGCTTCGACGTGAGCGAGGAGTGGACGGCGATCGCCCGGACCTACTGGGACAAGGCACGGGTCGCCGACCTCATCGAGCTGAGGATCGGCCCCGCGGCCGAGCGGCTGCGCGAGCTTCCCGAGCACCCGGCCATCGATCTGGCGTTCATCGACGCCGACAAGGTCAACTATCCCGTCTACTACGAGATCCTCATGTCCCGCCTGGCCCCCGGCGGGGTGATCCTCGTCGACAACACCCTGTGGAGCGGCCACGTCGCCGACCCCAGCAGGGACGACGAGACCGTCAGGCACATCCGCGAGTTCAACGACATGGTCAGCGCCGACGAGCGGGTCACCTCGATCATGCTCCCCATCGCCGACGGCCTCACCATGATTCGAAAGCACTGACGAGAACTTTCCCGAATCGCGGGCGCGGAGAAATCTTTTCGATTACTTTGAGTGACGTGACCAACACGTTGCGCCCACCCGTGCGGGGGGAAGGATGACCTCATGGCCAAGACCCTGGACCGTCGCGAGGCGAAGCCCATGTCCACCAACCACCAGGAGCTCGAACGGCACTACCAGAAGACCTGCGATCAGTGGCCCGACCGCAAGGTCGAGCTCATCAACGGCCGGATCGTGGTGAGGGAGTTGCCCACGCTCAACCACGCCAAGATCATCCTGCAGTTGCTGGTCCAGCTCATCCCGTTCGCCACGGCGCAGGGCTGGCACCCCGTATACGACGTCAAGCTCTTCCTCGGGGTCCAGAAAGATCGCTATCGGCCCGACCTCCTCGTCGTGCCGAAATTTCCCCGCATGTGGGACGACGAGAACGTCTACGCCGAGGAAACGCTGCTCGTCGTGGAGGTGGTCTCCCCCAGCAGCCGTGACGACGACCATGTCACCAAGCCGGAAAACTGCGCGATCGCCGGTGTCCCGCTCTATCTGGTGATCGACGCCACCCAGAATCTCGCCCGGCTGCTCAGCCACCCCGGAGAGCGGGGATACCAGCAGCAACACCAGGTGATCCTCGGGGAGTCACTGGAGCTCCCCGCGCCCTGGGACCTCACGATCGACACCGGCAAGCTGATCGAGGAATAGGCCCGCCCGGCGGGAGAGGCCCGGCCGGGTGGGCGGCCAGGTCTCCTCCACGCGAGACCGATGGGACCGGCGGGACCGGCGGGACCGATGGGACCGGCGGCCCTCCGGCCGACCGGCCCCTGCGGACCTCTCCGTGAGCTCCTCCGTACGGGACCGACGGGCATCTCGGCCGACCGGCTCTCACGCCCCCCTCCGTACTGGGCCTGCGGACACGTCTCCGTGCGGAACCGGTGGACACGTCGGCCGACCGGCCCCGCGCTGACCTCTCCGTGGCTCTCCACGGACTTCTTCGTACGGGGACTAGCAGATCTTGTGAACCCAGCTGTGCGGGTCGGGACGGGATCCGTACTGGATGCCCACGAGTTCCTCGCGGATCTTCGAGGTGACGGGGCCCTGGGTGCCGTCGCCGATCGTCCAGGCGCGGTCGGCGCCCTTGACCGAGCCGACCGGGGTGACCACCGCGGCGGTGCCGCAGGCGAAGACCTCGCTGAGCTCGCCCGTCTCGCAGCCCCGCTGCCACTCCTCGACCGACAGGCGCCCCTCCTCGGCGCGCAGGCCGAGGTCGGCGGCGAAGGAGAGGATCGAGTCGCGGGTGATGCCGGGCAGGAGCGTTCCGGTGAGCGCCGGGGTGAGCAGGCGGTCGCCGTAGACGAAGAACAGGTTCATCCCGCCCATCTCCTCGACGTAGCGGTGCTCGCTCGCGTCGAGCCAGACCACCTGGTCACAGCCCTGCTCGACGGCCTGGCGCTGGGCCACGAAGGCCGCCGCGTAGTTGCCGCCGCACTTGGCGAAGCCGGTGCCGCCGGGGGCCGCGCGGGTGTACTCGGTGGAGAGCCAGACCGTGACGGCCTTGCCCCCGCCGAAGTAGGCCGCCGCCGGAGAGGCGATGACCATGTACTTGTAGGTCCTGGACGGGTAGTTGACGCCGAGCGCCGGCTGCGTCGCGATCATGAAGGGGCGCAGGTAGAGGCTGTGTCCCGGCGTGGTCGGGACCCACTCGCGGTCGGTCTGGACGAGCAGCTCCAGCGACTCGACGAACGTCTCCTCGGGCAGCTCGGGCATCGCCATCCGCGCCGCCGAGGTGTTGAAGCGCGCGGCGTTGGCCTCCGGCCGGAAGGTCACGATCGTGCCGTTCTCCTGCCGGTAGGCCTTGAGCCCCTCGAAGAGCTCCTGCGCGTAGTGGAAGACCGACGTCGCGGGGTCGAGGCTGAGCGGGCCGTACGGCACGAGCTTGGCGTCGTGCCAGCCCTGCCCCTCGGTGTAGTCGATCGAGATCATGTGGTCGGTGAAGACCTGCCCGAACCCGGGGCTCGCCAGTACCTGCTCGCGCTCTGCCGCGGTGCGAGCGTGGTCGGAGAGCTGCACGTCGAAGCTGAGCTTCTGAGCGGTGGTCATCGCACGGATCCTTCTCTTGGTGTCTGGCTTACCCTTGGGTCCATTCTGCGTCGGACCGGGTAACGGGAAACTACTCCATCCATGCCGAAAACCGGCAGTGCTGGAGAAACAAAAACGCACCTGGCGGCTCGGATGAGCCGCCAGGCGCGTCGGGGTCGAGGAGGGCGGCTTCCTCAGCCGGCTACTCGGGCGGTGATGTCGTCGCCGATCTCCTGGGTGGTCCGGCCGGCCCGGCCGGACAGCCGCTCGACCAGGTCGTCGGCGACGGCCCGCTCGACCCTGGCGGCCTCGTCGGCCAGGCCCAGGTGGTCGAGGAGCATGGCGACCGACAGGATCGTGGCGGTCGGGTCGGCCTTGCCCTGGCCCGCGATGTCGGGGGCGCTGCCGTGGACCGGCTCGAACATGCTCGGCGCGGTGCGGTCGGGGTTGACGTTGCCACTGGCCGCGAGGCCGATGCCGCCGGCGATCGCCGCGCCGATGTCGGTGAGGATGTCGCCGAAGAGGTTGTCGGTGACGATCACGTCGAAGCGCTCGGGCTGGCTGACGAAGAACATCGAGGCCGCGTCGACGTGGCAGTAGTCGGTCTGGACATCGGGAAACTCCAGGCCGACCCGGTCGAAGGTGCGGGCCCAGAGGTCACCGGCGTAGGTGAGCACGTTGGTCTTGTGGACCAGCGTCAGCTTCCTGCGCGGGCGGCCCTGCGCCTTGGCGAAGGCGTAGCGCACGACGCGCTCGACGCCGTAGGCGGTGTTCAGCGACTCCTGGGTGGCGATCTCGTGCGGCGTGTCCCGGCGCATCACGCCGCCCGCCCCGGCGTACGGGCCCTCGGTGCCCTCGCGGACGACGATCATGTCGATGTCCTCGGGGCGGGCCTTGCCCAGCGGCGTCTCGACGCCGGGGAAGAGCTTGACCGGGCGGAGGTTCACGTAGTGGTCGAGCCGGAAGCGGAGCTTGAGCAGCAGGTCGCGCTCCAGGATGCCCGGGGGCACGCTGGGGTCGCCGACCGCGCCGAGCAGGATCGCGTCGTATCCGCGCAGCTCTTCGAGGACCGTGTCGGGCAGGGTCTCGCCGGTCTCGTGGTAGCGCTTGGCGCCGAGGTCGTAGGTGGTGGTCTCCACCTTCGTGCCGACCGCTTC
This sequence comes from Streptosporangium sp. NPDC002524, assembly GCF_040295985.1. Lineage (NCBI taxonomy): Bacteria > Bacillati > Actinomycetota > Actinomycetes > Streptosporangiales > Streptosporangiaceae > Streptosporangium > Streptosporangium sp. NPDC002524. Next base: position 219,483 of record NZ_JBEOWK010000007.1, on the reverse strand, counting down.
GAGGACCTTCAGCCCCTCGGTGACGACCTCGACTCCGATTCCGTCCCCGGGGATGACCGCCAGGCGAATGTTACGCGAATCCATGCAGGCACCTTACCGGTCCGTCTCGGTGATCGAACAGCGGTCTCACCCTCCGGACACATGCACCTTCAGACCCCCTGATCGTTTTGTCCATTTTTGCTTCCTATTGACCGTTTCGGGAGGTTTGGCTATGGTCCTCCCATTCACATCAATGCCTAATCCGTACGGGCCATCCCCTTACCGGGCCCGCACGGAGCCGGGGAACCACTCTTTACGGGATCTACCTGGCCTCGGGAACCCCGCTCCTCCCCCGGAGCGCCGTTCCCGGCCGTCGTCAGGTGGATTCCTTGGGGCGAATCAGCGCGTTCTCGCGCCGTAGGGCGGCCTCCACGCCCGAGCCCGACAGCTCACCCGGCCGGCCTTATGGAAGGAATTCATGCTGTCCGGCACAGTTCTCCCCCGCGTCCTGTCCATCTCCGCCTCCCTGATCGTCGCGGGCGCCGCGGTGTGCGCGGCCTCACCCGCCGCCCTGGCCGCCTCCCCGCCCCCCGCCCCCGGGCCCGCCGCGCTCAACACCCCCGCGCTGAAAGAGGCCCTCAAGGCGGTGGCCGTCAAGCCCGCTTGGCAGAAAGCCGTGAAGTGGGCCCTGTCCAAGCAGGGAACGCCCTACGTCTGGGGCGGCACCGGCCACGGCGGCTTCGACTGCTCCGGCCTGGTGCTCCGCGCCTACGGCGCCGCCGGGATCAAGCTCCCCCGCGTCACCAACGACCAGTACGCCGCCTTCTCCAAGAAGATCGCCTGGAAGGATCTCAAGCCCGGCGACCTGGTCTTCTTCAGCGGCCTCGGCCACGTCGGCATGATCACGAAGCCCGGCTACATGGTTCACGCCCCGCAGACCGGCGACGTGGTCAAGGAGGAGAAGCTCGACTCCTGGCGCCGCGACTCCTTCGCGGGCGCGGTGCGTCCCGACCCGCAGGGCGTTCAGCTGGCCAAGCGGGTCAAGCTCGCGACGGAAACCGTGGCCGGCGGATGAGACACGCCGGCGGATCACCGCCGGGAGGCTCCGAAGATCCCGGCGGCGAGAACGGGCTCAGCGGGTGGGGACACCACCGTTGTCCCTGCGGTCCAGAGCGGTCTGGAGCGCGTCGGTGGCCTCGTCCTCGGTCTCGTCGGGACGGTTCCAGGGATACATGTCGTACATGGCGAATCTCGTCTCGGTCGCATGCCAGCAAGGAAGGTGGTCGAGACTCCGGTCGGGACTCCGACCAGGCCTGATGTCGCGGGTCCGGATCACGGACCGCCGACGACGGGGGCTTGGAGCCGGCACGCGCCACGACACCGCGGCGAGTCGCCGGCCTGCCCCTGTCAGGCCTCGCCGCGGCAGGTAGGAATTACGAGAACCTGGCGCATATCACTCCAGGTTACCCGGCGGCGGAAACACCGTCTCGTCCGGCGTACACACTTCTCACATGCTGAGACGAGAGGTGGCCGCCGTCCCGGTCTCCGGGACGGCGGCCACCTGGGCTTTTCCGGCTAGTCGGCCAGGTCGACCGAGCGGCCGCTGTCGGCGCCGATCTCCGAGCCGATCTGGTCGATCACCTCGGCCGGGATGGCGGTGTCGACGGTGAGCGCGATGAGCGCCTTGCCGCCCTTGACGTCACGGGCCACCTGCATCGAGGCGATGTTGATCGAGTGGTCGCCGAGGATGCGGCCGACCACGCCGACGATGCCGGGCCGGTCGGTGTAGGTGAAGAACGACAGGTGGTCGGTCGGCTCGATCTCCATCTGGTAGCCGTTGACCTCGACGATCTTCGTGATCTGCCTCGGCCCCGCCAGGGTGCCGGAGACCGAGATCGCGCGGCCGTCGGCGAGGACGCCGCGGACCGTCACGACGTTGCGCCAGTCGGGGCTCTCGGAGCTGGTGATCAGCTCGACCGTCACGCCGCGGTCCTTGGCGAGCAGCGGGGCGTTGACGTAGGTGACCGAGTCCTCGACCACGTCGGTGAAGACGCCCTTGAGGGCGGCCAGCTCCAGCACGCGGACGTCGTGGGAGGCGATCTCGCCGCGCACCTCGACGTCGAGCTTGGTGGCGACCTCGCCCGCGAGGGCGGTGAACACCCGGCCGAGCTTCTCGGCCAGCGGCAGGCCCGGCTTGACGTCCTCGGCGACGGCACCGCCCTGGACGTTGACCGCGTCCGGCACGAACTCCCCGGCGAGCGCGAGCTTCACGCTGCGCGCGACCTGGGTGCCGGCCTTCTCCTGGGCCTCGTGGGTGGAGGCGCCCAGGTGCGGGGTGACGACGACCTGGTCGAGCTCGAAGAGCGGGCTGTCGGTGACCGGCTCCTTCGGGAACACGTCGATGCCGGCGCCGGCGACGCGGCCCTCCTTGATCGCGGAGTAGAGGGCGTTCTCGTCGATGATGCCGCCGCGGGCGACGTTGATGAGGCGGACGTTCGGCTTGACCGCGTGGAGCTCCCTGTCGCCGATGAGACCGATGGTCTCCTTGGACTTGGGCAGGTGCACGGTGATGAAGTCGGCCTCGGCCAGGGCCTCCTCCAGCGAGACCAGCCGGACGCCCATCTGCGCGGCGCGGGCCGGCTGCAGGTAGGGGTCGTAGGCGATCAGCTCGACGCCGAACGGCTGGAGGCGTTGCGCGACCAGCTGGCCGATCTTGCCGAGGCCGAGGATCGCGACGACCTTCTCGTCGAGCTCCACACCGGTGTACTTCGAGCGCTTCCACTCGCCGCCCTTGAGCGCGGAGTGCGCCTGGGCGACGTTGCGGGCGGAGGCGAGGATGAGGGCGACGGTGTGCTCGGCGGCGCTGGTGATGTTGGAGGTCGGCGCGTTGACGACCATGACACCGGCCTTGGTGGCGGCCTCCACGTCGACGTTGTCCAGGCCGACGCCCGCGCGGGCGACAACGCGGAGCCGGGGAGCGTTGGCGATCGCCTCGGCGTCGACCTGCGTGGCGCTGCGCACGATGAGCGCGTCCACGTCGGCGAGGGCGGGCAGGAACTGGGCACGGTCGGCGCCGTCGGTGTGGCGGACTTCGAAGTCCGCGCCCAGAACCGCGAGACCGGCCTCGGAAAGTTCCTCAGCGACCAGTACGACGGGCTTGTTCACAGGCTGGATCCTTACTAGACGGTGAGGGGTGCACGGACCTCACGTAGTCTATCGGCGCTTGTGAACGCGTTCACGAGTGTCCCGCGATCCGAGACGCCTCGATGCCCGGCGGGACGCTCCCGGAGGCTCGCGGGACGCGAGGGGACCCAGCGACACAGGAGACGGTTACCCGTCTTGACAGATCTCATGCGCTCAAAATTCAAGTTGGTATTGATCCCAGGAAAACTTCGCGATTACCCTGATAAGCCGTGGTCCACTACCTATCGTTCCTCATATGAGCATCGGGAACCCCGCTCTCGGCAACGTGCTCGCGCAGCACGGCGATCCGCACCGGCTGCTTGCGGCGCTGGCCGAATGGGGACTCCTGGTTGCCGTGCGACCCGACCGCTCCGTCGTGCTGGGCACGACCCAGGCCGGTGATCGTGTCCTGCTCGGATACACCTCGGCGGACACCTACGCGCGGCACCGTGGCAGCCACTCGCTGTCGGCGTGCGACGCCGACACCATCCTCGACATCCAGCGCGTCACCGGCGTGCGGGAGATCGTGATCGACGCGGCGGGCCCGGCGGCCGCGGCCGTGCCGATCGAGGATCTCCAGCGCTACCTGCTCTCGACGCGCAGCGGCCCCACGCCCGCGCTGTCGAGCGCGGCGCCGACGGCGTACGCGACCGGGGCGATGGCCACGGTCTCGCGTCCCGCGCCCGCGCGCCCGCCGAGAGCGCCGGTGCCCGCCGCGCCCTCCCAGCCGTGGATCCCGGCGCCCCGGCCACATCTGTCGGGCCCGATGCAGCTGGTGGACCCGGGATACCGCCGGTGCGACCACCCGATCCTGCCCGCGCTGCGCGCCGCGATCTCGCAGCTGCTCATGGACTACCCGCTCGTCCACCACGTGTGGATCTCCGAGGCCGGCACCTCCTCGGGCGCGCCGGGGATCATGCTGCACGTGAAGGTGCACATGTCGGCGGCCGAGGACGTGGTCAGGGACATCCATCGCGGGGTGCGCGCCCGGCTGCCGCAGCTCGCCGCGAGCGAGGCGCCGATCCTGATGGCGAGGGTCGCCGACGCGCGCAGCGAGCAGCGGATGGTCGAGCTGGGCGCCCACGTGGTCTGCGCCGACGTCACCGACTGAGCGACGCCTCTCCGCCGTACGACGCCCCCGGAAGCGGTTCCGGGGGCGGTTTCCGGGGATCCGGGGATCGCCTCCGGCGGGGTGACGCGGGAAGGCGGCTCCCGGACGGCGACGCCGGAAAGGCGGCTCCCCGGACGGCGGTGTTCTCGTGTCACCGTCCGGGGAACCGGCGCGTCCGTCCTCGGGCCTCCCGCGCCACGAGACACGCCACGAGACACCACGAGACGCCACGAGACGTCGCGGGCGCTAGCCGGTCGCTAGCCGGTCCTGCGGGTCAGGGTCGTCTTCGTCCGGGTGAACGCCCCCGCCACCAGGGCGGCCAGCACCGGCAGGCCGATCACCACGGCCGCGAGCAAGAGCCAGGGGATCTCGATCTTCGGTGTCGGCGGAATAGCGCGAAGCGCCTCGGCCGGCGTGAGCAGGAAGCTGTACATCCTGGACGTCATGGGCCAGGTCGCGGCGACTCCGGTCACGGAACCGGCGATCGTGCCGATCAGGACACCGAGCCCCGCGATGAATCCGGCCTGTCCGGCGACGACCAGCCTGCGCGTGCCCGGCGGCGCCCCGACGGCGGCCATCGTCGCGAGATCGGAGCGCATGTCGGCGGCGGCGAGCCCGGTGGCGACGAACGTGCCGCCGAGCACCAGAACGAGTGCCGCTCCCATGAGCAGCCACAGTGTCGGGGCGACGTCGTTCTGGAACCCGCGCTCGACCGTGACCCGGACGTCGGCCCGGGGGACCACTCCCGTGAGCTCCCACTCCAGGTCCAGCTCCTGCCGGGGAGTGAGTTCGTGCGAGGCCGGGGCGGCGTACAGGAAGCGAGGCCTGGTCTCCAGGCCGGCGTTCCGCAGGGCGGCGGGCGGCAGCACCGCGATGGCGTACTGGGGGTCGGCGACCGTGGCCAGAACCGCCGGAACCGTGATCTCGCCGGGTGTCGGTTCCTCGCCCCTGGTCGCCTCCAGGATCAGGGAGAGCCTTCCTTCCCGGATTATCCGGGGGTCGAACACCACCGCCTTTCCCGAGGCGAGCGCGGCCGACGCCACCGGGTCCCGCCGGCCCTGGACGAGCGTGAGCAGCCGCTCGTCCCCGATCGGGAGGTACCAGTGGGAGCGTTCCGCCGCGTTCTCACCGGTGAACCGGACTCTCATGCCGACCGTCACTCCCTCGGCGTCCGTCGCCTCGGCCCCCTCGATCAGTGGCACCCCCGGCAGCTCGCGCCGGACGGCGGCTCTCAGCGTGCCCCAGCGGTCGTCGTCGAGCCTCCCGGCCTGGATGGTCATGGTCCCGGCCGGGACGGCCGCCTGGAAGTTGTCCCGGTGCTGGGCGAAGTTGCTGTTGCTCGCGATGGCGAACGCGACGACCGCGGCCGTGGCGGTCATGACCGCCGCGACGGCGGACGCGGTGCGGCCCCGGTGGCGGGAGGCGTCGCGAGCGGCCAGGCGGAAGGGAAGCGGCAGCCGGGCCGCCAGGCCCGCCGCCCCCTTCACCAGCCTCGGTGCCAGCGCGACCAGCCCCAGCTGCGAGAGGACGGCGGCGGAGTAGACCCAGACCACGTTGTACCTGATGGCGAACACGGTCGCCGCGGCTCCCGCGGCGAGCAGGAGCAGCCCCAGGACCGGGCGGCCCACCCGGTCACGCACCTCGCTCCTGCGGCCGGCGAGCACCGCCGCCGGGTCCTGGCGGGCCGCCTGCACCGCGGGGACCAGCGCGGCGACGAGCCCGCTGCCCGCTCCGAGCAGGGCGACCGCCGTCACGGAAACCCAGGGGATCTCCAGGGGACCGGCCACGCCGACCACCTTGCCCAGCAACAGGGGGACGGAGGCCCACGCCAGGCACACCCCGAGGACCAAGCCGGCCACCGCCGCTCCGCAGCCGAGGACGACGCCGTCGGCCAGGACGATCAGGCGCAGGTGCGCCGGGGAGCCGCCCTGCGCGGCGACCAGCGCGAGTTCCCGGCGCCGCCGCCTGAGACCGACCGCGAAGGCGGGACCTGCGAGCAGCACCACCTCCAGCACGATCATGACTCCGACGAGCCCGATCCCGACGAGCTGGTCCTCGTCGTACGAGGAGAAGAGGAAGCCGGCGTCGTCGGGCGGATTCTCGACGACGGCACGGGACGCGACCAGCAGACCGGCCGCGTTCAGCCTCTGGACGGTGGCGAACGTGACCGGTCCGGGGGTGTCGGCCAGCCAGCCGGTGCCCTGGGTGGTACCCGGCTTGTCGAAGAGGAGCGTGCCGGGAAGGCTGACGATCTCCGCCTCGCGGATCCTGTGCGGGGGTTCGACCACGCCGACGACCCTGATCGGTCTCCTGTCCCGCGTGACCTCCAGCAGGGCGCCGAGGCGAGCCCCTCGCGCCAGGATCTCCGGGGTCACCGCGATCTCCTGGGCGGAGACCGGGACGCGGCCCCCGGCCAGGCGGTACATGCCCGCCGTCAGGGGGTCCCGCAGGTCCACTTCCCGTACGGAGACATGATCACGGCCGTCCCGGGCCACGTAGTCGACGCTGCCCTCGTACACCGGCAGGAGCCGGGTTCCGGGCTCCAGGAGCTTCTTCACCTCGGCTTCCGTCCAGGGCGGCGTCAGGCCGGTGGAGGGTTCGCCAAAACTTGCCCACATCCCGCCACGTATGTCCTGATTCACCTTTCCCCGGATCGGGCTCAGCCTGATCCGCGCGTCGGCCGCGCCGATGTCCGCCGTGAGACCCTCGCGAGGGTTGATGTCCGCGGTCTCGTAGAGGGTCAGGAAACCGGTGATGACGAGTACGGGCAGGCCGATCATCAGCATGATCAGGGCAGTGCGGCCCCTGGCGCGCCGGGCGTCCCTGCGGGAGATCCGCAACGCGGCGAGGAGGGCGCTCACGCGACCCCCTCCGCCCGCCGGGAATCCGCCCGCGGCCACCGGAGATCCGCCGGCCGCGGGCGATCCACTCGCCGCCGGAGACCCACTCGCTGCCGGAGAGCCCTTCGTCGCCGGAGACCGGTGGGCCGCCGGAGGTCGGTGAACCGCCGAGGATCGGTAAGCCACCGGAGGTCGATGAGCCGCTGGAGATTGGTGAGCCGCTGGGGATCGGTAGGCCGCCGGAGGTCGAGGGGGCGCTGGAGGTTCGCGGGTGCGCTCCGTGTGTCCGGTCGCTCGTTCATCGGGCGCTCTCCAGGAGGGGGGCGGTGGTGGCCGCCAGGGCGAGCTTGATGACCAGCTCGTCCCGAGGCCGGTCCGACTGGGCGACGGGGGTGCCGAACCATCGCTCCATCTCGGCCAGACCGGCCTCGGTGATCGAGTGGACGACCCGGCCCTGCTGGTCCTGCTCGCCGGGGCTCACCAGGCCGTCGCGTTCCAGGCGGGAGAGCGTCGTGTAGACCTGGCCGATGTTGAGTGGCCAGGTCGCCCCCGTCGACGCCTCGAACTCGGTACGCAACTGGTAGCCGTGGCGGGGCCCCTGGCTCAGCAGGGCCAGGAGTCCCTGTCGGATCGCCATGAATACTGAGTATGCATACGCAGTATCCATGAGGCAAGAGATCTGCATATTCTGGACAGGTTCCGCCCTTGGGGCCGATACTCGGAGGATGAGCTCGACGCATCCCCCGGCCCGTGCCTCCGACGGGGACCGCGATCGCGCGATCAGCGAGCTACGTGACCGTGCCGTCGAGGGACGCCTGTCGCACGACACCTTCCTCGGCCGTGTCGACATGGCCCTGCGCGCTCGCAACCAGGGTGAGCTCGACAACCTGGTCGCCGACCTGCCGCAACGCGGCCGGTTCCGCCGCATGGTCACCGAGGCCGTCGCCTCCGCCTCTGACTTCACCAAGCGTGTGGAGTCGGCCTGGCGACGCCCCAGGCTGCCCCGGCTCGCGCTGCCCGGCGACGGCAGGACCCGCTACGTGGTGGGCCGTGGCTCCGCCTGCGACCTGGTCCTCGCCGACCTGACCGTCTCCCGGGTGCACGCCGAGCTGCGCCGTGACGAGGAGGGCTGGGTCCTGGTCGATCTCGGCTCGCTGAACGGCACCCGGCTGAACGACTGGCGCCTGGTCGGCCCGGCGAAGGTCCGGCCGGGCGACGTCGTCTCCTTCGGCGACTGCGGCTTCCTGATGATCACGCCCCAGATGCTCTGACGGCCGACCAGGCCTCGGATCCCCTGACCGCCCAGGTCTCGGATCCCCCGGCCGCGCACGCCTCGGCTCTCCCCTGACCGCGTGCCTCGAATGCTCCGGCCGCACGCCTCGGGTGCCCTGACCGGCCGCGCCCAGGCCATCCCGAGCCGCACACGGCTTCCCCGGACGCACCGGCTTTCCTGGATACACCGGCTTCCCCGGACGCACCGGCTTTCCTGGATACACCGGCTTCCCCGGACCACGCCACGACCACTCGGACCGCGCTTCGGGCGCCCCCCGAACGCGCCACGGTCACCTCGGACCGTGGCGTGGGTTCCCGTGGAGGGAGCCGCCTCAGTTGTCCCGCGTCTCGACCGTGTCGGCCGGGGTCGTGGCGGCGGCGTCCTGGGCCTCCCTGATCTTCGCGGCCGTCAGGGTGTAACGCAGGGTCAGCAGGATGCTCACCCCCATCAGGATCGCGGGCAGCAGCGTTGTGCCGTACAGCACCGCCGTGGTCGCCGACTCGGGCTGGGCGACGGGGGTGGAGGGGTCGGACTCGACGAAACCGGTCGCGGCCAGTAGCCAGCCGAGCACGAGCGCGCCGAACGCGAAGACCACGGTCTCCGCGGCCGTCCAGAGCCCGGTGAACACCCCGGCCCGGCGCTTGCCGGTGACCAGGGCGTCATGGACGATCACGTCGGAGAGCATCGAGAACTGCAGCAGCTGGAGCCCCGCGTAGCCGATGCCGACGAGGAGCACGCACGCGTGCGCGTACGCCGAACCGAGCGAGCCGGAGAAGGCCATCCCCACGGTGCCCGCCATGAACAAGGCCGACGACAGGATCATCGCGCCGCGCTTGTCGTAGCGCTTGGACAGCCAGACCCAGAGCGGCATGGTGATCAGCAGCGGGCCGACGATGCCCAGGAAGAGCGTGGTGGTCGCCGCCGGGTCGCCCAGCGTGTAGGTGGCGTAGTAGGGGGCTCCGGCCAGCATGACGCCGGCCGAGAACATCTGGGCGCAGCTCAGGCCGAGCAGCACCATGAACGTCCTGTTCGAGCGGGCAGCGGTGAACTGGGCGGCGATCGACGGCTCCGCCTCGGCACGCGCGATCATCGGGGCGCGGGCCGTTCCGAAGAAGGCGGCGAGCATCGACAGCAGCAGCACGGCGCCGATGACCATCCCCATGATCCGGTGGCCGGAGACGTCGGTGCCCGCGATCGCCGGAGCGCCGGCCCCGGCGAGCAGGATCCCCAGGCCGACGAAGACCATCTTCCACTGCAGGAGCGAGGAGCGCTCGTGGTAGTCGTCGGTCATCTCCGCGGGCATCGCCTTGTACGGGACCTCGTAGAAGGCGTAGGCCGTCGCGGTGAGGAAGTAGAAGAAGGCGACGTACAGGGCGGCGGAGACGCCGGTGAGCGGGGGGCCCGCGAAGGTGAGGGCGAACGTGACCGGCAGGGTGACCGCGCCCAGGAGCATCCAGGGGCGGCGGGCGCCGAAGCGGGAGACCGTCCGGTCGGAACGCTGGCCCACCCAGGGGTTGATGAACATGTCCCAGAGCTTCGGCAGGAAGACCACGATGCCGGCGATCCAGGCGGGAACCGCGAGCACGTTCGTCATGTAGAAGAGCAGCAGCAGTCCGGGGACCGTGGAGAAGGTGGCGGTGCAGATCGAGCCGACACCGTAGCCGACGCGCACGCCGCGCGACACGGTGACGACGGCGGGGGAGGGCGCCGGGGAGACCATGCCACATTCAATCGCAGCGAGCGGGCGGCCGGTAAGACCCGGGGCGGGGCGCGACACCGGAAGACGAGAATATTTCGGCTCCGCCTGGACGGCGACTCCGGGTGACTGCCCCCCCTCCCGCCCTGCGGCGATCCAGCGGCACGACTCCTACTTATGCGCTATATGTCCAGCTCAGAGCACCTATAGATGGAAATATCCGTATTAAGGGGTCCGGGGTGTGAGCCCGGGCATCACCGGGCCCAGACGCCTCTGCGACCACTCTGGTTTACCTGGGGCCCACAGTTAATGTCCGTAATTTGCTGACAAGACCGATCCGTCCCCGACAGAATGCGGAGGCCATCCAGCGTCTAACCAACTGGAGGAACCGACATGCGCAGACCGCTAGGGGCACTGCTCTGCCTCGGGAGCCTGGCGGCCCTCAGCACGCCGATCGCCACGGCTCATGCCGCGGCCGCTCCCCAGGCCGAGTGCCGTGTGTACGCCGCCAAGCCGTACGTCACCCCCGCCGGACGGATCCAGGCCTCCGCCGCGCGGCTGGGCTGCGACGACACCGCCCTGGTCCGCGTCCGCATCAAGCGCGCCGTGGCCGGGGCCGACCCGATCGTCAAGAGCGCGTCCCGGCAGGGGACCAACGGGCGGGTGACGGTGAGACTGCGTTGCGCCCCCGGCGTCTACTACACCGTCGTCACCGACTACCGGGGCAACAGCGGCCGTTCCAAGCCCGTGAGGCTCAGCACCTGCTCCCCCACCGCCACCCCGGCCCCCACCCCCACGCCGACCGGCACCACCAAGCCGACCCCGGCGCCGTCCCCCTCGGCGAGCACCGGCCCCAGCACGCCTCCCAACTCCTCGCCGGGATCCTCCCTGTCCGAGGAAGTGGTGCGCCTGACCAACGTCGAGCGGCAGAAGAACGGCTGCGGCGCGCTCGTCTCCGACCCGCAGCTGCGCTCGGCCGCGCAGGGCCACTCGGACGACATGGCGGCCAAGAACTACTTCAGCCACACCTCGCAGGACGGCCGCGACATGACCGCCCGGATCAGGGCGAGCGGGTTCAGCCCGATGCGGGCCTGGGCCGAGAACATCGCGATGGGCCAGCGCACCCCGGCCGAGGTGGTCACCGCCTGGATGAACAGCGCGGGCCACCGGGCCAACATCGTGAACTGCGCCTACACCCACCTCGGGGTGGGCGTGGCCAACAGCTCCCGCGGCATCTACTGGACCCAGAACTTCGCCAAGCACTAGGCGAATCGGGCCGGACAGCTGGAAACCGGACAGCTGGAAACCGGGCAGCTAGCAGCCGACAGTTAGAAGCCGGACAGCTAGCAGTCGGCAGTTGGAAGCGAAACAGCTGGCAGTCGGCAGCCGGACAGTGAAAAACGGCCCGTGCCCCCTCGTCGCGGGGGGCACGGGCCGTCGCTCTCCCCGCGCCCGGTCAACCTGGGCGCGGGGAGCCGGGCGTCGTTACTTGAGCCAGCTCATCATCGGGCGGAGCTTGGCGCCGGTCTTCTCGATCGGGTGCTCGGCGAGCTCGTCGCGGTAGGCGGTGAACTTCTTCTGGCCGCCGTCGAACTCGTCCACCAGCTCCTTGGCGAACTCGCCGGACTGGATCTCGGCGAGGATGCGCTGCATCTCCTTCTTCGTCTCCGGCGTCACGATGCGCGGGCCGCGGGAGTAGCCGCCGTACTCGGCGGTGTCGGAGACCGACCAGTACATCTTGTGGATGCCGCCCTCGTACATCAGGTCGACGATCAGCTTCATCTCGTGCAGGCACTCGAAGTAGGCGACCTCGGGCTGGTAGCCCGCCTCGATCAGGGTCTCGAAACCGGCCTTGATCAGCTCGGACACGCCGCCGCACAGCACGGCCTGCTCACCGAACAGGTCGGTCTCGGTCTCCTCCTTGAACGTCGTCCTCAGCGCCCCGGCGCGGGTGCCGCCGATGCCCTTGGCGTACGACAGCGCGAGGTCCAGGGCGTTTCCGCTGGCGTCCTTCTCCACCGCGACGAGACACGGCACGCCGCGGCCCGCCGTGTACTGGCGGCGCACGAGGTGACCGGGACCCTTGGGGGCGACCATGGCCACGTCCACGCCCTCGGGCGCCTCGATGAGGCCGTAGCGGATGTTGAGGCCGTGCCCGAAGAAGAGCGCGTCGCCCTCGACCAGGTTCGGGGCCACGTGGTCGGCGTACAGGTGGCGCTGGATGTGGTCCGGCGCGAGGATCATGGTCAGGTCGGCCTCTTCGACGGCCTCCGAGGGCGTGAGCACGCGCAGGCCGTCGGCCTCCGCCTTCTCCCGGCTCTTGGAACCCTCGGGCAGGCCCACCCGGACGTCCACGCCGGAGTCGCGCAGCGAGAGCGCGTGAGCGTGGCCCTGGCTGCCGTATCCCAGAACGGCGACGTGCCGGCCCTGGATGATCGACAGGTCGGCCTGGTCGTCGTAGAAGATCTCAGTCACTTGCTTAACCTTTCGGGTTTCTCGTACGCGTTACGCGGTCCGGTCCAGGGCCCGGAGAGAACGGTCGGTGATGGAACGGGCGCCGCGGCCGATGGCCACCATGCCCGACTGGACAAGCTCCTTGATGCCGAACGGCTCCAGCACCTTGATGAAGGCCTGCAGCTTGTCGGGTGTGCCGGTGACCTCGATGGTCACCGCGTCCGAGGAGACGTCGACGCAGCGCGCCCGGAACAGGTTGACCAGCTCCAGCACGCTGGAACGGTTCTCCGCGTCGGCCCGCACCTTGATCAGGGTGAGCTCGCGCTGCACCGACTGCGCCGGGTCGAGCTCCACGATCTTCAGCACGTTGACGAGCTTGTTGAGCTGCTTGGTGACCTGCTCCAGCGGCAGGTCGGCGACGTTGACCACGATGGTCATCCGGGAGATGTCCTCGTGCTCGGTCGGCCCGACCGCCAGCGAGTCGATGTTGAACCCTCTGCGGCTGAACAGCGACGCGACGCGCGCGAGCACGCCCGGCTTGTTCTCCACCAGCACGGAGAGCGTGTGCCTGCTCATCCCTAGTCCTCGCTGTCCCAGACGGGCGCCATGTCGCGCGCGAACTTGATCTCGTCGTTGCTGGTCCCGGCCGCGACCATCGGCCACACCATGGCGTCCTGGTGCACCACGAAGTCGACGACCACCGGCACGTCGTTGATCTCCATGGCCTTCTTGATCGTCGCGTCCACGTCCTCCGGACGCTCGCACCGCAGCCCCACGCAACCGTACGCCTCGGCGAGCTTGACGAAGTCGGGGATCCGGCGGACCGTCTGCAGGTCGGTGTTGGAGTAGCGCTGGTTGTAGAACAGCGTCTGCCACTGCCTGACCATGCCCAGGTTACCGTTGTTGATGATCGCGACCTTGATCGGCACACCCTCGATGGTGCAGGTGGCGAGCTCCTGGTTGGTCATCTGGAAGCAGCCGTCGCCGTCGATGGCCCAGACCGTGGTGTCGGGGCTGCCCATCTTGGCGCCCATCGCCGCCGGCAGGGCGAAGCCCATCGTGCCCGCGCCGCCGGAGTTGATGAACGTGCCAGGGTTCTCGTAGCCGATGAACTGCGCGGCCCACATCTGGTGCTGGCCGACGCCCGCGGTGTAGATCGCGTCCGGGCCGACGAGCGCGCCCAGCCGCTCCATGACGTACTGCGGGGCGAGGGAGCCGTCCTCGAACTCGGTGTAGCCGAGCGGGTAGGTCGCCTTGTAGGCGTTGAGCGCCGTCCACCAGTCGGCGTAGTCGCCCTTGCGCTCCTCGTTGCGCACCACGCCGATCAGGTCGGAGATGACCTCCTTGCAGTCGCCCACGATCGGGACGTCCGCGTGCCGGTTCTTGGAGATCTCCGCCGGGTCGATGTCCGCGTGGACGACCTTCGCGTGCGGCGCGAAGGTGGACAGCTGGCCGGTGACGCGGTCGTCGAAGCGGACGCCGAGCCCGATGATCAGGTCGGACCTCTGCAGCGCGCCGACCGCCGACACCGAGCCGTGCATGCCGGGCATGCCCATGTGCTGCGGGTGGCTGTCGGGGAAGGTGCCCCTGGCCATCAGGGTGGTGACCACCGGGATGCCGGTCAGCTCGGCGAACTCCAGCAGCTGCGCCGACGCCCCCGCCCGGTGCACGCCGCCGCCGACGTAGAGGACGGGCCGCTTCGCCTCGACGATCAGCTTCGCCGCCTCGCGGATCTGCTTGGAGTGCGGCCTGGTCACCGGGCGGTAGCCCGGCAGCTGCATCACGACCGGCCACTGGAAGGTCATCTTGGACTGGAGCGCGTCCTTGGCGATGTCGACCAGCACCGGCCCCGGCCGCCCGGTCGAGGCGATGTGGAACGCCTCGACGATCGTCCTGGGGATGTCCTCCGGGTCGGTGACCAGGAAGTTGTGCTTCGTGATCGGCATGGTGATGCCGGAGATGTCGGCTTCCTGGAAGGCGTCCGTGCCGATGGCGTTGCTGGCCACCTGACCGGTGATCGCGACCATCGGGACCGAGTCCATGTACGCGTCGGCGATCGGGGTGACCAGGTTGGTCGCGCCGGGACCGCTGGTGGCCATGCAGACCCCGACCCTGCCGGTGGCCTGCGCGTAGCCCTGGGCCGCGTGACCCGCGCCCTGCTCGTGCCGTACAAGCACGTGCCGGACCTTGACCGAGTCGTAGAGCGGATCGTAGGCGGGGAGAATCGCGCCGCCCGGGATCCCGAACACAGTGTCGACCCCGACGTGCTCCAGCGCCCTCACGAGGGCCTGGGCTCCTGTCATCTGTTCGGTCATCGGCTCGTTCCTTGTGGCTGAGCATGCTTGATGGCATAAAAAATGCCCCATTCCGCCTGGTCGGCGGAGCTGGGGCGGCGCGCGGGTCGGAGGTACTCGGCTCAGCGACCAGCGCGCCAGCGAAGTACTACCAGGATCCCACGGTGAAGCTGCATGGCTCCACCATGGCCGAAGGAGCACCCCCGCGTCAAATTCATGGGACACATATCTCAGAGTCCGAGATGCGACGTCACGCGGGAGTGCCGAGGCTGGAGAGGCTGGTGCGCATCAGCGAGTCGACGCCGCGCGCGGCCATCGGGCGCGCCACCAGGAACCCCTGCCCTCGGGTGCAGCCCATCTCCCGCAGCAGCTCCAGCTGCTCGGGCCGCTCGATGCCCTCGGCGACCACGATCAGCCCCAGGTCGTGGCCGAGCCGCACGATCGTGCGGGTGAGCAGGGTGAGCGTCTCGTCGCGGCCGAGCCCGGACACGAAGGACGGGTCGATCTTGATCATGTCGACCGGGAGCTGCCGCAGGAACGCCAGCGAGGCGTACCCGGTGCCGAAGTCGTCGATGGCGAGCCGGACCCCGAGGGCGCGCAGCTCGGAGAGCCGGGTGATGGTCTCCTCCGCGTCCTCGACCAGCATCTCCTCGATGACCTCCAGGGTGAGCGCGCTGGGCGGCAGCCCGCTCTCGACCAGGGCCGCCTCGACGGTCTCCACGAAGCGCGGCGCCATGATCTGCCGGGCCGACAGGTTGAGCGAGAGCCCGATCTCCCAGGCGGAGGCGCGCCAGGCGGCCACCTCACGGCAGGACTCGCGCAGGATCCACTCGCTCAGCGGGACGATCAGGCCGGTGTCCTCGGCCGGGCCGAGGAACTGCTCCGGCGGGACGAACTCGCCGCCCCGGCACCAGCGCACCAGCGCCTCGACGGCGGTGACGCGCGAGGTGGCCAGGTCGACCACCGGCTGGTACTCGATCGCGAACTGGTTCTCCAGCAGGGCCCGCTGCAGGTCGGCGGCGAGCTCCAGGCGGCGTACCACGTCGGCGTGCATGTGCGCGGCGAACACCTCGACCCGGCGCCCGCCCAGCTCCTTCGCCCTCGCCATCGCCACGTCGGCGTTGCGGATCAGGTCGGCGGAGGAGACGTCGTCGGCGGCGAAGGCCACCCCGACGCTCGCGGTGAGCGCGATGTCGCGGTCGGCGACCCGGAACGGCTCGGAGGAGACCGTACGGACCAGCCGCTCGGCCAGGTCGACCGCCGTCTGGGCGTCGACCGGCGCCTCCAGCAGCACCGCGAACTCGTCGCCGCCCCAGCGCGCCAGGGTGTCGTCGGCCCGTACGGCGGCGCGCAGCCTGCGGGCCGCCTGGCCGAGCAGGTAGTCGCCGCTGGCGTGGCCCACCGAGTCGTTCACCGCGGTGAAGCCGTCGAGGTCCAGGAAGACCACCGCGACGTTGCTCGCGCCCGGACGGGCCAGCACCTCCCGGGTGCGCTCCTCGAAGTAGGCCCGGTTGGGCAGGCCGGTGATGCCGTCGTGGAAGGTGAGGTGGGCGACCTGGCTGCGCAGGGCCTCCTGGTCGCTGATGTCGCGGGTGGTGACGAGCAGCAGGTCGTCGCCGCGCACGTGCCGGGTGGCCACCGACTCGGCCGGCCGCCAGGTCCCGTCGGAGGCCCGGACCCGGCAGGCGACCATGCACGCGCCCGGCCCCTCCTCGGCCTCCTCCTCCAGGCTCATCGCGCGCAGCGCCTCCTGGATCCCCGGCACGTCCTCGGGGTGGATGTAGTCGAAGATCTTCCTGCCGACCAGGTCGTCGGGGCGGTAGCCGTACGTGATCTCGACGCCCTCGCCGATCTGGCGCACCACGCCGTCGTAGTCGCACAGCAGGACCACGTCCCCGGCGCTCTCGGCGAGGTCGTGCAGCTGCCGCTCGCCGAGGTGGAGCAGGCTCCGCAGCCGGCCGGTCTCCAGCAGCGTCACGAACAGGCGTACCAGCAGGACGGCGACGATCGAGGCGCACACCGAGGCCAGCACCGCCGGGGGACCCTGCACCCCGCCGCTGATCACGCGGAGGAGCACCACGACGGTGGCCACGGCGACGAGGAACAGCGGCACGGCCGCGATCAGCGACGACGTGCTCTCGCGGATGGCCGGCTCGTCGTCCGAGGGGTCGGGCGACCGGGTCGCGGGCCCGCTCCACGGGACCGCGGCGAGCACGAGGAACGCGGCGGGGGCGAGCCACACCCAGGTCAGGGACGGCGTGTCGCCGTTCACCCGGGCGAGCGCGGTGATCGTCTCGGAGGTCGCGACGGCGGCGAGCACGGCGAGCGCGGCCAGGCCGACCGGCCAGGCCGACCGGCGGATCGGCACCACCGCGGGGCCCACGACGCAGGCGAGGATCAGGCAGAACAGCGGGGAGGCGAAGCTGACCGCGGCGTCGCCCGCGTCGCCGGCGTCACCGTAGACCGGGCCCACCAGCGACACCCAGAGGATCACCATGATGGCGGCGGCGCACACGTAGGAGTCGGCGAGGTCGCGCAGCAGGGCGTGCCCGCGCGCGGGCCTCGCCGCCGACAGCGCGGCGCCGACAGCGATCATGGCCGTACCGGCCAGGAGCACCAGGTCGGCGAAGGTCACCACGAAGGGCGCGCCGTCCGCGATGGGGCGTACCCCCACCCCGGCCAGCCAGGTGACCGAGCCACCGGCCAGCCAGCGCCAGGCCAGCGCCCTGCGCCGGTCGGTCGCCCTGGAGGCGGCGGCGAACAGCGAGCCCGCGGCGGCCGCGGCGGTGACGACGCCCGCCACCGCCTCGACGACCACGGCGGGAGCGCCGCTGACCAGAGCGGCCACGAGCCCCACCACGCCTACGGCGGCGGCGGTCAGCGGTACCCGGGGGTCACGCCAGCGGATCAATGTCGTCTGCCCATCGGTGTCGTTTGGTGTGTCTCGTCGATGTGTTTCGCTTTCGCAGCATCCCTTGCCCGCCGCGGCCGCGCTGCCCGCGCGAGCACGTCGTCCTTCGTCCTCGGCGCTCGCACCGGCACAGGGCCAGTGTGTGCCGTCAGGTCCGCGCGAGGGGTGACAACGCCGTAGTCGTCACCGATCTGATAACCGCGCGGGCCATGGAGATCACTTATTACCGACGGTACGCACCGCAGGTCACGAGGCAGCCACGGTCCGGATTCCTTTGCCGGTCAGTAGGAACCCGTGATCACGTTTTTGAGCGGTTCGCCCGCGAGGTAGCGCAGCAGCTGGGAGCGGAGCAGCTTCAGCGTGCGGCGTACCGAGGCCGGATTGCTGCCCGCGACGTGCGGGGTGATGAGCACTCCCGGCGCCGTCCACAGCGGGTGGTCGCCGGGCAGGGGCTCGGGGGCGGTGACGTCGAGCGCGGCGAGGATCCGGCCCCCCCGCAGCTCGGCGACGAGCGCGCCGGTGTCGACCACCGGGCCCCTGGCCGCGTTCACCAGGAGGGCGCCGTCCTTCATCGCGGCGAGGAAACCGGCGTCCACCATGCCGGTGGTCTCGGGCGTCGAGGGGACGAGCAGCACCACCACGTCCGCGCCGGGCAGCAGGCCGGGCAGCTCGTCCATGCCGTGCACCCCGGGCCTGGCGGTCCTCGCCACCCGGACGACGTCGACCTCGAAACCGTCGAGCCGCCGCTCCAGCGCCTCGCCGATCGAGCCGTAGCCGACGACCAGGACCGTGGAGTCGGCCAGCACCCCGGTGTGGTGGTAGGTCCACTCGCCCCGGAGCTGCGCGCGGGCGAACCCGGGGAACTCCCGGAGCACGGAGATCATCGCTCCCACCACCCACTCGGCGGTGCCCGCGTCGTGCACGCCCCTGGCGTTGCACAGCGTCACCCCCTCCCGCAGGTGCGGCCGGTAGGCGTCGACCCCGGCCGTGACGGTCTGCAGCAGCCGCAGGCCGGTCATCCGGGAGAGCAGCCCGGGAAGGTCCGCCACCGGCATCAGCGGCGGGATCCAGACCTCGGCCTCCCCCACCCCCTCGGGCACCGGCTCCGTGCCGTCGTAGACGACGCACTCCACTTCCGGAAGGTCGCACAGGACATCGGCCGCGGCTTTGGAAGGGACCCAGATCTTCATGGACGCATTATCCAGCCGCGTGCCCGTGACCCATCCGGCCGCGTGCCCGTGACACCGCCCTTGAGCGCGCCCGCGGCCGGGTGCGCTTGTTGGGTGGAACGGGTGCGGGTCCGCCCGCGGCGGGCGTGCGCGGGCCCGCTTCACCCGCGCCTCGGGTACCGCTTGCCGGATTCGGGGACGCACTTCGGGTCCGGGAACGCGTCTCAGGAGGGACGGGCGCGGGTCCGCTCCGGCCGCGCCCGGGTGCTACTCGCCGGATTCGGGAACGCACTTCAGGTCGAGCTCGGGACGGTAGACCGTGGTCTTCTTGACGCGCTTGATCTCCTTGCCGTCCTGCTTGAAGACGCGCCAGACGTCGATCGTGAAGCCGTTCTGGCCGACCATCTCGATGCAGTCGGGGCCGCTGTCGGTGTCGCTCTCGAACGGGGTGACGTTGTATCTCTCGGACGAGATCGACTCGATCTCGTAGCGCTTGGTGCTCCAGAAGCCGACGGTGACCCCGCTGTCGTTGAAGGAGGTCTTCACCAGCACCCCGTACGGCGAGTCGTTCTTCCAGCGGAAGTCGGGCTCGGGCCAGGAGACCGTGGACTCGCGCCCGGCCGGGTAGCGGGAGATGTAGAACTCGTGCGCCACGTGCTGGACGTCCTCCAGGCCGCCGAAGAACACCGCGTTGTACATGGTGGTGACGAACTGGGAGATGCCGCCGCCGACCGAGTCGACCAGCCTGCCGCCCTGGATCATGGGCGCGGGGACGAAGCCCCGGGCCGTGTCGCGCTGGCCGATGACGCCGTTGAGCGAGAAGGTCTCGCCCGGCTTCACCAGGTAGCCGTCCAGGAGCTTGGCGATCGTCCTGATGTTGGTGACCCGGGACGGGCAGCATTCGTAGGGCGTGGTGAACTGGCTGATCCGCTCCTTGATGCCGAGCTTGCGCGCCTCGGCGTCGGACATCCGCGGCTTGACGGTGGTGAGGAGCACCGGGATCGTCCGGTCGCCGTCGTTGGTGATCATCTCGGCCACGTCCGAGGCGAGCCGCTCGTCGTCGACGCCCTTCCCCTTGCGGCCGGGCACCAGCTTCGGCTTTCCCCCGACGATCTGGAACGTGGGGTCGCGCGGGGCCAGGACCGGGTCGACGAGGTCCTTCTCCACGGAGGCCACGGCGCTCCTGGCGTCGAACTCCGGCCGCATGCCGCCGGAGCCGTCCGGTGTGAAGGACAGGTGGGCGGCGAGGGTCTCCACCGGCAGCTGGACCCGCTTCCCGGCGAAGGTCAGGGTGACCGGCCCGGACAGGGCGCCGGCCGCGTCGGCCCCGGCCTTCTTGACCATCGCCTCCGTGGCCATCGGCTTGATCACCGAGACCGGGAGGCGGACCTCCTTCGACGGGCCGAGGAAGGCGTTCGTGATCGCGGTGATCGCGGCCTCCCGCTCCAGCTCCCTGCCGTCGCGGGGCGTCACGACGACGGGCTTGACGCCCTCGAACGTGACCGAGCCCTCGCGGACCTTGAGGTCGATCCTCCTGGCCAGGCTCGCGATCGCGGTCCGCATGCCCTCGGCGTCGGCGGAGACCTTGGGCTCCAGCTCGGTGCTGCCGGTGAGGGCCCGCCAGACCTGGGCGGGGCTGGGGAAGTCGCTGGGCGCCTGGTTGATGGTGGCGACCACGTCGAACTCCAGCCCCGACTTGACGGGGTCGAACTCGTAGCGCTTGCCCGCGGCCAGGAGGGTCATCTCGCCGGTGGCGTCGCCCGCCAGGCGGTCCCTGAGCTTGTCGGCCGCCTCGGTCGCGGTCAGGCCGCCGATGTCGATGCCCCGCACCGTGGTGCCCGGCAGCATCCGGCCGGACATGATGACCGCGGGCACCGCGTAGGCGAGCCCGACGACGAACAGCACGGCGAAGACGATCAGGAAGAACTTGCGGGCCCCGCGGCGGGGCGGGGGCGGCTCCTCGTAGCGGAGCCCGTCGGGCTGCGGGAACCCTCCGTCGCCACCGGGGACGAGCGTGGGCTCGTCACGCTGGAAGGGGCGCTCGGGAGGGAGGGCCATCTGCCAGGGCTGCGGGGGCCGGGGGGCGGGCGGGAGCGTCGTGCCGCGGGGCGGCGCGGAGGGGCCTCCGGGACCGGGAGGGCCGCCGAGACCCGGAGCTCCGCCGAGACCGGGAGAGCCTCCGGCTCCGGTGGGGCCGAAGATGTCGGGCGAGACACCCGGCGGAAGGTTGGATCCGCTCTGGGGGGAGCCGCTCTGAGGGCGGCTGCCCTGGGGGCGGCCACCCTGGGGGCTCTGGGGGTGACCGGCTTGGGGACCCTGGGGGTGGGCGGCCGGGGAGTGGCCGGTCTGCGCGCCGGGGGAGAGTCGCGGGCCGCGGGCGCCCGGCGGGACGGGACCCGAGGGAAGTGGCACTGCCTCAAAGGGATCCGGCGGCGGGTTCACAGGCGCTCCGGCGTTCCGCACGGCCTCCGTATCCTCCTGCTTCGCAGCTTCCACCTCCGGCAACCTTAAACCACATTGGTCAACCGCCGTCCCAAAAGGAGTAACAAATCAGCCTGTCCAGCGGTAACGGTGTTCCGGCCTTCCGGCGGTGCCGTACTTCGGGCGGAGCTCCGCCTGACCGGCCGCGCACAGGTGTTCCAGGTACCGGCGGGCACTCACCCTGGAGAGGCCGGTGATCGTCGCCGCCTCGGCCGCCGACAGGTCGCCGCCGCTCTCCTTGAGCGCCGCGGCGACCAGGGAGCAGGTGGTGCCGGACAGCCCCTTGGGCAGCGGCGGCGGGACGCCCCTGACCGCGCCGAAGAGCCGGTCGATCTCGTCCTGGCGGGCCTCGTCCCCGAGGGTGGCGAGCTGCCTGCGGATCTCGGCGTACTGTTCGAGGCGCTCGGCCAGGGCGCGGGCGGTGAAGGGCTTGATCAGGTAGTTGACCGCGCCGCCACGCATCGCCGCCCGGACCGTGGCCACGTCCCGCGCGGCGGTGATCACCAGGATGTCCACCGGGTGCACGGCCTCCCTGAGCTTCGCGAGGACGTCGAGTCCTGACATGTCCGGCAGATAGATGTCGAGCAGTACCAGGTCGGGCCTGCGCGTCGCGGCCGACGCGATCGCGGCGCTCCCGGTGTGGACGATGTCGGCGACCGCGAAGCCGGGCATCCTGGTGACGTAGCCGCCGTGGATCCTGGCCACCATGAAGTCGTCGTCCACGACCAGGACGCGGATCTCCCCCGCGTGCCCGTTCCCGGTCATCGCCGCACCTCCCCGTCCGCGGATCCCCCGGCGGAAGACGCCGATCCACCGGTGGGAGACGCCGATCCACCGGTGGGAGACGCGGGTGCACCGGCGGGAGACACAGGTCCAGCGGCGGGAGACGCGGGTTCACCGGGGGAAGGCGCAGGTTCACCGGCGGGAGACGCGTGTCCACCGGGGGAAGGCGCAGGTTCACCGGCGGGAGACGCGGGTTCACCGGTGAGGAACGCGGGTTTGCCGGTGGGCAGGAGGGCGGTGAAGACGGCTCCGCCCGCGTTGTGCACCCGCACCCAGCCGCCCCGGCGCGCACACGCCTGGCGGGTGAGGGCCAGGCCCAGGCCGCGCGGCCCGGCGTGGGCGGCCTTGGTGGTGAAGCCCTCCCTGAACACCTCGTGCACCAGCCCCGGCGTGATCCCCGGACCGGAGTCGCCGACCCGGACGCGCAGGCCGTCCGCCTCGGTACGGACCGAGACCTCCACCGTCCCCCCCGTCTCCTGCAGCGCGTCGAGGGCGTTGGCGACCAGGTTGCCGACGACCAGGACCGCGTCGTGCGGGTCGCCGAGCATGCCCGCCTCCACCCGGGAGTCGTCGGACAGCACCAGGGTCGCGCCCCGCTCGGCCGCCTCGGCCGACTTGGCCAGCAGCAGCGCGGCCAGCGTCGGGTCGGCGACCTTCTCCCTGATGCCCGAGGCGTGCCTGCTGTAGGCCTCGGTGGTCTGGGTGATGTAGCTGACGGCCGTCTCGTGCTCGCCGAGTTCCAGCAGGCCGACCACGGTGTGCATCCGGTTGGCGAACTCGTGGGCCTGCGCGCGCAGCGCGCCGGTCGTCGTGCTGGCCTGGTCGAGCTCGCGCGCCAGCCGTACCAGCTCGGTACGGTCGCGCAGGGTGACCACCCAGCCGCTCCGCCGTTCCCGCACCGCCACCGGGGTCCGGTTGAGCACCAGGACGCGGTCGCGGTGGAGCACCACGCGGTCGTCGCCGGGGTCCACGCCGTCCAGCACGTCCCGCATCCGGTCGGACAGGGGCATCTCGCGCAGGCTCCGGCCGACGTCGTGCTGGGAGAGGCCGAGCAGGTCGCGCGCCGCGTCGTTGACCAGCGTCACCCGTCCCTGGAGGTCGAGGGCGAGCACCCCCTCCTTGACGCCGTGCAGCACGCCCTCGCGCTGTTCGAGCAGGGCCGCGATCTCCCCCGGTTCCAGGCCGAACGTCTGGCGGCGCACCCGCCGGGCGATCAGCGCGGCGGCGGCCGACCCGGCGACGAGGACCGCGAGGACCGTCCACAGCAGCGGCGGGAGCGCCTCGCCGAGCTGTCCGGCGACGGTTCCCTCCAGGATCCCGACCGAGGCCAGGCCGATGACCTGCCCCGAGGCGTCGAGGATCGGGACCTTGCCGCGGACCGAGCGGCCGAGGGTGCCCGTCTGGATGCCGGTCCAGTGCTCCCCGTTCGTCATGACCTCGGAGCCGTCGGTGGACAGCTTCTTGCCGATCAGGGCCGCGTTGGGGTGGGCGTAGCGGATCTGGTCGCGGTTCGCGATCACCACGTAGTCGGCGCCGGTGGCCGCCTGCACCCCGAGCGCGATCGGCTGCAGGCTCAGCTCGGGCCTGGGCAGGGCGAACGCCTCACGCACCTGGGGAAGCCCAGCGACCGACTCGGCGATCGCCAGGGCGCGCTGCTGGTACTGGCGGTCCAGCAGGACGCGGGTGTGCTCCATCCAGACGCCAGCCGTGCCGCCGACCGCGAGGAACACGATCACGGTCTGCAGCAGGAAAAGCTGGGTGCCGAGCGAGGCGTTGAGTATGCGTCGCACGAGTTAACTCCCTGGTCAGGGACCTTGATGAAAGCAGCCCGAGGTAACGGCGAGGTCGCGGGGAGGTGTGACCAATATGACCGATACGACGGCAAACACGCAAAGGATCGACAGGGTAACTTCCTGGGGTCACCATCCTCACCACGCTTTCTTTACGTTTGTTTGGAGCTGACCATGCGTCTTCGGAGACTGGCCGCCCTCGCGGTGCTGTCCCTCGCAGCCCTCACCGCGTGCGGTTCCGGCGGCGGCTCGGGTACGAGCGCGCTGAGAATCATGGCGCCGGCCTCGCCGGGAGGCGGCTGGGACCAGACCTCCCGCGTCGCCGGGGAGGCGCTCAAGTCCGCCGAGCCGTCCCGCAAGGTCGAGGTCTACAACGTGCCCGGCGCGGGCGGCACCATCGGCCTGGCCCAGCTCGCGGGTGAGAAGGGCAACGGCGACCTGTTGATGACCATGGGCCTGGTCATGGTCGGCGCGGTCGAGCAGAACAAGTCGAAGGTCACCCTGGCCGACACCACGCCGATCGCGAAGCTCACCGAGGAGTACGAGATCGTCGTGGTTCCCGCGGGGTCGCCGTACCAGACGCTGGGCGACCTGGTGACGGCGTGGAAGGCGGACCCGACGAAGATCGCCATCGCGGGCGGCTCCGCCGGTGGCACCGACCACATCGTGGCGGGCCTGATGGCCAAGGCCGCGGGCATCGACCCCAAGCAGGTCAACTACATCGCCCACTCCGGCGGCGGCGAGGCGCTCAACGCGCTGCTCGGTGAGAAGGTCGCGATGGGGATCTCCGGCATCGGCGAGTTCGCCGAGCACGTGAAGTCCGGCAAGCTGCGCGCCCTCGGCGTCAGCTCTCCCGAGCGGCTCGCCAACGTGGACGCCCCCACCATCAAGGAGGCGGGCCTGGACGTGGAGCTGGCCAACTGGCGGGGGTTCGTCGCGCCCGGCGGGCTGGACGACGCGGCGAAGAAGGCGCTCACCGACCTGGTCACCAAGATGCACGACTCCCCCGCGTGGAAGGACGCGGTGATGAAGAACGGCTGGACCGACGTCTTCCAGACCGGGCAGCCGTTCGCCGACTTCCTCGCGGCGGAGCAGACCAAGGTGAAGGCCGTCATCGCGGAGATGGGCCTCGTCTCCTGATGCCGCCCGCAGAAGAACCGTCCGGTCCCACCGGCACCGGCGCCACGGGTGCCGGGGCCGGTGGTGCCGGTGACCACGGCACCGGATCCGAACCCGCCGCCGTCGCCCGCGCGGGCGACGGCGGCACCGGCCGTACCTCCGCTTCCCCTGTGAGGTCCGGGGGGAAAGCGGGCTCCGGGAGCGGCTCGGCCCCCGGGAACGACGCGGATCCCGATCCCGGGAACGACTCCGGAAGCGGCTCAACTCCCGGAAGCGTCCCGGGCTCCGAGAGCGGCACGGCCCCCGGAAGCGGCACGGTCTCCGGAAGCGACCCGCGCTCCAGGAGTGGCGCGGTCTCCGGAAGCGACCCGGCCTCCGGGAGCGGCACGGACGCGCGTCCCGGTGACGAGCGTTCCGGGGCGGCGTCCGGGGGCGAGACCGGGTGGTCGTGGCGGCGGCCGGAGCTGGGGCTGGCGGTGCTGGTCCTCGCGCTGGGCGCGTTCGTGATCGTCGGCACCGCGGACGTGACCGCCGCGGGCTCCACCCTCGGTCTCGGGCCCCGGTTCTTCCCGGCCCTGGTCGGCGGGTCGATGCTGCTGATCGGGCTGTTCTACGTGGTCGACGTGCTCAGGGGAGGCCGTGGCGACCCCGAGGACGCCGAGGACATCGACCCCGGCACGCGGGCCGACTGGCGGACGGTCGCGCTGGTCAGCGTGATCTTCCTCGCCTTCGCCGGGCTGCTCGACCTGCTCGGCTGGATCATCGCGGGCGCGCTGCTCTTCTTCGGCCTGTCCGTGACGCTCGGGGCGGCCCACCGGCTGCGCGCGGGCGTCATCGCGATCCTGCTGTCCACCATCACCTACCTGGTGTTCGTCAAGGGCCTCGGCGTGACGCTGCCGGCCGGGCTGCTGTCCGGGGTGATCTGATGGAGTCCTTCCAGCTGTTGATGGACGGCTTCGCGACCGCCCTCACCCCGGTGAACCTGCTCTACGCGCTGGTGGGCGTCACGCTGGGCACGCTGGTGGGCGTGCTGCCCGGCATCGGCCCGGCCATGACCGTGGCGCTGCTGCTGCCGATCACGTTCACCGTCCCCCCGGCGAGCGCGTTCATCATGTTCGCGGGCATCTACTACGGCGGCATGTACGGCGGGTCGACCACCTCGATCCTGCTCAACACGCCCGGCGAGAGCTCCTCGATGATCACCGCCCTCGAGGGC
Organism: Streptosporangium sp. NPDC002524; assembly: GCF_040295985.1. Taxonomy (NCBI): domain Bacteria; kingdom Bacillati; phylum Actinomycetota; class Actinomycetes; order Streptosporangiales; family Streptosporangiaceae; genus Streptosporangium; species Streptosporangium sp. NPDC002524. The sequence continues at coordinate 193,184 of NZ_JBEOWK010000007.1, read as the reverse complement.
AACAAGATGGCCAAACGCGGCCGGGCGGCCCAGGCGCTGGCGACGGCGGCGATCGGCTCGTTCGTGGCGGGCACCATCGCCACCGGGCTGCTGGTCGTCGCGGCGCCCCTGGTGGTGGACTTCGCGATCTCCTTCGGTCCCGAGGACTACTTCGCGCTGGCCGTCCTGGCCTTCACCGCGGTGTCGTCGGTGCTGTCCCGCTCCGTCGTACGAGGACTCGCCTCGCTCAGCCTCGGCCTGGTCATCGGGCTCGTCGGCATCGACCAGCAGACCGGGCAGGCCAGGCTCACCCTGGGTATCCCGCAGTTGCTCGACGGCATCGACGTGGTGATCGTCGCGGTCGGGCTGTTCGCCCTGGGCGAGGTGCTCTACGTCGCCTCGCGGCTGCGGCACGGCCGCCCCGAGGTGGTCCCGGTCGGCCGGGCGTTCCTCGGCCGCTCCGACTGGTCGCGTTCGTGGCGGCCGTGGCTGCGCGGCACCGCGCTCGGCTTCCCGTTCGGCGCGCTGCCCGGCGGCGGCGCGGAGATCCCCACGTTCCTGTCGTACTCGATCGAGAAGCGCCTGGCGCGCGGGATCGCCCGCGAGGAGTACGGCAAGGGCGCCATCGAGGGGGTCGCCGGTCCCGAGGCCGCCAACAACGCCTCGGCGGCGGGCACGCTCGTCCCGCTGCTCACGCTGGGCCTGCCCACCTCGGCGACGGCCGCGATCCTGCTGGCGGCCTTCCAGCAGTACGGGCTGCAGCCGGGCCCGCAGCTGTTCGACCACAACCCGGCGCTGGTCTGGGGCATGATCGCCTCGCTGTTCGTGGGCAACACCATGCTGCTGGTGCTCAACCTGCCGCTGGCCCCGCTCTGGGCCCGGGTGCTGCGGATCCCCCGGCCGTACCTCTACTCGGGGATCGTGCTGTTCGCGGCGCTCGGCGTCTACGCGCTGAACTCCTCCTGGGTGGAGCTGGTCATCCTCTACATCCTGGGCCTGCTCGGTTTCGCGATGCGGCGCTTCGGCCTGCCGGTGGCCCCGGCGGTGATCGGCCTGATCCTGGGCCCGATGGCCGAGATCCAGCTCCGCCGGGCCCTGGCCATCGGCGCGGGCGACGTGACGGTGCTGGTCAGGAGCCCGATCGCGGCGACGCTGCTGGTCGTCTCGCTCCTGGCGCTGTGCACGCCCCTCATCAGGAAGGTGGCCGCCCGCCGCCGCGGCGCCTGACCCCCAGCGCGGTACACGCGGGCACGGACGGACGTCCGTGCCCGTTTCCGTGTCCTCGTGCGGCCGTACGTCTCAGGGGGCGAACGCGGCCAGCAGGTCGTCCAGTCCCGCCTTGACGCGCTCGACCGTCACCCCGCGATCGCGCAGGCGGTGGGCGAGCAGCGGCGCGGCCAGCGGGGCGAGGAGGGCGTCGGCGAGGACGTGGGCGTCGGCGCCGGGCCTGGCCTGGGTGACGAGCATCGACAGGTGGGCGTGGTAGGCCTCGTAGGCGCCGCCGAAGCGGGCGAACGGTGCCGCCGTCTCGGCCATCACCAGCAGGTCCAGCTGCTCCACGGTCCTGTCGGCGAGGGCGTGCAGGAAGCCCCGGATGCGGGCGGGCGCGCCAGCACCGGGCCCCAGGGGCGGCGGCCCCTCGATGAACGCCTCCTGGAACTCGCGTTCCCGCTCGTCGATGAGCGCGTACGCGAGCCCCGAGCGATCCCCGAACCGGCGGTACAGCGTGCCGACGCCGACTCCCGCGGCGGCGGCCACCTCCGCCATCGACAGCCCCTCGACGCCGTGAGCGGCGACGATGTCGGCGGCGGCGGCGAGGATCTTCACGCGGTTGCGCGCCGCGTCGACCCGCTCGCGGCGCGGGTTCATGACGACGTCCACGATCACAGGCTACTGGAGACTTGTAAGCGGAATCAGTTCCGCTTTATGGTGAAGCGGAACTGATTCCGCTTAAGGAGCACACCATGACACGCAAGGTCGCGCTCGTCACCGGGGGAAGCCGTGGGATCGGCGCCGCCGTCGCCGTACGCCTGGCCACCGAGGGCGCCGATGTGGTGATCACATATGCGCGCTCGGCGGAGCGGGCGGCGGCGGTCGTCAAGGAGATCGAGGCCGCCGGTGCCCGCGGGCTGGCCGTGGCCGCGGAGGCCGCCGACGCCGGCGCGCTGGTCGCGGCGGTCGAGCGGACGGTCGCCGAGTTCGGGCGGCTCGACGTCGTGGTCGGCAACGCCGGCGTCGCCTCGTTCGGGCCGCTGGAGGAGGTGACGCTCGCCGAGGTCGACCGTGTCCTCGCGATCCACTCCCGCGCCTCGTACGTGCTGGCCCAGGCGGCCTCCCGGCACATGGGCGCGGGCGGCCGGATCATCTGCGTCGGCAGCAGTCTCGCCGAGCGCGTGCCGTACCCGGGATGGACGCTCTACGCGATGAGCAAGTCCGCCCTGGTCGGCCTGACCAAGGGGCTCGCCAGGGACCTGGGCCCGCGGGGCATCACGGCCAACCTCGTCCAGCCCGGTTCGACCGACACCGAGATGAACCCGGCCGACGGCCCCGGGGCGGAGGAGGAACGGCGCTTCACCGCCCTGGGCCGCTACTGCGATCCCGCCGACATCGCCGCCACCGTCGCGCATCTGGCGGGAGAGGGCGGCGCGAACATCACCGGCGCCACCATCACCGTCGACGCGGGCGCCACGGCCTGACCGCGATGGCCTGGGTCCTGCTTCTCGCGGCGGCCGCCCTGGAGATCGTCTGGGCCACCGCGCTCGAACGTTCGGATGGGTTCACCCGGTTCTGGCCGGCGTTCATCGGGGTGACGGCGGCGGTGGTGAGCTTCGTCATGCTCACCTTCGCGCTCAGGACGCTGAGCATGGGCACCGCGTACGCGGTCTGGGTCGGGCTCGGCACGCTCGGGGTCGCCGCCGTGGGCATCGCCGCCCTGGGCGAGAGCGCGTCCCCCGCCCGGCTGGCCTGCCTGGCGCTCATCCTGGCCGGCGTCATCGGCCTCAAACTCCTGGACGGGTGACGCGACGCCGGGGCTTCACGACACCGGGATTCCCTGACAGGGAACGCGACTTCGAGCCCGCACAAAGGGGAACGGCCGCACAACGGGAACGGCTCATATAGAGGGCCCATACAGAGGAACGGCCCATACAGAGGAAACGGCCCACGTGAAAGGGAACGGCCGCCCGGCCGTGGGGAGCCGGGCGGCCGGGCTCATCCCGGGAAAGGGGCTATTCCCGCAGGGTGTCGACGGCCGGGCCGTCGAACTTCTGGCCGTCCTCCCTGGCCAGGTAGGTGCACGAAACCCATCCCGTGGTGCCGGAGGGCAACCCCGACGCCGACCTGGCGCCCAGCCGAAACCTGCACCAGCCGCCCGACGAGCTGAGGATCTGCCCGTAGTCGCCGTAGTAGAGGTAGCCGATGACCGTCGACCCTCCGGCACTCGTCCGCAGGCGCACCCCGTCGGCGACGACGACCGCGTCCACGCCGAGGACCGCCGACAGGGCGGAAGCGCCGCTCACCGGAGCCGCCTGAGCGGGGACGGCGGCGACGGCCATTCCCGCGACAGCCGTCAACGTCACGGCGGCGAATGTCAGAAGCCTTTTCATTGAACGCTCTTCCGATCGTGAGGTCAGGTCATGTCGGAGTTAAAGGTGTGACTGCAGTGATTACTGTGCAAGCCACCATGAATTTCGTCAATACCTATTCAGTTTCAGAAATATGAATTACCACATAAAAAGGACCATTCAATTAAGGGAATGCAAACGACCCAAAACGCCCTTCGACCTCCGCGGGCCGCGCGGTGTCCCGCGGCGTCGTACGCCGTCGGGCATGCGTCCCCGCGCATCGCAAGCAGGGCACAAGTGGTCCACAAGTGATCATTCCTAGATTCCCTCGTACGACCGGGAGCCGGAAACGGGAACCCGGTCACCGGCTCCCGGCAACCGGGGCCGGAAGACCAACGGGGGTCGCGGTGACGCGACCGAGAGGAGTGATCATGTCGAAGATCACGATCGACGACCTGCCCTTCGAGGGCGCCGAGCTGGCCGAGGCCGAGCTGGGCCAGGTGTCCGGCGGCAAGTGGTCCGTCAGCGCGTGGAAGAAGGACCTGCCGTGCGAGTGGTGGCAGTACTGATCCGCCGCTCCGCGCGCACGACCACTCCACCTCACACGGCCGACAGGAACGATCATGTCGAAGTTCGCGATTGACGACCTGCCCTTCGAGGGCACCGAGCTGGCCGAGGCCGAGCTGGGCCAGGTCTCCGGCGGTATGCCCGGATGGGTACTGACCTACGGCCCCCAGGGCTGTGTGCGTGAGTCCGCCTGATCAGGCACTCCCGCCGGCACCGGGAGCCCGCCCGCCGTGAGACGGGCCGGGCCCCCGGCGGACGGCACATCGAGCGCGTCGGGCGCGTCTGGCGCATCGGACGCATCGAGAGCATCGGATGAACACGGCGCGGCGGAACGGGACCCCCGTTCCGCCGCGCTTCGAGACGGGACCGGGCAGTGATTCTGATCATCAGCAGGCGAGGGGACGGGGCGGTCGAGAGGGTCATGACCGCGCTCCGGCGGCGCGGCGCCCGCCTGGTGGGACCGGACGGCGACACGGATACGACCACCGGCGCGGACGGCGCCGGAACGCCGGTGCTGTGGTGGGACACCGGCGACTTCCCCGGCCGCAGCCGGATCACCGCGTCGTTCTCCGGCGGGGAGCGACGGCTGCTGCTGGACACCGGCACGGAGACGGTCGACCTGTCCCGCGTCACCGCGGTCTGGCGCAGCCGGCCGAGCGCGCCCGCCGCGGCAGGCACCGTGACCGAGCCGAGTCACCGCGCGCACGTCGGCCAGCAGGCGGAGTTCATGCTGGACGGGGTGTGGAGCCTCCTGCCCGCGCGCTGGCTGCCCGGACGCCGGGCGGACGAGCGCCGCGCGCACAACAAGATCTTCCACATGGCGCGGGCGATCGAGCTGGGCCTCTCCGTACCCGACACGGTGTACACCAACGACCCCGCGGAGCTCGCGGGCGCGTACGAGTCGGCGGAGCGGCTGGTCGCCAAGCAGATCACCGCCGAGCCGTTCCAGGTCGACGGCGCCGAGCACCGCGCGTTCACGACCGTGGTCACCCGCCGCCACCTGGCCTCCCGGCACCGGGTGCGGCACGAGCCGGTGATCCTGCAGCCGTACGTCCCCAAGGCGGTCGAGCTGCGGGTGATCGTCGTGGGAGAGCGGGTGTTCGCCGCGGAGATCGACGCGTCGGCCTCCCGGGCGGCCAGGGACGACTGGCGGCACTACGACAACGACCGCGTCAGGTACGGCGTGCACGAGCTGCCCGCCGAGGTGGAGTCGCGCTGCGCCCGGCTCGTCGCCGACGTCGGCCTGACCTACGCGGCACTCGACTTCATCGTCACCCCCGGCGGCGAGTACGTCTTCCTGGAGCTGAACTCCAACGGCGCGTGGGGGTTCGTCGAACTGTGGACCGGGCTGCCCGTCAGCGACGCGATCGCGGGCTGGCTCATGGACGGAGGAACACCGTGACCGATTTCGCGAAGGCCCTGTGGTCGGGGGCCTCCCTGCTGCGTACGCTGCCCCGCCGGGACGCGGGTGTCGCCGACGCCCGCCGCGCGGTCGGCGAGTGGGCGGCACGGTATCCGGAGGTCCGGGCACAGCTCGTCGTCGACCGGCGCCCTGGAACCCCGGTGGTCGACTACGACCTGCTCCTCGACCATCCCGACGGCGGCACGGTCGCGCTGACCGCCTCCCCCGAGGACGGGGTGCCCTGGCTGATCGACCACTCGACGCACTGGGCGGCCGGGTATCTGGTCAGCGTCAACGAGGTCGACGTGACGGTCCCCCAGGCGCTGACCATGCTGCGCTCGCTCTCCCGGCCGGACGCGTCGCCGTACCAGGAGATCATCGACCAGTGCCTGCTCGTCGAGGCCGCCGGATCCGCCGGGGACACGGCCGGGGACACAGCGGGGGACGCGGCCGGGACCGCGTCGCTCACCGCCGCCGACCTCCAGGCCACGGCCGACGAGTTCCGCAGGGGCCGTGGCCTGCACGACCGCGTGTCGACCCTGGCCTGGATGACCGAGGCCGGCATGTCGGGTGAGCAGTTCGAGGCGTACATCACCGAGATCGCCCGCCGCCGCCGGTTCCGCCGGGACAGGGAGTCGGAACTGGCTCCCGGCCACCTGGCCGCGAACCCCGATGACTTCGCCCGGGTCAGGGCCGTGTGGGTCACCGGCGACGAGGAGGTGACCGCCGGCACCCCGACCGACCTCCTCGCCGTCCTCGCCACCCTCGCCTCGCCCGGGGAGACGACGACCTCGCCGGCGACGGTTGCTCCCGGAGAAGCCGCGGCGACCTCGTACGGGGAAGCGGCGGTGACCTCTCCCGGAAAGACGGTGACTTCGCCCGGAGGGACGGTGATCTCTCCCGATTCGCCCGCAGAGACGGTGACCTCTCCCAGGGAGACGACGACCTCTCCCGGAGAGACGGTGGTGACCCTCGCGACCCGCTGGGAGGCGGAGCTGCCGGAGGCGTTGCGCGGTACGGAGCCCGGCCGGGTCGTCGGCCCGGTGGAGCTGCCCGACGGCGGCTTCCTGACCGGTGCCGTCCTGTCCAGGAGCCCGGCCACCGGCGACGCGGAGACACTGGCCGCCGCCGGGCGCGCCGCGTTCACCGGCTGGCTGGCGGAGCGCCGCGCAGCGGCCACGGTCGAGTGGCACTGGTCGTGATCGATCCGGACAGCACCCAGGCCGTCGCCGCGCCCGGCCGGCACCGGGTCAAGCACTGGGAGGACGCCGAGGGGTACCGCACGCGCCCCCCTTACGCGCCTCCCGCCTCCGAGTACCCGCCGCCCGCCCCCGAGCCGCGGTCCCCGGAGGCGGCGACCGCCACCGGGCCGGGACCACAGCCCCCCGCGACCGCCGCCGGGCCGCGACCACAGCCCCCCGCGACCGCCACCGGACCTCAAGCGCAACCCCCCTCGGCCACCCCCGCCACTCCGCCGAGGTCCGGCCCTTCTCCCGCTTCCGGAGGCGGTCCTCTCCCAGGAGGCGGCCAGGGGCGGCTCGTCTACCGGGAGGAGGCGATGCGCCGGCATGTCGAGACCCGCGCCGCCGTCCGGATGCCGCTGGTGATCAGCGGCCCGTCGTTCCTGCTGCTGTGGATCGCGGTGGCCGTCGTCCTGACGGCCGGTGCCGCGTTCGTCGCCCTCGCGCTGGGAGCGGGCGGATGAGGAATCGCGTACCTGTCCTGATGCAGAACGCCGCCACCGAGTGCGGCGCGGCGTGCCTGGCCATGGTGCTCTGCCACCACGGCCAGCGCACCACGCTGCACCAGGTGTCCGAACGGCTCCAGGTCGGCAGGGACGGCCTGAGTGCCAAGGCCATCGTGGAGGGCGCCCGCGAGCACGGCCTGAAGGCGCGCGCCTTCTCCCTCGCGCCCGAGGACCTGGCGCGCGTGCCGCTCCCCGCGGTCGCGCACTGGGAGTTCAACCACTTCGTGGTGGTCGAGCGCTGGTCGCCCGACCGGGTGGACCTCGTCGACCCGGGCCATGGCCGTCGCCGCCTGACGGCGGAGGAGTTCAGCGCCGGGTTCACCGGCGTGCTGCTCGTCTTCGAACCCGGCGAGGGGTTCCGCCGTGGCACGTCCTCGATGGCGAGTGCCTGGCGGCGCGAGTTCGTCCGCACCCTGTTCCGGCGCCGTCGTGGCCTGCTCGCGCAGGTCATCGCGGCCTCGCTGCTGCTGCAGTTGCTGGGGCTGGCCCTGCCTCTCCTCTCCCAGCTGCTGATCGACGAGGTCATCCCGTCGCGGGGAGTGGACCTGCTGCCCCTGCTGGGCGGGGCCGTGCTGCTGGCCGGGGTGGCCCAGTTCGTGATCGGCTACCTGCGGGCGGCGCTGCTGGTGGCCGTACGGGCGCGTGCCGACCAGGAGCTCACCGAGGGGGTGATCGGCCATCTGGTGGCGCTGCCGTACCGGTACTTCGCGCAGCGCGGCAAGGGCGACCTGCTCACCCGGGCGGCCAGCGTCTCCACGCTGCGCGACATCCTCACCGGCCAGATCGTGGCGGCGCTGCTGGACGGCCCGCTGGCCGTCGGCTACCTCGTGCTCGTGTACGTCTGGGATCCCGTCTTCGGGCTGGCGCTGACCGGGGTGGTCGCGGCGCAGGGGTTCCTGGTCCTGGCCAGCACCCGCCGGATCAACCTCCTCACCCAGCAGGAGCTCGCCGCCCTCTCCGCGTCGCAGAGCAGCCTCATCCAGACGATCACCGGCATCGAGACGCTGAAGGCGTCCGGGTCCGAGAACCGGGCGGTGGAGCAGTGGGCGGCCCATTTCACCCAGCAGCTCAACGCCGACGTGCGCAGCGGCCTCACCCAGGGCCTGGTGGAGGCCGCGCTGTCCGCGATCCGGGTGGTCGCCCCGCTCGGCCTGCTGTGGCTCGGCACGTGGCGGGTCCTCGACGGGGAGCTGACCGTGGGCGCGCTGATCGCGCTCAACGCCGTCGCGCTCGGCGCCCTGATCCCGCTGGGCTCGCTGATGACCGGCCTGCAGAGCCTGCAGCAGGCGGGCGCGCACTTCGACCGCCTGTCCGACATCCTCGCCTCGGAACCCGAGCCCAGCGACGGCATCGAGGTGCTGCGGCTGCGCGGCGCGGTGGAGCTGCGCGGCGTGAGCTTCCGGCACGACACCCGTGGCCCGTGGGTGGTACGGGATGTCTCGGTCTCCATCCGTCCAGGGCAGAAGGTCGCCCTGGTGGGGGCCTCGGGGTCGGGCAAGAGCACGCTGGCCAGGCTGCTGCTCACCCTGCACACCCCGGTGGAGGGCGAGATCCTCTACGACGGCGTCCCGGCCTCCGAGCTCAACCTGCGCAGCCTGCGCCGCCAGTTCGGCGTGGTCGGCCAGGACTCCTCCCTGTTCAGCGGCTCGATCCGGGAGAACATCGCGCTGAACTCCCCCGACGCGCCCCTGGAGCGGGTGGTCGCCGCGGCCCAGGTCGCGGCGCTGCACGAGGAGATCGTGGCCATGCCGATGGGGTACGAGACGATGCTGACCGACGGCGGCGGTCTCTCCGGCGGCCAGCGCCAGCGGCTCTCCCTGGCCCGCGCCCTCCTGCCGCGGCCGAAGATCCTGCTGCTCGACGAGGCCACCAGCAACCTGGACAGCGCCACCGAGGCGGCCATCGAGTCCAACCTGTTCTGGCTCACCCAGACCCGCATCGTGATCGCCCACCGGCTGAGCACGATCCGGGACGCCGACCTGATCCTGGTGGTCGACTCCGGGCACATCGCGGAACGCGGCACCCACGACGAGCTGATGGCCGCGGGCGGCAAATACGCCACCCTCGTCGCCGCCCAGGCCACCCCCGCCTGACCTCACTCACCCCGCGCGATATGGAACCAGCGTAAATTGATCGGAATCTCAAAGTGGCGCAGCCAAATAGGTAACGGGCCGCACTCCAAGAAATGCGCCCTTGACCAGCGGGGTGTTCCCCTGACACGGCGAAGGACCCAGACGTAGCCTGAGGTCGTCGAGACCATTACGGAAACGTGCGGGGCCTGCTCATGCGTGACGATGGTGCGAACACCCCCGACGAAGAGCGAATCGGGCGGCGGATCGCCCAGGCCCGCAAACTGCGCGGCCTGACGCAGCAGCAGCTCGCCGATCGCGTGCCCTGCTCCAAGAGCCTGATCGCCCAGGTCGAACGGGGGCACAAACCGGCCACGCAGGCCCTCGTCACCGCCGTGGCCCGAACCCTGCGGATCGGGCTCGGTGAGCTGACAGGCCAGCCGTACCCCGATCCCGAGGCGCGCGAGAACCGGGTTCACCAGTGCGTCCCCGAGATCCGACGCGCGCTCCTCACGTGGGACATGCCCGACGACGACGTCTCGCCGCCGTCGATGGAGCAGCTTCGGGCGGACGTGCGCCGCGCGTCCGCACTGGGCAGACGGGCCCGGTACACCCAGCTTGGAGAGATGCTTCCGGGTCTCCTGGAGGAGCTGACGAGAGCCGCGCACATCAGCGAGGGCGCTCGACGCGACGAGCTCTTCGGGCTGCTGTCCGAGGCGTACACCGGGGTGACGGCGATCGCCTACGCGCTGGGCTACTTCGACCTGCGCGGCTCCGCCATGGATCGGGTGGCGTGGGCGGCCCAGGCGTCCCAGGATCCGCTGCGCGTCGCCCGCACGCAGTGGCAGCGTTCGACCCTGTTCCTGGCGACGGCCACCTACGACAAGGGCCTGATGCTTCTGGATCGGGTCCGGCGGAACATCGGCGAGGACCTCGGCCGCCTGGCTCCCGCCGAGCTGAGCGTGTACGGCGCGGCTCACCTCCGGTCCGCGGTCTTCGCCGCCCGCGCGGCGGACCGCCAGACCGCGTTCGACCACATCGAGCACGCACGCGAGGCCGCCCGTGTGCTGGGCGGGGACGCGAACCACTACGGCCTCGAATTCGGGCCCTCAAACGTGATCATGCATGAGGTCGCGGTCGCCGTGGAGATGTACGACGGCGGCGAGGCGGTTCGTCGCGCCCGGCACGCCACGTTCCCCTCGACGGTCGCGCCCGTCCGTCTCGGTCACCACTACATCGACCTGGCGCGCGGCTGGCTCTACCACGGCGATCGCCAGAAGTCCCTGGAGATGCTGCTCACCGCCCGTCGTGTCGCACCTCAGCAGACGCGTAACCATCCGATGGTCCGTGAAACCGTCCGGATGCTCGTCGACCTGGAACGGCGGCGTCCCCGGAACCTCAGCGGCTTCGCGAGCTGGCTCGGCCTGCCGTAGCACGTACGGGTTTCACGAACACGTGATACTTCACCACCCCTCGTGGCCGTGACGCTTTGTACATGCACCGGAACACAGAATCACCACACGCGCCGAGTGTCGAGGATCCGCCCCTGCTGACCGGGAACCAGGCCGACGCGCTCGCCCACGCGTTCCCGTCGTGGAGAATCTGGCAGGCGAACGACATCTGGTACGCCACCGGCCCGTGCCCGGTGCCGGGCTGCGTCTGCACCCGTACGCTGCACGCCCCCACCCCGAGCGGCCTGTGCCGCCAGCTCGACGAGCACGAGCGGCGAGCGCGGACCCGGCGGGAGGCTTCGCGATGACGAGCCAGGAGGGATCCGCCCTCCAAAAACCGCGGTTCTCCGAGGAGGCCGCGGAACTGGCCGAACTCCGGCTCGCCGCGCTCCGCCGGGCCTACCCCGGCTGGGAGATCGTCTGCGTGACCGACCTCAGCGTCCCCGTCTGGTACGCCGCCCTGCGCGCCACCGTCACCCAGCGGCGGAGACAGGCCGAGGTCCGGGAGAAGTTCATGCGCTTCTCGGCCGAGGCGCTCGCCTCGGAGCTGTCCGTCCAGGTCGAAAGGCTGCACAGCACACGGACCCGGCACACCTTCACCGCCCCCTGAACAGCCGCGACGGCACGGACTCCTCCGTGTCGTCGTACCGAACTCCCGCGAGCGGTGGTGCGGACAACTAGGGGCCGCTCGCGGGTCATACGCGACCGGACGGCGCTCCGGGTCCGGCGCCGTCGTACGCGGTCGCGGCGGTGCCCCCGCCTGGAGGGGCGGGGGCACCGTTCACATCGTCCGGCCGAGGGGGTGGAACCGTGGCGGGTCAGCCGGAGACGCCCAAGCGCTCCAGGATGAGTTCGCGGGCGCGGCCCGCGTCGGCCTTGCCCCTGCTGGCCTTCATGACGCCGCCGACCAGGGCGCCGACGGCGGCGACCTTGCCGTTGCGGACCTTGTCGGCCGCGTCGGCGTTGCCCGCGAGGACCTGGTCGATGATCTCCATCAGCTCGCCCTCGTCGTTCACGATCTGCAGGCCGCGGGCGGCCACCACCTCGTCGGGGGAGCCCTCGCCGTTCAGCACGCCTTCGAGCACCTGGCGGGCCAGCTTGTCGTTCAGCGCTCCCCCGGCGACCATCGCGCACACTCGGGCGATCTGGTCGGGGGTGATGCTCAGCGCGCTCAGCGGCTGCCCGGCCTCGTTGGCGCGGCGGGCCAGCTCGCCCATCCACCACTTACGGGCGTCCGCGGGCGGGGCGCCCGCGGCGACCGTCGCCTCGACCAGGGCGATGGCGTCGGCGTTGTGCATCGCCGCCATGTCCAGGTCGGACACGCCCCACTCCTGCTGGAGCCGCTTGCGCCGCGCGCCCGGCAGCTCGGGCAGGGAGGCCTTGAGCTCGGCGACCCACGCCGGGTCGGGGGCGATCGGCACCAGGTCGGGCTCGGGGAAGTAGCGGTAGTCCTGCGCCTCCTCCTTGGACCGTCCCGAGGTGGTGGTGCCGGTGTTCTCGTGGAAGTGGCGGGTCTCCTGGATGATCCGGCCGCCGCCGGCCAGGATCGCGGCCTGGCGCTCGATCTCACCCCGCACGGAACGCTCGACGCTGCGCAGCGAGTTGACGTTCTTGGTCTCGGTGCGGGTGCCCCACTCCGAGGAGCCGCGCGGCATGAGGGAGACGTTCACGTCGAAGCGCATGGAGCCCTCCTCCATGCGGACGTCCGAGACGCCGAGGCCGCGCACCAGCTCGCGCAGCTCGATGCCGTACGCGCGGGCGACCTCGGGGGCGAGCCTGTCGGTCCCCGGGACCGGCTTGGTGACGATCTCCACCAGCGGGATGCCCGCCCGGTTGTAGTCGACGATCGAGTAGTCGGCGCCGTGGATGCGGCCGGTCGCGCCACCCACGTGGGTGGACTTGCCGGTGTCCTCCTCCAGGTGGACGCGCTCGATCTCGATCCTGACGGTCTTGCCGTCGACCTCGACGTCGAGGTAGCCGTCGAAGCAGAGCGGCTCGTCGTACTGGCTGATCTGATAGTTCTTCGGCATGTCCGGATAGAAGTAGTTCTTCCGGGCGAAGCGGCACCATTCGGCGATGGAGCAGTTGAGCGCCAGGCCGATGCGGATGGTCGCCTCGATCGCGGCGGCGTTCGCCGTCGGCAGCGAGCCGGGCAGGGCCAGGCAGACCGGGCAGACGTGCGTGTTCGGCGGGGCGCCGAACTCGGTCGGGCAGCCGCAGAACATCTTCGACGCCGTGCCCAGCTCGACGTGCGTCTCCAGGCCGAGCACCGGCTCGAAGCGCTCCAGCGCCTCGTCGTACGGCATCAACGTCTCAGCGCTCACTGTCGTTCACCACTTCCTGCTCCATGGAACTGCTTCATAGGTAACCAAGTCCCTTCAACGCGTTCCTCGTCTCGGCCACCCAGTTCGCGTAGGCGGGAACCTGGGCCAGAACGGCGAGATCGATGTTGCGTCCTATGTACTCGAAGTAGTCGCGGGCCGGCTTGCCGCGCCGGGGGACGGTCGTGGCCAGCACCCCGGCGGGGTCGGAGATCCGCTCGACGTCGCGGGGCCGCGCCGGCAGCCTGCTGAGGTCGCTGCCCTCCAGTTTCGCCCACGCGGCGGGGTCGGCGAGCAGCCAGCCCTCCGTCTCGCCCAGCCCGATCACCGGCACCAGGTAGTGCGAGTGGTAGCGGACGCCGTCTCTGCGGCGGCGCTCCCGCTCGTCGTCGTGCGTGAAGAGCAGGTGGCAGTCGGCCGCGAGCTCCTCCAGCGCGGTGACCATGTGCTCCCGGTCGGAGGAGACGACCTCCGTCGCCTCGACGTCGACGGCGTACGGCGACATCCAGGTGAGCTCGCGCAGCTGCCTGGAGATCACGATGCCGAGGAAGCCCTCGTCGGCCTCCCCCTCGGCGATGAGCCCCGGGACCAGCGGGCGGCTGCTCATGCCGCCGCGCCCAGGTATTTGCGGACCTGCCGGGGCGAGACGAACGTGCCCGGCTCGCCGTCCGGCTGGATCGGCTTGGCCACGGTCACCCGTGACACCCGGTCGTTGTCGGGGTCGACGCGGACCGCGGTGTCGAGGAACGTCAGCGCGTCCGGCTCGGTCCGGTAGACCTCCGCGACGACGATCGGGGACTGGCTGGTGAGGATGAGCTGCCGCAGCGGCTCGGGACCCCCCGGCGCGGTGATCCGGCGGCGCACCCGCCGGAGCAGCTCGCCGAGGCGGGCCGGATGGACGCCGTTCTCGATCTCCTCCACCAGCAGCGTGCCCGGATGGTCGGGGTCGTGCAGGGCGGCGAGCAGGCCGAGGATCCGCAGGGTGCCGTCGGACAGCAGCGCCGCCGGGACCACCCCCTGGCCGTCGACGAGCAGGTCGAAGGAGCACTCGCCGCGCTCGACGCGCGGCACCAGCCCGACGACGTCGGGGACCACCCCCGCGAGGTCGGCCGCGAGGTCGGACAGCGCCTCCGTACCGGCCATCCGCCCGAGCACCGCGGCCAGGTTCGAGCCGTCGGCCGCGAGCGGCCCCCGGTTCGCCGAGGGAGCGCGGCGGCGCATCGCCGCGGGCGACGGCGAGTAGCGGCGCCACGACTGGACCGTACGGCGGGGCGTGCCCTCGGGGTCGGGGTCCTCGACCATGAGCTCCAGCAGCTCCTCGGGGATCCGCTGGACGGCGTGGCTGACGACGGCGCCGCTGGACCTGGGGATCTTCAGCACCATCTCCGCGCCCACGTCGAACCTGACCGGCACCACGGAGCCGGGCTCCGGGGTGACCAGCGCCTCCACCGAGACGACGAACCCGGGCACCGCCGAGCCGTGGGCGACCCGGTGGAACTGCTCGCCCGGCAGCCCGCGGGCCGCCCCGAGCAGCCCGCCGGAACCCTCGATCTCGGCCGCCACGAACCCCACGGCGTCGAAGAGGTTCGACTTGCCGCTCGCGTTGGGGCCGACCAGCGCGAGGAAGGGCGGCACATCGAGATCGAAGCTCAAGAAGGACTTGAACCCGTCGATCTCGATCCGAGTGATCATGCCGCCGTTCTCCCTGTCACCTGTCGCCCCCTCGTCCTCGCCCCGAAACCCCGGAAAAGCCCTAGAGCTCCGGGGCCTGGGACAGCAGGTCGCCGCCCCACCGGCTCCGCAGGGCCCTCTCGACCGCGGCGCCGACCCGGTAGCAGCGGTCGTCGCCGAGCACCGGGGCCATGATCTGCAGACCGACCGGCAGGCCGTCCTCGTCGGCCAGGCCGCACGGCACGGAGATGGCCGCGTTGCCCGCCAGGTTGGTCGGGATGGTGCACAGGTCGGCGAGGTACATCGCCATGGGGTCGTCGGCGCGCTCGCCGATCGGGAACGCCGTGGTGGGCGTCGTCGGCGAGATGAGCACGTCCACCTGCTGGAAGGCGGCCTCGAAGTCGCGCGCGATGAGCGTGCGGACCTTCTGCGCCTGCCCGTAGTAGGCGTCGTAGTAACCGCTGGACAGCGCGTACGTGCCCAGGATGATGCGGCGCTTGACCTCGGGACCGAAGCCCTGCGCCCGGGTGAGGGCCATGACCTCCTCGGCGCTGCGCGTGCCGTCGTCGCCGACGCGCAGGCCGTAGCGCATGGCGTCGAAGCGGGCCAGGTTGGAGGAGCACTCCGAGGGGGCGATGAGGTAGTACGCGGGCAGCGCGGTGGTGAACGACGGGCAGGAGACCTCGAAGACCTTCGCGCCCAGCGACTCCAGCAGCTCCACGGTCTCGTGGAAGCGCGCGAGCACGCCCGCCTGGTAGCCCTCGCCGCCGAACTCCTTGACCACGCCGATGCGCAGACCCGCCACGTCGCCGTTGCGGGCGGCCTCGACGACCGAGGGGACCGGGGCGTCGACGGAGGTGGAGTCCATGACGTCGTGCCCGGAGAACGCCTCGTGCAGCAGCGCCGCGTCGAGCACGTTGCGGGCGAAGGGGCCCGGGGTGTCGAGCGAGCTGGCGAAGGCGATCAGGCCGTAGCGGGACGAGCCGCCGTAGGTCGGCTTCATGCCCACGATGCCGGTGACGGCCGCGGGCTGGCGGATCGAGCCGCCGGTGTCGGTGCCGGTGGACAGCGGGGCCTCGTACGCGGCGACCGCGGCGGAGGAGCCGCCGGAGGAGCCGCCGGGGATGCGCGACAGGTCCCACGGGTTGTGGGTGACGCCGTACGCCGAGTTCTCGGTGGAGGAGCCCATCGCGAACTCGTCGAGGTTGGTCTTGCCGAGGATCACCAGCCCGGCCTCGCGCAGGCGGCGGGTCACGGTCGCGTCGTACGGCGGCTTCCAGCCTTCGAGGATCTTCGAACCGGCCGTGGTCGGCATGTCCCTGGTGGTGAAGACGTCCTTGTGCGCGATCGGCACCCCGGCCAGCGGGCCGAGCTCCTCGCCTGCGGCCCTGCGGGCGTCGACGGCGCGCGCCTGCTCCAGGGTCGTCTCGGCGTCGACGTGCAGGAAGGCGTTGACCTTGGGCTCGACGGCGGCCATCCGGTCGAGGTGGGCCTGGGCGACCTCGACGGCGGAGACCTCGCCGCTCGCGATCAGCGCGCCCAGGTCTGCGGCGGACTTGCGGATGAGGCTCATGCTTCCTCCCCGAGGATGCGCGGGACGCGGAAGCGGCCGTCCTCGACCGCCGGGGCGCCGGACAGCGCCTCTTCCGGGGTCAGGCTGGGGCGTACCTCGTCGGGGCGGTAGACGTTGGTGAGCGGGAGGGCGTGCGAGGAGGGCGGGATGTCGTCGGCCGCCACCTCGGCGACGCGGGCGACCGCACCGATGATCACATCGAGCTGGGCGGCGAAGTGGTCGAGCTCCTCGTCGGCCAGCGCCAGCCGGGACAGCCGGGCGAGGTGAGCGACCTCGTCGCGGGTTATGGCGGACATGAGTCGTTGAACCCGTTTCGTGGAATGGCAATTGGACACTGTCATCCTATGGCTCGCGACCTGAGGGTCCCGACTCATTAACACTGCCGCAACCAAGCGAAGATCTCTCACTCCCGGCGCCCGGCCCGTCCCCGGATCGCCGGAGCCGGAGAAAGCGGCTCCGGACCTTCCTCACGCGGCCCTCGCGATCACGCTCCCGACGGGCGTCCGGTCACAAATCGTTTCCGGCACGGCTCCGGTGAAGGCCGGGGACGGCGACGGCGACGGCCGGGCACGGTGACGGCCGGAGACGGTGACGGCCGGAGACGGTGACGGCCGGAGACGGTGACGGCCGGAGACGGTGACGGCCGGAGACGGTGAAGGACACCGCCTTCGCCTTCCGGTCCGGGCCATCGGCCCTGCGGTTCCCACCGGCCTCGGGAGGGGTCACCGGCCTCGTTCCGGACCACGATCGAGATAGGAGCGTACTTCTTAGAAGTACGCTCCTACTTCCACTGGCGATACTATCGCGCGCGATAGTATCGCCAGTGGAAGTATTCATGACAAGAAAACCCTGCTAAACGTATATATCGGACAGCCCGATTGTGCGGACGTCGCCTTCGGCGCGGAGTGTCGGCTCGAATCCGGCGGCGCTGTAACAGGCGAGCACGGTGTTCCGGGTGTCGTAGCCCTTCTGGGTGAGCAGTTCCTTCGCGCGACGCAGCTTCTCCACATGCCGCTTCCCCATGACGTCTCCCCATTTGGCCTCCCCCAGGGACAGCACCTTGCGCGGCTCGCCCGGGATCGCGGGAGCGAAGACCACGACGTCCACCTGGACCTGGGCCTTCTTGACGGGATCGGTCAGGGTGCCCGCCCCGACCTCACCCGGCAGGCCACCGAAGACGGGTTCGACGAGAGCGAAGTGCCGGCACAGTTCCTCGAAGTGCGGCCCCATGATCTGGGACTGGAAGCGTGCTTTCGCGTCTGCCCAGACGGGCCGGGCGCGCCCGCTCTCCAGCAGTCCCCATCGGGGGCGCATGACGACCTGGTAGAAGTTGATCAAGGGTTCCGCTATCCGATAGACGGAGCGGCCCGGGTGGAAGACGTCCGGCTCGCGACGGAGCAGGCAGCTGTCTTCCAGGACATTGAGGTGGTGGCCGATGTCGGTCGCCTTACGCCCGATGTAGCTCGCGATCCCACCCCGGGTGTTGTTCCCCGCGGCGACGGAGGCCAGCACGGAGTGATAGAGCGCGGTGTCACGAATATCCGTCTCCTCCTCAAGGAGGTAGCGCGCCTCACGGAACAGCGGGGTGCCCGGGTCCAGGACGGTACGTACCACCCAGTCGTCGAAGTCCTCGGAAGACGTGGGGACGTCCTCATTGAGGAATCGGAGGTAGGCGGGCGTCCCACCGACCACCGCGTGGACCCGGGCGGACAACACGGGATCGCTCAGCTTCCAGTACCTGGCCGCGAGCGGATAGTCGAAGGGCCTCACTATCAGTTCGAGGGTCGCGCGGCCACGCAACGGCGCGTCTCCTGACAAGAGCCCGCCCATGACCGACATCGCGGAACCGCACAGGAGAAGTGACAGGCGCCCGCCACGGGAGATCACACGATCGATCTCCCTCTGCACGATGGAGGGCAGGGCGGGCGACACCTTACTCAGGTAGGGAAACTCGTCGATCACGATGGGACGGCCCGACTCGTCGGCGATGGCGAACATCTGGGTGATCGCCTCGTCCCAGCTGGCGAACCTGGTCGGGACGGGCCTTCCCGTGTAGTTCCACAGCGCGGTCGAGAACATGTTCAGCGCCTCGGCCTCCGTCGCCTCCGTCGCGCTGAAGTAGAAACCGTCCAGCTCGCGGGTGAGCGCCTCGAGCAGAAACGTCTTGCCCTGCCGGCGGCGGCCGCTGACCACGCCGAACTGGACGGATTCGGCGCCCCGCGCGGCGAAGGACGCGAGGTGCCGCCACTCGAATTCCCGAGCGAAGATCCTGTCGGGCTTGGGGATCAAGGCGACCTCCCACACATAGAAGTATACTTCTAAGAAGTATACTTCTATGTGCTTCAGGCCCGCTGAGGGTCGAGGATCTCGGTGCGGCGCAGGAAGCCGAGGTCGTGCGTGGCGAGGGCCCGGTGCTTGCGCAACCACACGGTCGCGTCGGCGGCGGACATGGGCTCGGCGAACAGCCAGCCCTGGCCCAGGTCGCAGCCCATGTCGGCCAGGCGTTCGGCCACCTCCGCCGACTCGACGCCCTCGGCGACCGAGCGCAGGCCGAGGGAGCGGACCAGGTCGACGATGGAGCGGACGATCCGCTCGTCGTCCTTGGACTCGCCGATGCGGCGGACGAACGAGGAGTCGATCTTGACCTCGGCGACCGGCAGGCGCTGCAGGCGGACCAGCGAGGAGTAGCCGGTGCCGAAGTCGTCCAGCGCGAGCGGCACCCCCAGCGCGGTCAGGGCCCGGACGGCGGCGTCGGTGTAGGCCTGGTCGGTCATCAGGATGCGCTCGGTGACCTCCAGCTGGATCGCCTTGGGAGGCAGCCGGTAGCGTGCCAGCCCCGCCCCCAGCTGGTCGGAGAGGGCGCAGTCGAGGAGGTCGCGGGCCGAGACGTTGACGGAGATCTGCTCGTGCAGGCCGGTGTGCCACCAGTGGGCGGCCTGCTCCAGCGCGGCGTCGATGACGTAGCCGGTGAGGTGGCGCATCAGGTACGACTGCTCGGCCATCGGCACGAACTCGGCGGGAGGGATCATGCCCCGCTCCGGATGGCTCCACCGCAGCAGCGCCTCCACCCCCCGCACCTGCCCCCCGGCCAGGTCGAGCTTGGGCTGGTAGTGCAGCCGCAGCTCGGAGCGGTCGATGGCCCTGCGCAGGTCGCCGAGGAGGTTGATCCGCTCGGGACTGTTGCGGTCCTTGTCGGCGGCGTAGATCTCGACCCCGGTCCTGCCCTCCTTCGCGAGGTACATCGCCACGTCGGAGCGCTGCAGGAGCATCTCGAAGTCGGGCGCGTGGTCGGGGTAGATCGCGATGCCGAACGAGGCGTCCAGGTCGAAGCTCATGCCCTCCAGCCGGACCGGCTCGGTGATCGCCACCCGCAGGCGCGCCGCCACCTCCCTCGCCGCCGCGGCGTCCCTGACCGAGGGCAGCAGGACGGCGAACTCGTCGCCGCCGAGCCTGGCCACCACGTCGCCGGGACGGACGCTGTGGGTGAGGCGGTGCGCGACCAGCTGCAGGAGCCGGTCGCCGACCGGGTGCCCGAGGGTGTCGTTGATCTCCTTGAACCGGTCGAGGTCGAGCAGGAACAGGCCGACCCGCTCACCGTCGCGCGCCTCGGCGAGCGCCTCCTCCGTGCTGAGCACGAGCATCTTGCGGTTGGGCAGCCCGGTCAGCACGTCGTGCGTCGCCTGGTGGTCGCGGCGCACCGACATGGTGGCGGTGAAGTAGACCGCCACCATCGGCGCCAGGAACAGCGGCACCAGGGCGGGCGAGTGGTTCATCACCACCACGACGAGCGGGGCCAGGCCGAGCAGCCCGGCGTAGACGAGGCTCTGGTGGCCGACCGTGGTCCTGATCACCCGGCGGATCGACCTGCGCTCGTGCAGCGCCACCGCGCCGGAGACCAGCAGGGCCCGGACCACGAAGTAGGCGAGCCCGGCCAGCCCGATCGCGAGCAGGTCGGAGCCGTCGGGAACCCAGGAGGCCGACGTGACGGACCGGTCGCCGAACAGCCCGAGCACCAGCCCGGCCGCGCCGCAGGCCATCGTCACCTGCGCGATGTTGAACATGACCCGGTGGCTCGCCTTGCGGGTGACGGCCCCGTTGACGACCATGGCGACCGCCTGCAGCAGCACGGCGACCGGCAGGCCGTAGTGGAGCAGCGCGGCGAAGGTGAACATGGTCGACGGGTAGGTGCCGCCCACCGTCATCGACGACGAGAGGACCACCGGCCGCAGCTCGCCCAGCACGACGAGCGCCGCGAGCATCCAGAACAGCGGGCTGCGGACGAGCTCCGCGGCCACGTCCACGTCCATGCCCAGCAGGGACACGACGAGGGCGGTGAACCCGATCGTGATGACGGCTGCGAGGTAGGCCCACAGGGGCGTTCCCGGTCGCGGTCCGGTGTCGCGGGTGTCGGTTGGGTCGGCCATGAGTAACAAAACCCCCATTAGTTCATTATGGGAGAGTACGGCCTGCGGGCCACTTCGCGAAACCGATTGCGCACGTTCCGTCACTAGTAATTCGCACGTTTTTAAGACACAGCGCTCCGAGGCACCGGCGCGACGCCCCCTACTCCTCGGGGGTCACCGTCACCTCCGACGCCGCCTCGGGCCCCTCGGCCAGCAGAACCCGCAGGCCGGCCTCGTCGAGGATCGGAACGCCGAGCTTCACGGCCTTGTCGAACTTGGAACCGGCGTTCTCCCCCACCACCACGAAGGAGGTCTTCTTCGACACCGACGCCGAGACCCTGCCGCCCCGGCCGGCCAGGGCCTCGCCCGCCTCGTCGCGGGTGAAGTCGGCGAGCGTGCCGGTCACCACGAAGGTCAGCCCGGCCAGGGTCTGCGGGAGCTGCTCGGCCGGAGGGTCGTCGACCATCCGGACCCCGGCCGCCGCCCACCGGTCGACGATCTCCCGGTGCCAGTCGACCGTGAACCAGTCGTGGATCGCCGCGGCCACCCGCGGGCCGACGCCCTCGACGGCGGCGAGCTCCTCCTCGGAGGCCTCCGCGATCGCGGGGATCGAGCGGAACTCGTCGGCGATCGCCTGGGCCGTCGGGGGGCCGACGTGCCGGATGGAGAGCGCGACGAGCACCCGCCAGACCGGCTGCTCCTTGGCCTTCTCCAGCTGCTCCAGCATCTTCTCGGCGTTCTTGCTCGGCTCGCCGCTCTGGTTGGCGAAGAAGGTGACGACCTTCTGCTCGCCGCTCCCGGGATCGGTCTTGGGCAGGCCGGTGTCGGGGTCGCGGACCACCGACCTGATCGGCAGCAGCTGCTCCATCGTGAGGTCGAACAGGTCCGCCTCGGTGTGGACCGGCGGCTCCTGCGGCGGCAGCGGCTGGGTCAGCGCGGTGGCCGCGACGTAGCCCAGCCCCTCGATGTCGAACGCCCTGCGCCCGGCCGCGAAGAAGATCCGCTCGCGGAGCTGGGCGGGACACGCCCTGGTGTTGGGGCAGCGCAGGTCGGCGTCGCCCTCCTTCTCGTACGCCAGCTCGGTGTCGCACTCCGGGCAGCGCTCAGGCATCACGAACTCGCGCTCGGTGCCGTCGCGCAGGTCGACGACCGGGCCGACGATCTCGGGGATGACGTCGCCCGCCTTGCGCAGCACCACGGTGTCGCCGATCAGCACGCCCTTGCGCGCCACCTCGGAGGCGTTGTGCAGGGTGGCCCGCTCGACCGTGGAGCCCGCCACGACGATCGGCTCCATCACGCCGTACGGGGTGACCCGGCCGGTGCGGCCCACCGCGACCTGGATGTCGTGGAGCTTGGTGTTGACCTCCTCCGGCGGGTATTTGTAGGCGATCGCCCAGCGCGGGGCCCGGCTGGTGGAGCCCAGGTTGTTCTGCAGCTCGATGCGGTCGACCTTGACCACGACGCCGTCGATCTCGTAGGCCGGGTCGTGGCGGTGCTCGCGGTAGAACTCGATGAAGGCGTTGATGTCGTCGAGGCCGTCGACGACCTTGTAGAGGTCGCTGACCGGCAGGCCGAACCCCTTCAGCCGCTCGTAGACCTCCGACTGGGCGCGGGGCGCGGTGGCGCCCTCCCACCTGCCGACCCCGTGAACGATCATGTAGAGCGGCCGCTGGGCGGTGACGCGCGGGTCCTTCTGCCGCAGGGAGCCCGCGGCGGAGTTGCGCGGGTTGGCGAACGGCGCCTTGCCCCCCTCGACCAGCTGCTCGTTGAGCTTCTCGAACTCCTCGACGGGGATGTAGACCTCGCCCCTGACCTCCACCACGTCGGGCACGTCGTCGCCGGTCAGGCGGTGCGGGACGTTGGCGATCGTGCGGACGTTGGCCGTCACGTCGTCGCCGACGCGGCCGTCGCCCCTGGTCGCCCCCCTGGTCAGGCGGCCCTTCTCGTAGAGCAGCGCGATCGCGAGGCCGTCGATCTTCAGCTCGCACAGGTAGGGGGCGGGGTCGCGCTCGGCCAGCCGCTCGGCCCTCGCCTGCCAGGAGGCGAGGTCGTCGGCGTTGAAGGCGTTGTCGAGGCTCTCCATCCTCTGCAGGTGCTTGACCGGGGTGAAGTCGCTGGAGATCGGCGCGCCGATCTTCTGGGTGGGCGAGTCGGGCGTGCGGAGGGTCGGGCTCTCCTCCTCCAGCTCGCGCAGCTCGCGCATCCACCCGTCGTACTGGGCGTCGCTCACGGTGGGGGAGTCGAGCACGTGGTAACGCCAGTTGGCCTCCTCGACCAGCTCGCTCAGCTCCGCGTGCCGCTCCAGCGCCGCCACCGGCACACCCTCGACCTCAGCGCCCATCGCCCGCTTCTCCCATCGTCGTCGCCCAGGACAAACGTATCTTCGAGCACCGACAATGGAACCCCGCCATTGCCCCGAGTTGGACAAGCCTCGCCGCTCCCGTACGACACCGGCCGGGCGGGGTCGCGAGCGGCGTGCGGGAGCCGGTGCGGCCCCCCGTACGGATCACTCGCCGGGGTCGTCCTGCAGGACGCGGGCGGCCTTGCGGCAGGTGGCCAGGGCGGTCCTGGCGTAGGCGGGCGAGGCCCCGGCCAGACCGCAGGCGGGGGTGAGCACGACCTGCGAGGCCAGGGTCGAGACGGGGAAGCCGAGGCGGCGCCAGAGCTCGACGGCGGGCTTGGCGACCACGTCGACGTCGGGGAGCTTGGCGTCCACGCCCGGCACGACCCCGAGGAACAGCGCGGTCCCGGCCTCGACGGTCTCGCCGATCGCGTCCTCGTCGCGCCTCCTCATGAGGTGGGCGTCCAGCGAGACGGCCCCCACGCCCGCCGTGCGCAGCACCCCGAAGGGCACGCCGGGGGCGCAGCAGTGCACGACCGTGAACGTCCCCGCCGGGAGCACCCCGCCGAGCCGGTCGGCGACGACCTGGCGGTCGACGGCGGCCAGCCGCCCGAAGCCCGAGGCGGTCGGCACCGTGCCCCTGAGGACGCCGGGCAGCCCCGGCTCGTCGACCTGGACCACGATCCGCGTGGCGCCGGGCACCCTGCGGCGCACGTCGGCGACGTGCGCGGCGAGCCCTTCGGCCAGGGAGTCGACCAGGTCGCGCACCGCGCCCGGGTCGGCGAGCGTCTTGTCGCCGTATCGGAGCTCGATCGCCCCCGCCAGCGTCCACGGCCCGCACACCTGGATCTTGAAGGGCCCCTCGTACCCCTGGGCCACCTCCTCCAGCCCGTCGAGGTCGCGGACGAGGTGGTCGCGGGCGCGCTTGAAGTCGCGGCCCGGTCTGTCGGCGAACCGCCAGCCCGACGGCTGCACCTCGACGGGCAGTTCCAGCAGGAGTGACGCGGTGCGCCCGATCATGTCGGCGCCGACACCGCGGGCGGGCAGCTCGGGCAGGTACGGCAGCGCGGGCGAGGTGTCGAAGACGACCCTGACCGCCTCCGCGTGGTCCTCTCCCGGGTGCGACCCGATGCCGGTCGCGGTCGCCTCGCCCCATGGGTACTGGCTCAAGCCTGCTCCTGGTCTCGCATCGGTCCGCGTCAGTCGGGGTCGGTCGGGTCAGTCGGGGTCGGTCGGGTCGGTCGGGTCAGTCAGCGTCGGTTCGCGTCGGTCCACTCCGGTTCGCGCCGGTTGGCGCCGGTTGGCGCCGTCACGTGGGCGGGATCCGCCGGTGCCTGCCCGGCTCGCCCGCCCACGCCAGCTTACGACCGCCGGGTCGCGCCTCCGGCCGGGAGAATCCCGCCGCGCCGTGACGGCACGCGATCAAGCTGAGTAGGGTGCTGCCCGGTATTCACCCGTTTCTGGGGTCTTCTCGCTCCGGAGGCGTCTCGGCGTGGGGGCCGTTTCGCCCGGGGACCGTTTTTCTGGGTCGTTCTGGATCGTTCTGGGGGCGTTTCGTGATCGGTCGGATGTTCGTCACGGTGCTGGTGCTGGCGGCGGTCGCGGCACCACCGGCCGTGGCCGGGGTGGAAGTGAGCGCGACGGGAGCAGGCACGACGGGAGCGGACACGGCGGGAGTGAGCACGGCGGGAGTGGACACGGCGACGCGGGCCGGGATCGCGGGAACCGTCCCGGCGGTTGAGACGAAGACCGCGGGAACCGTCTCAGCGGCGAGGGCGGGGACCTCGGTGGCGAAGGCGGGCACCGCGGGGACGGCCACGGAAACAGCCACGGGGACGGCCGCGGGGACGGCCTCGGCGCCGGTCAGGTGCAATCCCGGGCGCGGCACGACCAGCATCGGGGAGTCCTGGGCCCAGCGGCGGCTCAGCCTCCCCGAGGTGTGGGAGCTGACCAAGGGCGCCGGGGTGACCGTCGCGGTCGTCGACAGCGGGGTGGACGCCAGGCACCCCCAGCTGAGGAGGACCCGGTCGATCGACCTGACCGCCACCGGGGCCCGCGACTGCCTCGGCCACGGTACGGCGGTGGCGGGCATCATCGCGGCGGCCGAGATGAAGGGGGTGCCCTTCACCGGGGTCGCGCCGCAGGCGAAGCTGCTCTCCATCAAGCAGACCTCGGACGGCACCGGCGACGTGGGCCGGCTGGCCCTGGCCATCGTGCGGGCCGCCGAGCTGGGCGCCGACGTGATCAACGTGTCGGTCGAGGCGCGCGACCAGGTCGACCTGCGCAACGCGGTCACCTACGCCCTCGCCATGGACGCGGTCGTGGTGGCCGCGGCCGGCAACGTGCAGAAGGAGGACGGCACCCCGGGGCCCGCCTACCCGGCCGCCTACGAGGGGGTCCTCTCGGTCGGGGCCGCCGGTCCCGACGGGGCGAGGGCCGACTCGTCCAACGCGGTCACCCCGGTCTCCGTCCTCGCCCCTGGCCGGGGCGTCACGAGCACCTGGGCCGGGCGGGCCTACCGGGAGGACCTGGAGGGCACCAGCTTCGCCGCCCCGTACGTGGCCGGGGTGGTCGCGCTGGTCCGCGCCCGCCACCCGGAGCTGGACAACGTGCGGGTGCGGCGGCGCGTCGAGCTGACCGCCAACGGCGGCGCGGGGGCGGGCACCGGGGCGGGGATGGTCAACCCGCTGCTGGCGGTCTCGGCGATCCTGCCGTCCGAGCAGGTGGCGCTCGCGCCGCGCCAGGCGGCCCCGCTGCCGGGGAACGCGGTGCGGCCGGCGCCCCCCGAGGACTCCCGGGCCATCTCGATCTCGCTCTGGGTCGCGCTGGGATCGCTCGCCGTGGGCGTCCTGGTCACCGTGGCGGGCATCGCCGTCCCGATGGGGCGCCGGAGGGGCTGGCGACCCGGCTCCGCGGAGAACCAAACATGACAAACGTATTAAAAAGACGATCTAGTGCGCCAAATTTGGTTGGATGGTGCCCGAATAGCTTAAAGCGGCTTTATTGACAGCTGTGCTGGAAGGAATGCAATGGGGTATTTGCACCCATTACTGCCTGAAGATCCCAAGCGTATCGGCGTGCACGTCCTGGTCGGCCGGCTCGACCCGGACCCGGAACACGCCGTCTACCTGGGACATCTTCCCGACGACGACACCATCCGCGTCATCCGCCTCCTCGCCGCCGAGCCGGAGGCCCCGGACCCCCGGGTGCGGGAGCGGATCACGAACGAGCTGCACGCCGCCAAGCGCGCGTCCGGGGCGCACACCGCCAGGCTGCTGGAGGTCGGCTGGTTCGACGACCGCCCGTACGTGGTCCGCGAGCACGTCGAGGGACCCACGCTGCGGCGGGCGGTGGCCGAGGACGGGCCGCTCACCGGTGACGCGCTGGAGCGGTTCGCGGTCGGCACGCTCACCGCGCTGACCGCCCTGCACCTGTCCGGCCTCGCCCACGGGTCGCTCACCCCCGACACCGTGCTGCTCGGCCCGGACGGTCCCCGCGTCTTCGACATCGGGCTCGACCCCGTCACGGGCGAGCGGGAGCCGGACTACCGCGCTCCCGAGCACATCCGCGAGGAGGCGGCCGACCCCGCCGCCCCCTCGGCGCCGGAGGCGAGCAGGTCCGCGGACCTCTTCGCCTGGGCGGCCACGGTCGTCTACGCCGCGACCGGGCGACCGCCCTTCGGCGGCCGGCCGGAGCGGGTGCTGGAAGGTCCCGCGGACCTGACCGGCCTGCCCGCGGAACTCCGGCCCGTCGTCGTCTCCTGCCTGGACAAGCGACCGCAGGAGCGCCCGGACACCAAGACCGCCATGCTGCGCCTGCTCGGCGAGCCCGAGGCGCCCGGCGCGCCGGCTCCCCTCCACGGCGTCGCCTCCGAGCCCGCGCTCCCTCCTCTTCCCGGCCTCGTCTCCGGCATCGTCTCGGGTGCCGGAACGGGCATCGGAGACGGTGACGCCGCGGGGGCGCGGCCGGGTACGAACATCACGGGGGCCACGCTCGGGGACGACTCCCCGCCGGACGAGAACGCCCCCGGTGCCGCCGTACCGCGGCAGGCGGAGCCCGCGACGTCGGTCTGGGGAGCTCCGCAGCTTCCCCAAGGCGCGTCCCCCGCTCCCGGAGCCCCGGACCCGGCGCCCGCGAAGGCCGCCGGGACCCGTCAGAGGACGGGCAACTTCTCGATGGCGCTGGCCGCCTGCGTCGGCGTGATCGTCCTGCTCTCCGGGCTGGGCCTGTGGGCGGCGGGGCGGTACACCGCCCTGAGCGAGCTGGAGCGGGCCTCCGCCGACGGCGCGATCCCCGAGGTGTCGCTCGGGCTCGCGGACCAGTCGCGGAACGAGCCGCAGGGGCAGGACCCGGTGCAGAACACCGGGGACGACCCCGTCGGCAAGGTGACGGTGCCCTGGGGGACGACTCCCGACCCCAGGGTCGCGGAGGTGGGGCCGCTGCAGCTGCCCAGCGACGCCCCCACGGGCGTGCCCCAGGTCCCGACCATCGGCGCGTACACCAATCCTCCGGTGCCGGTGCCGACGGCGCCGCTCACCACGGTCCCGACCGTGCCCGTGGCGCCGACGCCCACGGCCGGGGTGCCCTCCGCCAACGCGTCGTCCACGACGTCGGTCCAGCCGACGCCGACGCCGAGCCCGTCCCTGACGGTCGAGCCGGAGCAGCCTCCGACCGGGACGCCGACGCCGGTCCCGAGCCCCACCCCCACCCCGGGCCCGCCGGGCACCCCGGGCCCCACCCCGACGCCGACCCTGCCCCAGGGAACCCCCGGCCTGACCCCCACCCCCACTCCTACCCCGACCCCGACGCCCACCCTGGCCAAGCCGTCCTTCAAGCCCTCGGAGGCCGTGAAGCCCTCGCAGACGGCGAGGCCCTCACAGCCCGCCAAGCCCTCGCAGACGGCCAGGCCGACGGCGCGACCGGCGTCGCCCACGCCCACGACCGTGAGGCCGTCGTTCCCGCCGTCGTCGCCGTCCTCGCCGCCGGAGCAGCGAGCCAACCCGCACACCGCGGAGAAGGTCTGCGGGCTGAACTACTCGGTGCAGCGGCAGGCTCCGTTCAAGGGCGGGACCGTCTACCAGCTCTTCAACGGCGTCACGAAGAACACCTGCGTGGTCGCGCTGAAGAACACGACCGTGGGCGTCGCGTCCCCGGTCTGGGTGACCCTGGAGGTCATGGGCAGCCCGGCCAAGACCGACCGCGGCAACTACGAGTACTACGCGGGCCCGGTCGTCCTCCCCGCGCAGGGCAAGTGCGTGCGCGTCAGCGGCGGCGGCCCCGCCGGTTCCTCCGCTCTCGGCTGGGGGAACTGCACGTAATGCGCGGCGAGCGGGAAAGTGCGCCGGGCGTGTCCGGCGGGCCGTACTCAGCGACCGGCGATCCGGAGACGGACCGGCTTCTCACGGTGATCGGGGAGCAGACGACCCGGATGGAGGAGGTCGGGCAGAGCCTGGCCGAGGCCAGGGGGCGCGGTGAGGCGGCCGGTGGACACGTGTCGGTGGAGGTGCTGGCCAGCGGCGCGCTGGCGGCCCTCCGCATCGACCCGCGCGCCCTCCGCCTGGGCTCCGAGGCCCTCGCGGAGGCGATCCTGGCGGCCTCGGGCGAGGCCACCAGGGACGCGGCCGAGCAGACCGGCGCGCTGCTGAACTCACTCCTGGAGGACCCCTTCAGGGACTGAGCCCGAACGCGGGGTCCGGCCCCGGGCGAAGGCCCGGGGCCGCACCTCCGGGGCCCTCGCTCAGCGGGTGGCTCACGAAGACCCGGTCGTCCACGACACCGGCGTTCCCGGGGCCCCCGCTCAGGCGGGGGGCTTGGCCGCGCGGGAGCCGTGCACGATGATCTTGGAGATCCACTGCTCCCAGGTGGGGAGGGCGGGATCCCCCTGGAGCGCGTTGTCCGTCACGGTGTACGTCCCCGAGCCGACCAGCCGCGACATCAGGTTGCCCGCCGCGTCGCTCGGGAACGCCTTGCCCCAGGGACCGATCTTGGTCAGGTCGAAGGCCGCGTTGAAGGCCATGTTGCTCGCGAAGCCCCGGCCGAACTGCTTGGTGTTCTCGCCCTCGCCCGTGACGTCGTTGCCGGTGAGGTCCTTCTTGACCCCGGCGAGCTCGAAAATGCTCCACTGGAGCACCTGCTGCCCGCCCGCGTAGGCCACGCTGTCGCCCAGGTAGTAGAACGAGTTGTAGATGATCTTCTCGACACTGATCTTGAAGAGCTTCTTCTGCAGGATCGCGCGGCCCTTGAGGAACCTGTCCATGATCTGCTTCTGCACGGCCGCCCCGATGCCCGCGGTGGCCCAGCCCCAGGCCACCGTGTAGACCATGTTCACCCAGGCCTGGATCGCGAGCACGATCAGCACGTACCGGGTGATCTCCACCGCGCGGGCGTAGTCGCGGCAGGCCGTGGCGATCGCCCGGCAGAACCTGGCGACCTCGCCGGGGTAGGGACGGAGCTTGCCCGTCCACAGCGCGCGGAACTCCTGCACGGCCGCGCCGCCGTTGTTCTTCCAGACCTGCTCGGCGACACCGTTCGCGTCGGCTCCGGCGCGTTCGATGGTGTCGGCGAGGCCGTCCCAGATGTCCGCGGCGCTGCGCAGCTTGTCCGGGTCGCCCTCCGGCCAGCTCACGCCGAGCATGGACGTGACGAACGCGGCGCCGCCGATGGAGCCGGCCCCCATCGCGGTCTTGACGGGGTTGGCCTTGGCGAACGCGCCCACCGCCGCCAGCGGGTTGCTCATTCGAGCTCGGCCTTGCTGACGGGAACGTCGATCTTGGGGCCGACGACCGCCTTGACCATCTCCCCGACCGTGGCCCAGTTGGCCCCGGTGACGTTGTCGCCGACCAGGCCCAGGTTGTCGCCGATCTTGCGATAGCCGTCCCTGATGCCCTCGACGTGGGTCTTCGCCTCGTCCCTGGCGGCGAGATAGCCCGTGCCGCCCGAGGCGCCCGCGAACCTCTGGCCGGTCTCGTCGTTGCCCCAGAAGGCTCCCAGGCCGTCGAGGTCGGCCATGGCCTTGGCGAAGGCCCTGGCGAGCTCGTCGCTCTCGGTGTGGAAGTCTTCCTTGCGTTTTTTCAGATCGGCCGGACTGATGTCCGTCGGCTCCGGAGGAAATGACAAGAGAGCCCCCTGAACGTCACACACGTTGAGGGAGTGAAACTAGTCATCCATTGTTACGAGTAACACCCTCTTCTGTTGCTTTCCGTTCACTTCTCCGGACCGGGCTGGGGAACGAACGCGGTCTGGATGAGGCGCACGCCGTTCCTGCGGTCGGAGAGGTAGGCGCGTCCCGGCGGCAGCGCGTGCGGGCGCACCCCGAACAGCACGCCCTCGTCCTTGTGGCCCGACATCATGACGGCCGGGGTGGCCATGTCCTTGAGCCGCTGGAGCACCGGGTCGAACATGGCCCGTCCCGCGCCGCCCATCGCGCGGGCCAGCACCAGGTGCAGGCCGATGTCGCGGGCCTGGGGCAGCAGGTCGAGCAGCGCACCGAGCGGGTTGGCGCCCGAGGCCACCACGTCGTAGTCGTCCACCACGATGTAGATGTCCGCCCCCTTCCACCAGCCGCGCGAGCGCAGCTCCTCCGGGGAGAGGTTCGCCGGGGGGAGCCGCTTGACGAGCGACTCCCTGATCTCGCCGATGAACTCGGTGGCGGCGGTCGAGGAGGCCGCGTACCCGATGCGGTGCTCGGTGTAGGCGGCGTCCAGCAGCGAGCGGCGGTAGTCGATGACGACGAGGCGGGCCCGCGCGGGCTCGTGGCGGGCCACGACCCCCTCGGCCACCAGGCGCAGCAGGTTGGACTTGCCGCTCTCGTTGTCGCCGATGACGACCAGGTGGGGATCGGCGTCGAAGTCGGCGAGCACCGGCGACAGGGTGCTCTCGTCGATGCCCAGCGGGATGCGCGCGCCGGTCTCCTCGGGTCCCGGCAGGCTCTCCGGCGCGAGGACGGCGGGCAGCAGCCGCACCCGGGGCGCGGGCGGGCCCTGCCAGGCGGCGGCGACGGACTCGACCATCGCCCGGGTCGCGACGGGCAGGTCGTCGCTCCGGTCGCCGCCGTCGACGCGGGGCAGCGCGCTCAGGAAGTGCAGGCCGTCGCGGGTCAGGCCGCGTCCGGGCACGCCCTCGGGAACGGCCATCGCGGTCCTGCGGTTCACCTCGGACTCGTAGGCGTCGCCCAGCCTCAGCTCCACCCGGGAGCCGAACAGGTCGCGGATGGACGGCCGGAACTCCGACCACTTGTTGGTCGCCGCGACCACGTGGATGCCGTAGCCGAGACCTCGGGCGGCCAGCTCGGTGATCGTGGGCTCCAGCGACTCGAACTCCTGGCGGACCGTGAGCCAGCCGTCGACCACGAGGAAGACGTCCCCGAAGCCGCCGGGGTCCACGGTCCCGGCGGCGATCTGCCGCCGGTAGGTGGTGATCGAGTCGATGCCCCGCTCGGCGAACTCCCGCTCCCGCCGCGCGAGCAGCGCGGTGACCTCGGCGACGGTACGGCGGACCCGGTCGGCGTCCATCCGGTTGGCCACCCCGCCGACGTGCGGCAGGCCCTCCAGCGAGGCGAGGGCGCCGCCGCCGAAGTCGAGGCAGTAGAACTGCACCTCGGCGGGGGTGTGGGTGAGGGCGAGACCCGCGATCAGCGTGCGCAGCACGGTGCTCTTGCCGCTCTGCGGCCCCCCGGCCACGGCGAGGTGCCCGGCGGCGCCAGACAGGTCCACCCAGTACGGGTCGCGCCGCTGCTCGAAGGGACGGTCGACGACGCCGAGCAGCGCGTGCAGCCCCCCGCGTCCCTGCCAGTGCGCGGTCGTCAGCCCGTGGTCCGGGGTGACGGACAGCGGCGGGAGGATCTGGTCCAGCGAGGGCGGCTCGGCCAGCGGCGGCAGCCAGATCCGGTGCGCGGGCGGCCCCTGCCCGCCCAGCCTGCGGACCACGACGTCGAGCAGCGTGTCGCGCCCCGCGCCGGTGACCGTCTCCGGTTCCTCCTCGGGCTCGGGCTGGACGGGAGGCGCGATGTAGGCGGGACCGTACGGGACGATCCGCCGCCCCTCCGCGCGCTCGCGCCGCACGACCCGCCGCTCGGGGGTGTAGGGCCCGGAGACGTACGCGGCCTTGAAGCGGACCATCCCGGTGGTGTCGAACTTCAGGAAGGCGTTGCCCGGCGCCGAGGGCAGCTCGTAGGCGTCGGTCACGCCGAGCACCACCCGGCTCTCCATCGCCGAGAAGGTCCGCAGGCCGATCCGGTACGACAGGTGGGTGTCCAGGCCGCGCAGCCTGCCCTCCTCCAGCCGCTGCGAGGCCAATAGCAGATGCACCCCCAGGGACCTGCCGAGGCGGCCGATCATCACGAAGAGCTCGATGAACTCGGGCTTGGCCGAGAGCAGCTCGCTGAACTCGTCCAGCACCACGAACAGGGTCGGCATCGGCCGCAGGTCGGCCCCCTGCTCCCTGGCCTGCTCGTAGTCGCGCAGCGAGGCGTAGTTCCCGGCGGCGCGGAGCAGCTCCTGGCGCCGTACCATCTCGCCGTGCAGGGCGGCGTGCATGCGGTCGACGAGCGGCAGCTCGTCGGCGAGGTTGGTGATGACGGCCGCGACGTGCGGCAGCGAGTCCATGCCCAGGAAGGTCGCGCCGCCCTTGAAGTCGACGAGCACGAAGTTCAGGACCTCCGACGAGTGCGCGACGGCGAGCCCGAGCACCAGCGTGCGCAGCAGCTCGCTCTTGCCGGAGCCGGTGGCGCCGATGACGAGGCCGTGCGGGCCCATGCCGCCCTGCGCCGACTCCTTGATGTCCAGCTCGACCGGGCGCCCGTCGGTGCCGACGCCGATCGGCACCCGCAGCCGGTTGCGCGGCGCCCGGGGACGCCACAGCAGCGCCGGGTCCAGCCCCGCCGCGTCGCCGAGCCCCAGCAGCTCGGCCAGCGTGGTGTCGGCGGCGAGCGCGTCGCCGCCCCCCGCCCCGGCCGGGGAGCCGCGCAGCGGGGCCAGCCGCCTGGCGAGCCCGTCGGCCTGCAGGTACGAGAACCGGTCGGGCCTGCCGAGCGGCGTGACGACCTCCTTGCCCGCCTGGTCCGTGGTGACCCGGCTGAACGACTCCTCGGTGACGCGCAGCCTGAGCATCGTCTTCTCCCCCGCCGGGGTGGTGGTCCCGTCGAGGTCGATGAGGGTGACCCCCTCGATCGCGTCCGCGCCCAGCGGGGAGTCCTGCGGGACGTGCCCGCCGTCGATGATCACGATGTGGTACGGGAGCGCGTCGGCGGAGATCCCCGGCTTGAACCGGGCCCGGTTCTTGAAGTCGGCGCCCAGCAGCCGGTCGAGCTCGCCCAGGTCGTCGGTCATGAGGCGGACGGGTCCCGCCGCGTCGGTCTCGTGCGGGTGCAGGGCGTGCGGGAGCCACTTGATCCACTCCCAGTGGGCCATCCACTCCTTGGACGCGCACACCGCGATCCTGAGCTCGTCCGGCGAGTGGAAGACGGCGAGCTGGCCGACGAGCGCCCTGACCATGTCGCGGACGGCCGACTCTGGGCCGGTGGGCCTGACCCTGGCGAAGGAGTGCAGGGAGATGGCGATGGGCAGGTCCGCCACCGTCGAGTGGGCGCGGACGAAGCGGCGCAGCGCCCCGGCGGACATCGCGTCCAGGTCCTCGACCGGCTTGGACTCCGGCGGGATGAGCTGGACGGCGAGGCGCTGGGAACCGGTGCCCACCCGGACGGCGCCGAAGTCGGCGTCCGAGGGCCGCCGCTCCCACAGGCGGGCGCTCAGCGCGATCGCCCAGAGGGCGTCGGGGTCGGGTCCGTTCCAGTCGAGCGCCTCGCGCTGCCTGCCCGCCGCGCGCCTGACCTTGGCGCGGGTCTGGGACAGGTAGCGGAAGTAGTCGCGGCGCAGGCCGTTGAGCCGCTGCTTGCGCTCCCCGCCCGCCCGGCCCATCTGGCCGACGGTCATGCCGACCATGGAGAGCGCGAACATGCCGCTGGCCACGTACATGATCGGGTTCCCGCCGCCGCCCCCGGCGAACATCAGCCCCATCGCGGCGCCGCCGGCCACCATCGGCAGGTACATGAGCACCTGCGTGAACCCGGCCGAGGTGGTCTCCGGGATCTCGGGCGGCGACTCCAGGAGGATCTCGCCGCGCGGTGGCGCCGGAGGCGGACGCCGCTCGGGACGCCGGACGACCACGATGCCCACTTCGCCCCCGATGTGAGTTAAGCAAATAATGTCCAGTCCGGATTACCGTAGCGAAACCGCCCCCCGGGTTCGACGAAATCTTCGAGAACACCCCGGGACCGATACCGGGACCGCCGGGCGGGTGGGTGGAAGAGCGATCGCCGGAGCGTGAATCCCGGCACCTCGTGGGCCGGACGGACGCCGCGTGATCGCGGGACGAACACCGTGAGCCCGGCGGCCCCGGTGGATGCCCGGTAGTCGCAGGGTGAACACCACGGACTCGATGTCTGCTGATCGCAGGGTGAACGCCGTGAACCCGGTTACCCCGGTGGACACCGCGTGATCGCGGGACGAACACCTTGACCCCGGTTACCCCGGTGGACGCCGCGTGATCGCGGGGTGAACACCGCGGCCCCCGCGACCCCGATGGGTGCCGGGTGATCGTGGAGGTGGCTACCATGCGCCCTGTGAACCAGGTGACCGCAATCCCCCTGTGCCGCATCACCGTCGTCACCCCGCGCCGCCGGGTCGACCTGGCGGTGCCCTCGGACCTCCCCCTCTCCCACCTGCTGCCCGACCTGCTCGCCGCCACCGGCGAGAGCGCCGAGGAGGTCGCGCCCGCGGGCGGCTGGGGGCTCCAGCGGATCGGCGCGGCCCCCATGCCCTCGGGCGCGGGCCTGTCCGAGCTGGGCATCAGGGACGGCGAGGTCCTCTACCTGCTGCCCCGCTCGTCCCAGCTGCCCGAGGCGATCTTCGACGACGTCGCCGACACCGTGGCGACCGGCGTGAAGGAACGGACCGGCCGCTGGCGGGCCGCGCACACCAGGGGCGTCGGGCTGGGCACCGCGGCGCTGTCGATGGTCGCCGCGTTCGCGGTGCTCGTGGTGAGCGGGCCGCCCTGGGGGCCGGTGGTCGCCTTCGCCGGGGCGTGCGCGATCCTCGCCGTCGTGGCGGGCGCCGCGCTCTCCAGGGCCGTGGGCGACGGCCGGGCCGGCGCGACCATCGGCTACACCGCGCTGCCCCACGCCTTCCTGGCCGGGGCCTGCGTACCCGCTCCCCCCGCCGGTCCCGCCGCGTTCGGAGCGCCCAACCTGCTGGCCGGGTTCGCGGTGACCGCGCTGGTCGCCACCGTGACCGGCTGGATCGTCGCGGAGGGACTGCCCAACTTCTTCGGGGTCGGGCTGGCCGCGGTGATCGGGACGATCTGCTCGGCGGTCGTCATGTTCACCGGGGCGCCCGCCGCCGGGGTGGCCGCGCTGGCCGCCGCGGTGACCCTGGCCTGCGCCCCCCTCATCCCGACGACGGCCTTCCGGCTGGCGCGGCTCCCGCTGCCCGCGCTGCCCGCCAACGCCGAGGAGCTGCGCGCCGACACCGACGACATCGACGGCGCGGACATCCGGCGGCGCGCGACGGAGGCCGAGCGGTTCGCGACCGGCCTGACGTCGGGCGTCGCCCTGGTGGCGCTGGGCACGCTGCCGGTCCTGCTCACCGCGAGCGGGTGGACCGCCCCCGCGACACTGGTCACGCTCTCGCTGGCGCTGCTGATGCGCGCCCGCGTCTTCCAGGGGACCGGCCAGCGCCTCTGGCTGCTCGGCTCCGGGCTGACCGGGCTGCTGGCGCTGACCCTGGGCGTGGCGCTCACCGTGCCGGACTCGGCCTTCGCGGTGACGATCGGCCTGGTGTGCGCGGCGGCGCTGGCGGGCGGGATGGCGCTGTTCCTCCCGAAGCGGCGCCCCTCCCCGTTCTGGGGACGCGCGGGGGACGTCGTGGAGTTCTGCCTGATCCTCGCCCTGCTCCCGCTCGCGCTCGGGGTGATGGACGTGTACGCGGCGATCAGGGGCCTGTCGGGCTGACCGGGGGGTTCCCCCCGGCCCGACCCGGCTCCACCCACCCGCTCCCTGCTCCGCCTGCCTCCGCCCGGCTCCCGTCCCGCCGGGGTTCCGTACGGCCCGGGGGCCCGTGCCGTACGAAATCCCGGATCCGTGTCGCCCGGGAGCGCGTACGGCCCGTACCCTCCGAGCGTGCCGGGCAGGGCCGGGCCGGATAGTGCCGGGCGGGCGGTCAGTCGCGGGTCAGGTCGTCCAAGGTGCGGACGAGGTCCTGGCCGATGTCCTCGAAACGGCGGCGGGCGTCGGCCATGTCCAGCGGGAGCGGGTCGCCGCCGGTGGCGGCGCGGAGCAGTTCCTCGTTGGCGCGGGCGGCGGCCTCCTGGGCGGCGCGGACCGCCTCGGTCACCGCCTCGGCGACGGCCTGGCTGTCCAGGCGCATGATGCGCGGCTCAAGGGTGACCTCCTTGATCCGCCCGGTGCCGTCCACCAGGGCGCGGGCCAGGCCGTCGGCACCGGTCCCCTCCCCGGTGACGGTCTCCAGCTCGCCGAAGACCCCGCCGAGCCGCCGCAGCGTCTCCTCGCTCTGCCGCACGACGGCGTCCAGGTCCTCCAGCCGCAGGTTCTCGGGGTTTCCCAGGTGCGGGTTCCCGAAGTTGGGGTCGCTCACTTGTACGGCTCCGGCATCTCTTTCTTGGGGGACAGCCACTCGAACGTCCCGCCCTTGGGCAGCTGGGGCGCCTGGCCGGGCGCGCCCGTGGGCGCCGCCTGGTACGGCAGCAGCGAGGGATCGATCCTCGCCTTGGTGAAGTCGACCTTGGCCGAGCCGGTGGGCTCCAGGTTGAACGACTGGACCCACGCCTTGCCGGAGAAGTAGACCGACATGCTCCCGGCCACCGAGGCGACGAGCTTGCCCAGCGCGCCGGTCGACACGGCGATGACCTGGCTTGCCAGCGTGCCCAGCATCCTCAGGTTGACCATGGCACTGGCCGCGTACGGGGTCGCCAGCATCGCCGCCGCGATCGTCGCGAGGGCGAGCAGGGTGGCCGCGATCTTGGCGATGGCGAGCCAGTACGCGCGGTAGGCGTCCCCCAGCTCGTCGACGATCCCGGCGATGTTCTTGACGTAGGCGCGCAGGCTCTCCAGCGCCTCCTGCATCCGCTGGACGGCGTCGTCGAACGCCTCCCTGTCGTCGGCGATCCACCCCTCCTTCTCCTTCGTGAGCAGGACGGCGACGTAGCTCTTCACCGCGGTGTCCAGACGCGAGTGGATGGACTCCCAGTTGTTGTAGGCGTCGGCCATGCCCGGCACGTTCGCCACGGCGGTGCTCGCGATCGCCACGCCCGCCCAGGCCGTGGGCGCCAGCCTGGCACCGCCCTTGAGGGTGGACAGGACCTTGGAGGAGTTCGTGATCACCCCCTTGGCGCTCTTGCCCGCCGTCAGCGGGCTCGGCCTCCCGCCCGGTCTCGCGGTCACGTCAGATCTCCCTCCCCCGGCTCACCGACACACAACTCACCGGTACACGGCTCACTGGTACACGGTTCGCTGATACGCAACTCACCGACGCACAACTCACCGGTACGCGGCTCGCTGATACGCGACTCACCACCGCACGACTCACCGGTACGCGGCTCGCTGATAAGCGGCTCACTGGTACACGACGGTGCTGTTGTCCTCCGCGGTCCGCCAGTTGACGCGGGCGGTGGTCAGCGCGGCCGTCCACGACTCCAGCACCTCCACCGCGGCGTCGAACTTCTCCCCGACGTCCCGCTGTACCTCCCGGTAGCGCATCCCGACCGCGAGCTCGCCGACCGCCCCCCAGCCGGGAAACCCGACCGTCGTGTCGCCCAGCATCGCGTGCATCTCCCTGATCCTCGGGATGACGTCCTCCTCGATCTCCTTGCGAATCCCCTCGATCGCCTTGGAGGTGACGTACTTCTCCTGGGTCATGCGGCCTCCGTGATCACGTGTTCCCGGACATCTCCTACCATCCCGAGCCGGTCCCCCCGCCCACCTCGAAGGCCTGTTCACGGGGTCGCCGACGGCCGGAAACGTCCGGTACCACCGCCGTTCACCACCGGTGGCCCGTGCACCGCCCGGCGATCACGCTTCTATGCTGTCGGCGACCGCGCATCCGGCGAGGCGGAGGTGGGATGCAGACCCGTCGTGATCTCTATCAGGCGCACCGGCTGATGACCCAGCGCCTGGGCATGGCCCTGCTCCAGGGCGAGCCCGACGTGCCCGAGTCGCCGATGCGCAGGCACAACGTCGCGACGTTCTGCGGCGTGCTGGTCGCGGTGCTGGTGGCCGTGGCGTTCGGCATCTACGGCCTGCTGAAGCCCGGCGGCGCCACCGCGCTCACCGCGCCGGGGACGGTGATCGTCGAGGAGGAGTCGGGCGCGACCTTCGTCTACAGCGCGACGCGGGGCCAGATGATCCCGGTCGCCAACGTCACCTCGGCCCGGCTGCTGCTCGGCGGCGGGCAGGGCGGGCAGAACGTGGCGGTCCGCACGGTCTCCACGGCGTCGCTCGCGCGCTTCCCGCGCGGGCTCATGGTCGGCATCCCCGGCGCCCCCGAGTCCCTGCCGCCCCGCGAGCGGCTGGTCCGCGCGCCCTGGTCGGCCTGCGTGGTCGAGGGCGTGGACGCCGCCGGTACGCGTACCCCGCACACCTCGCTGATCGGCGGCTTCGCGGTCGGCGGCACCCCGTTCGGGCGGGACACCGCGATGGTCGTGGAGGAGGGCTCGCAGACCTGGCTGCTCTGGTCGGACCGGCGGATGCGGGTGCCGCAGGAGAGCCTGCGGGCGCTGACCGAGGAGCAGCCCCGGCAGGTCCCCGCGGCCTGGCTCAACGCGCTGCCCATCGGCCCCGACTTCCGCGCCCCGGCGCTCGCCGCGCGCGGCAGGGTGGTGCGCGGCCCCGACGGCGGGCGTTCCGTCGCGGGCCGGATCTACACCGTGCGCGCGGCGTCGGGCGGCGCGGCCAAGTGGTACGTCCTGCTCCCCGACGGCCTGGCCGCGCTCACGCCCGCCCAGGCCGACCTCCTGCTCCAGGACCCGGCCAGCAAGAGGGCGTACGGCAGGGCGCCGGTGCGCGCCGTGGAGATCGACGCGGCGACCGCGAACGGGATGCGGCGCTCGGCCACCCGTTTCGACCCCGCGGGGCTTCCCACGGCCATGCCGC
Source organism: Streptosporangium sp. NPDC002524 (assembly GCF_040295985.1). Lineage (NCBI taxonomy): Bacteria > Bacillati > Actinomycetota > Actinomycetes > Streptosporangiales > Streptosporangiaceae > Streptosporangium > Streptosporangium sp. NPDC002524. Next base: position 153,938 of record NZ_JBEOWK010000007.1, on the reverse strand, counting down.
GGGTCATCGCCCCCGACCCCGCCTCGCCCGTGTGCGCGGTCTACGCCGACACCGAACGCGGATCGACCCGGGCGCGGCTGACCGTCGGCAGCACCATGCGCATCCCCGCGCCGCCGGCGGGCCGGTTCGACCAGGACTCGGTGGACCAGGTCGTGCTCCCACCGGGCACCGCGTCGCTGGTGGGCGTGCTGCCGGGGAACGGCAGGCTGGACGCGGTCACCTCGGTCTTCCTCGTCAGCGACCAGGGGCGGCGGCACGCGGTCACCGCGACGGAGTCGCTGGCGAGCCTCGGCTACACCGCCGCGGACGTCGCGCCGCTGCCGGCGCACATCGTGCACCTGATCCCGCAGGGCCCCGCGCTCAACCGGACGGCGGCGGCGATCCCGGTACCCGTGGGACAACCGTGATCCCCGTTACCAACGGTATATCTGTTTGTTATTGGTGAGAGACGTAACGGCTGTCCACTTTGTAATGATCGAAAGTCCCATGCCAGTCGAACACCATGGAGGTGTCACATGGTCCAGAAGACCTCCGCGTACCATTCGCGGCTTGGCGAGGCGTCACAGAAGACCGACGACGCCAAGAACACGATCAACCAGATCAAGACCCAGCTCGAAGGCCACCGGGGCGAGCTGCGCTCCGGCTGGGACGGCCAGTCGGCGGTCTCCTTCGACGGCGTGTTCAACGCCTGGAGCACCGAGATGACCAACATCCTGCGCGAGCTCGAGGGCCTGTCCATCAAGCTCAAGAACATCCAGAAGAACTACGAGACGGCCCAGGAGAACCAGACCGCCGTGTCCAGGCGGCTCGGGGCCGACATCAACAGCTGACGGATTCGGAAACGGGGATCACCATGGCTAGCGACTTCGACCGCACTCTTGTCGACTTCGGCCAGATGGACCGCTCTGCCGGCGACTTCGCCCGGCAGTGGCAGATGCTTGAAGGCACCCTCCAGAACCTGGAAGGGGACCTCGACCGGTTGCTCGGTGACTGGGAGGGCGACGCGCGCACGGCCTACTACGGCGCCCGCGCCCAGTGGGACGCGGCGTCCGGCCGGATGGCCGCGCTGCTCCAGCGCCTCGGTGGCGTCATCGAGATCGGCAGGGAGAACTTCGCGATGACCGAGAAGGTCAACGTCACGATGTTCGACGGGCGCTGATCCCGCGAGCGGAGCGGGTCACGGCGGTGCCGCGGCCCCACCTGAGCGGGGAGAACCAACCGGGTCGCGGCGGTGCCGCGGCCCCTTAGCAACGGGGAGAGAGGCATGCCACCTCTTGAAGACAGGGCCGCGTCCCCCTGGCCCGGCCTCGACAAGAACCGTCCGGCCGTCGAGATCAAGCGCGACCGGATCAAGCAGCTCCTCAAGGCTCTGGAGGAGGACGTCGCACGTCTGGAGGGCTCGAACGAGGGAGCCCTGCAGGACATGCGGTCCATGACCAACCTGACCGAGGCCCACTTCGGCACCTGGGACACCGCCAAGGACCTCGCCAGGACCACGGGCAAGGCCCACGTGAAGATCGGCGCGGTCTACCAGGACACCGTCGCCAAGTATCGGGCCGCGATCGAGCTGCTGCGGGCCGCCGCCTACAACTACCAGAACGCCGAGCAGGCCAGCACCACGAACAAGACGAGCTGAGGAGATGGGCAACGACCACGCGCTTCACCACATCAAGTTCGACGGTGAGGGCCCTCCCGGAATCGGCAGCCGTGGCCACTACAGCGGCTACAGCGCCGAAGAGATCAAGGCCATGCTGGAGGCCACCAACCCGCGGGCCATCGAGGACGCGGGCCACGCCTACAGTTCCGCGGCGGGCACACTGCGCGACAGCCACCTCCTGATCAGGCAGGTCGCCGGCGAACTCGCCCAGGTCTGGAGCGGCGACGCCTCGGTCGAGGCGCAGAACGCGCTCCAGCTGGTCCACAAGACGGTCAACGAGCTGGCCACCCGCTGCGGCGAGCTCGGGCAACCACTGACCCACTACGGCAGGGAGGTCCTTCCCAAGTACATCGACTACGCCGTCAACAGGCCGTCGATGGGAGGGTTCCTCGACGCCGTCGACTTCCTCCCGGGGGACGACATCGCCACCGGGAAGATCGGCGACACCTACCTCTTCACGAACAAGTCGACGAACGACTTCGCCCGTGAGGACCTGATGGCGCTCAACCAGGAGCTGGTCAACCTCTACAACAGCATTCCCGCGACCGTGGAGAAGGACCTGCCCCAGCTGAGCGGCGCGACCACCCCTCCGCTCACCACCCAGGGCTACCCGGGCGGCACCGAGGGCTATCCGGGAAGCGGCTATCCCGGCGGGGGTTACCCCGGCGGTGCCGGTTATCCCGGCGGCGGCTATCCGGGGGGCGGCGGTTACCCCGGCGGCGGGGGCTACCCCGGCGGCGGTTATCCGGGAGGCGGTGGCTACCCGGGAGGCGGTGGTTATCCGGGTGGGGGCGGCTATCCCGGCGTCTCCAACCCGGCCTACCCCGGCGTCTCCGACCCGGCCTATCCGGGCGGGCCCGGCACGAACGTTCCCGGTGTTCCCGGCGCCGGCGACCCCGGCACGGGTGGCCCGCCGGGAAGCGGGACCGTCCCGCCCGGGCTCTCCACCGACCCGGCGGTCCTGAACCCGAACAACCCGAACCCGGGCCTGGACCCGAACGATCCGCGCAACACCAAGCTGGCCGGTTTCGAGCCCACCGTGCCGGGTGGTCCCGGCACCGGGCTCGGTCCCGGCACGGGCCTCGGCCCCGGCACCGGGCTCGGCCCGGGCACGGGACTCGGTCCCGGGACCGGGACAGGCCCCGGCACCGGTATCGGCCTGCCCACCGGCGGTGGCGGCGGAGGGGGCGCGGGCCCCACCTCGTTCGGCCAGAACGGCCCCGCCGGGCCGAGTTCCTGGGTCGGCACGGGCGGCACCACCGGGACCGGCGGCGGTTTCGGCGGCGCCGCGGGCCCTCGGGCCGACGGCCGCGGCGGCATGGGCATGGGCGGCATGCCGTTCATGCCGATGGGCGGCGCGGCGGGCGAGGGGAACCAGGATCGCGAACGCTCCACCTGGCTCACCGAGGACGAGGACATCTGGGGTGGTGACGGCGGCACCGCACCGCCCGTGATCACCTGACAGGACCGCGGGGGGGGCACCCTTCCCGGCAGCCCCCCGCGCGTTCCCCCTCCGGCCTCCCCCTCTCCCCCCGCGAGAAGCGTCCTCCCCGAGACCCCCCGAGGCCCTCCCCGGAGACCACGGCCCGGGGCACGCCCGGCTCAGGCGGTCTCATCGCCCTCATCGCCCCAGAAGGCGTCGACCTCGTACTGGTTCCGGCTGTGGAACCAGCCCTCGGCGATCCTGCCGTCGCGCATCGTCATGACGTGGGCGAGGTTGTTCTCCAGCGGGAGGTCGCGGTCGGGCCGGGAGGCGGTGTAGGTCGTGAGGGCCACGGCCGTCTCGTCATCCGACAGCACGCGGTGCACGGTCAGCTTGAGCGTGCCGCCGGTGACGGTGAAGGCGTGGGCGACGAAGCCGAGGACGGCGTCGCGTCCGGCGTAGTCGCCGGTGTTGGCGCCCCGCCCCGGGACGTGCAGGACCGAGTCGGGGGTGAGCGCCCTCCCCGCGCCCTCCAGGTCCCCCGCGCCGAGGGCGTCGTAGAGATCCCGTACGGCCTGGGCGTTGCGCTGCGCGTCGTTCATGATGATCCTCCCAAAGAATTTCGACGTAGAAATAGTTGCACCCAGGTATTTCGATGTCAAACTATTGGGACCGAGACGTGAGGAGCGCGCATGGAAGACCCGGACGCCGGTGTCCAGCGGATGATCGAGCAGTGGAACAGGGAGATGCCCGACGTGGACCCGCGGCCGATGGCCCTGTTCGGCCGCCTGACCCGTGCCGACACCCTCGCGGGCACGGCCATCGCCGCGACCCTGCGCGCCCACGGCCTCAACCGGGGGGAGTTCGACGTGCTCGCCACCCTGTACCGCTCCGGGGTCGCCGAGGGACTGTCGGCCGGGGCCCTGTCCTCCTCGATGCTGCTCTCACCCGCCGCGACCACCAACCGCGTCGACCGCCTGGAGGCGGCGGGCCTGCTGGTCCGCGCCCCCGATCCCTCCGACGGCCGCGGGGTGCGGGTCCGGCTCACCCCCGAGGGGCGCGAGCTCGTCGGCGGCGCGGTGGGCGACCACCTCCGCGGCATGGAACGGATGCTCTCCGGCCTGTCGGCGGCCGAGCGCGAGCAGCTCTCCGGCCTGCTGGCGCGGCTGCTCCACAGCATCGCCGCCGGGGATCGGGCCGGGGGCGCGACGGTGCCGCCCCCCGCGGGAGCATGATCCGGCACGCCCATAAAGTGAGGGGATGAGACTCACGAAATTCGGGCACGCGTGTGTCCGCCTGGAGAAGGACGACTCCGCCCTCGTGATCGACCCGGGCTCCTTCAGCGAGGAGTCCGCGCTCGACGGGGCCCGGGCCGTACTCATCACCCACGAGCACTTCGACCACGTGGACGCCGACCGGCTACGCCGGGCGGCCGGGGCCAACCCGTCCCTGGAGATCTGGACCAACGAGGGCGTGGCCGCCGCGCTCGCCGACGTCCCCGCGAAGATCCAGGTCGTATGGCACGGCGACACCTTCGACACGGCCGGGTTCGGGGTGAGGGTCGTCGGCGAGTGGCACGCCCCCAACCACCCGGACATGCCGATCGTGCGCAACGTCGGTTTCCTGGTGGACGAGGAGGTCTTCTACCCGGGTGACGCGTTCACCCCGCCGGGCGTCGAGGTGCCCACCCTCCTGGTGCCGACGAACGCGCCGTGGATGAAGGCGTCGGAGATGGTCGAGTATCTCCGCCAGGTCCGCCCCGCCCGCGCCTTCTCCACCCACGACGGCCTGCTCAACGACATCGGGCTCCGGCTGATCGACATGTGGCTGGAGACGGAGTCGGACAAGCAGAAGGCCGACATGCGCCGCCTCAAGCCCGGCGAGTCGGTCACCCTGCCCTAGAGCCGCGACGCCTCAGCGCCCCGGAGTCCCTGCGCCTCAGCGCCCCGGCGCCCCGGCGCCCCGGCGCGGCCGGACGCGCCCGGAGGACGCGCCCGGAAAGCGGGCTCAGCCCGGAGAACGGGCTGCTCGGAGAACAGGCTGCTCGGAGAACGGGGTCAGGAGGCGGAGGCGATGGTGGCCGAGCCGATCACGGTGTCGCCGAGATAGAGCACGGCCGCCTGGCCCGCCGCGACCCCGGTGGCCGGGCTGTCCAGCGTGATGTGGACCTCCCCGCCGGAGAGCTGGGCGCGGCAGCCGTACACCTCGCCGTGGGCGCGGAGCTGGACCGTGCAGGCCAGCGGCTCGCGCGGCTCCTCCGCCGGGCCGTTCCAGACCGGCCGCTCCGCGACGATGGTCGTGACCTGGAGGGACGAGCGCGGGCCGACGGTGACCGTGTTGGAGACCGGCTCGATGGACAGCACGTAGCGCGGGCGGCCGTCGGGGGCCGGGCGGTCGATGCGCAGGCCCTTGCGCTGGCCGACGGTGAAGCCGTAGGCGCCCTCGTGGCCGCCCACGACCTCGCCGGACTCGTCGACGATCGGACCCCGCTCCGTGCCGAGGCGGTCGGCGAGGAAGCCCCGGGTGTCGCCGTCGGCGATGAAGCAGATGTCGTGGCTGTCGGGCTTGTCGGCCACCATGAGGCCACGCCGGGCGGCCTCCTCGCGCACCTGGGCCTTGGTGGAGTCGCCCAGCGGGAAGATCGCGTGACCGAGCTGCTCCCTGGTGAGCACGCCCAGGACGTACGACTGGTCCTTGCCCTGGTCGGGGCTGCGGCTCAGGACGCCGTCCGCGACGCGCGCGTGGTGCCCGGTGGCCACCGCGTCGAAGCCCAGCGCGAGGGCCCGGTCGAGCACCGCCTCGAACTTGATCTTCTCGTTGCAACGCAGGCACGGGTTGGGCGTGCGCCCGGCGGCGTACTCGCTGACGAAGTCCTCGACCACGTCGCGGTGGAACCGCTCGGCCATGTCCCATATGTAGAAGGGGATGCCGATCACGTCGGCGGCCCGGCGGGCGTCTCGCGAGTCCTCGACCGTACAGCACCCGCGGGCGCCGGTCCGATAGGACTGGGGGTTGGCGGAGAGGGCGAGGTGGACACCGGTGACGTCATGGCCCGCCTCGGCGATGCGGGCGGCCGCCACGGCGGAGTCGACGCCACCGGACATGGCGGCAAGCACACGAAGACTCATAACCCCCTGAGCGTACCCGCGCCGGCGCCCACCTCGTCGGGCCGGGAGGCCCCGGAACCGCCCGCCGATCCGCCCACGGGGCGACGGAAGGCCGGAGGGACCGGATCCGCACCATCCGCGCCACACGGGATCGGGCTCGGACCCGCCACGAACCCCCGTACGGCACCGATCGGCTCAGGCCCGCTCGCTCAGGCCCGCACGGCGGGCAAACTCAGCTCAGGACCGCTCAGCTCAGCCCGCTCAGCTCAGCCCGCTCAGCTCAGGCCCGCGCGACAGGCCCGCTCAGCTCATAGGCCCGCGCGGGGGGGCGCGCTCAGCTCAGCCCGCTCAGCTCAGGACCACTCAGCTCAAGGCCCGCACGACGGGCCCGCTCAGCTCAAGGCCCGCGTGGCGGGCCCGCTTCAGCTCAGGCCCGCGCGGCGGGCGCGTTCGACGACGTGGCCGATGACCTCGGCCAGCCGGTCCACGTCCTCCTCGGTCGAGGTGTGACCGAGGGAGAAGCGCAGCGAGCCACGCGCCCGGAACCCGTCGGCGCCCATCGCGAGCAGTACGTGGGAGGGCTGCGCCACCCCCGCCGAGCAGGCCGAGCCCGTCGAGCACTCCACGCCCTTGGCGTCCAGGAGCATGAGCAGGGCGTCGCCCTCGCAGCCGGGGAAGGAGAAGTGGGCGTTGCCGGGAAGGCGGTTCACCGGGTCGCCGTTGAGGATCACGTCGGGCACCGCCTGGCGGACCCGGCGGATGAGATCGTCGCGGAGGCCGGTCAGCCGGGCCGAGTTCTCGGCCTGCCGGGCCACCGCGGCCCGCACCGCCGTGGCGAAGCCGGCGACGGAGGGGGCGTCGAGCGTGCCGGAGCGGACGTCGCGTTCCTGGCCGCCGCCGTGCAGCACCGGCACCGGGTCGACGCCCCGGGCGAGCAGCAGGGCGCCGACGCCCATCGGGCCGCCGACCTTGTGCCCGGAGAGCGTCAGCGCGTCGACCCCCGAGTCGGCGAAGACCACGGGGAGCTGGCCGACGGCCTGGACCGCGTCGGTGTGGAAGGGGATGCCGTGCTCCCCCGCGATCGCGGCGAGCTCGTGGACGGGCTGGACGGTGCCGACCTCGTTGTTGGCCCACATGACGCTGACCAGGGCGACGCTCTCCGGGTCGCGCTCGATGGCCTCGCGGAGGGTCCGCGGGTGCACCCGGCCGAACTCGTCGACGTCGAGCAGCTCGACGGCCGCGCCCTGGTGGGCGCTCAGCCAGTGCGCGGGGTCCAGGGCGGCGTGGTGCTCCACCGCGCTGATCAGGATCCGGTCGGCGCCTCCGGCGCGGCGGGCCCAGTACAGGCCCTTGACGGCGAGGTTGTCGGCCTCGGTGCCGCCCGCGGTGAAGACGACCTCGCTGGGCCTGGCGCCGAGCGCGGCGGCGATGGTCTCCCGCGACTCCTCCACGACCTGGCGGGTGCGGCGGCCGGTGGCGTGCAGGGAGGACGCGTTGCCGACCCGGACGAGCTGGGCTGTCATCGCCTCGATCGCCTCGGGAAGCATCGGCGTGGTCGCCGCATGATCGAGATAGGCGGACTTCACGGCCGCATTCCCCTCCCCCAACTCGCTGTCAACCTTCCAAGCGTATCCGCGCCCGCGAAGGGCCCGATCCCCGGAGTTGACCACTAAACCGTCCAGACGGTACAGTAACGGCCATGAGACGGGAAGAGCTGTTGGACGCGGCAGAGGATCTGCTCTGCGACCAGGGCTCCCAGGCGCTCACCCTGGCGACCGTCGCGGAGCGCGCCGGATGCAGCAAGGGCGGTCTGCTCTACCACTTCGGCACGAAGGAAGCCCTGATCAAGGGCATGGTCGAGCGGCTGATCGAGGAGTTCGACGAGATCGTCGCGGCCCAGGGCCACGACACCTACACGAAGAACTATCTGGAGGCCACGTTCACCGCCGTGCAGAGCGGCAGGCTGCGGCGCTGGGCCGTGGTGACCGGAGCCTCCGGCAACCTCTATCTCCTGGCCCCGCTGCGAGAGGCGATGGCCCGCTGGCACCGCGAGGGGCTCGACAACGAGCCCGACCCGGAGGCGGCGCAGATCGTGCGCCTGGCCTGCGAGGGCCTGTGGGACGTGGCGAGCCACGACCCCGACCTCTACGACGCCGAGCACTTCGAGGTCCTGAAACGGCGCCTGCTGGCCCTGCTGCCCGCCTGACCTGGCCCCGCTGCCCGCCTGATCGCCCCGCTCGCCACGTCGGCACGGCCCGCCTGATCATCTCGGCGCCGCGACGCGCCCGGCAGCGGGCATCCGTCCGATCATTCACCTGACCAGGGGAAACACCCACAAAGATTGGTGGTCGCTTTCGCACGCGCGAAAGCGACCGACTTTGGTGTGCCCGCTCCCCGGTTTGTCAAAACATTTATTGAAGGGATTGAGTCATGACCCGCGACCTGAGAGCGGCTCGAACCGGGGCGGTTCTCACATTCGTGCTCGCAGGCCTGCTGTGCGGATCGATGACCGTGCGCATTCCGGCACTCTCCGACAAACTCGGGCTGTCCGAGTCCTCGGTGGGCGCCACCCTCCTCGTGTGGGGGCTGGGAGCGCTCGTCACCATGCAGTCGATGCGCGGGGTGATGACGCGCTTCGGTAGCCGGAGCATCCTGCGGGTCGCGGCTCCGCTGACCGCGATCACCCTGGCGCTGCTCGCGGTGGCGCCGTCGTTCCCCCTGGTCCTTGCGGCGAGCGGCCTGTTCGGCATGGCGTTCGGCGCGGTGGACGTCGCGATGAACGCGCAGGGGTCGGCGGTCGAGCGCGCCTACGGGCGCCCGCTGATGAACGGCATGCACGCCGGCTGGTGCGTGGGGGCGATCTCCGCGGGCCTGCTGGGCACCGCGGCGATCGCGGCGGGGCTCTCGATCACGGTCCATCTGACCCTGGTCGCCCTGCTCGCGCTCCCCGTGGCGGCCCTCGTCAGCCGCTCCTACCTGCCCGACCCGGTGACGGCCATCGGCCGCTCGGCCAAGAACCGCCCGGCCAAGAACCAGCCGATCAAGGACCGTTCATCCAAGGACCGCTCGTCCGAGGGCCGTTCATCCGAGGGCCGCTCGCCCGAGGACCGGGGCGTGGCGCGACGCCGGATGCCCCCGGTGGTCTATCTCCTCGGCGTGATCGCCTTCTGCGCGTTCATGGTCGAGGGTACGGTCGCCGACTGGAACGGCCTGTACCTGCGGGACGTGCTGGGCGCCCCGGAGGCGCTCGCCGCCCTGGGCTACCCGATCTTCGAGGCGGGCATGCTGGCCGGTCGCCTCACCGGTGACCGCGTCCGGGCCCGCTTCGGCGCCCGCGGCATGATGGTCGCCTCCGGCCTGGCCACCGCCGCGACCTTCGGCGTGGTCCTCACGGCCCCCACGGCGGCGATCGCCATCTCGGCCATGCTGTTCGTGGGCGTGGCCGTGGCGACGGTCTCGCCGATGGCGATGTCCCTGGCGGGCGGCGCGACCGGCGATCCCGGTCCGGCCATCGCCCAGACCGGCGCGATGGGCTACGCGGGACTGCTGCTCGGCCCCGTGATCATCGGTTTCCTCTCCGACCTGGTCACGCTCAGGGTGGGCCTCGGCATCGCCGTGGTGCTCGGCGTCCTGATCGCCGTGGCCGCGTGGTTCCTGCCCCGCTCCCGCGCGGTCACCGTCCCGCTGGAGCCCGCCGGACGCGAGCTCTCCATGGCGGCCTAGGAGCCGTCCGGGGCCCGGATCCGGCTGGGGCTCGGTGGCGGGCCGGTCGTGGTCGCTAGAACTCGGACGTGGCGCGCTTCGACGTGACGGATGCGGAGGGGGCGTCGATCGAGCCGTGCCTGCCGGTGGCGGCCACCGGGCCGCCACCACGGCGGGTGCGTGATCGGTTCGACCCGGCCATGATCCTCGCCGTGGCCGATGGAAGGTTCCAGGCAAACGGACACCGTAATAAACCAGTCAGTACGGCACGTTTCTCCCCGGGAACATATAGGACATATCACCGTAACGGATGATCTATAGCGTCACGCGCAATACCGGGTTCCTTGAGGAGCACGTGGTGCGCAAAGTCCTGATCTCCCTCCTCTCCCTCTCCCTCTCCATCACTCTTGTCGCCGTACAACCCCAGCAGGCCAGCGCCAAGGTCGAACTCGACCTTGAGACGCTGACCGGTGCCGAGGCCGTATCCCTCATGGCCTCCGGCAAGCTGACCTCGGTCGACCTGACCAAGGCGTACATCGACCGGATCACCGCGCTGAACAAGCGCGGGCCCGGCCTGAACGCCGTCACGGATCTCAACCCCGACGCGTTGAAGGAGGCCGAGGCCTACGACCGCCTGCGCAAGAAGGGCAAGTCGCTCGGCCCGGCCATGGGGCTGCCGATCCTGCTCAAGGATCTGATCGACGTCGAGGGCATGCCCACGACGGCGAACAACTGGTCGCTGCGCCAGTCCTTCCCCGCCTCCGACGCCGGCATCACCAAGAAGCTGAAGGAACGCGGCGTCGTGATCCTCGGCAAGGTGGGACTGTCGGAGTACGCCAACAGCTTCGGCTCGCAGCCCTCCGGGTTCGGCAACTACGGCGGCCAGGTCATCAACGGCATCGACGCCGACCAGAACCCCTCCGGGTCGTCGTCGGGCACTGGCGCGGCCATGGCCGCGGCGCTGTCGACGCTGGGCATCGGGACCGAGACCTCCGGTTCCATCATCTCGCCGTCCAACGCGCAGTCGCTCGTGGGTCTGCGGCCGACCGTGGGCCTCGTGCCCGGTTACGGCATCGCGCCCATCTCGGCCTCGCAGGACATCGCCGGTCCGATGGTCCGCACGGTCTCCGACGCCGCGCTCACACTGGCCTCGATCGCCGGGCCCGACCCGGTGGCCGACGCCGGGTACAGGGCCATGTTCGGCGACGACTACATCGCCAAGGGCATCATCCCGCCGCTCCCCGCGACGCTGCCCGACTACACCAAGGCCATCGATCTCGAGTTCGTGCGCGGCAAGAAGATCGGGTACAACGGCACCCTCACCGAGGGCAGCCCGCTCAAGATCGCGTACGACGCCCTGGCCGCCGCCGGCGCCGTCCTGGTGCCCCGCCCGCAGGCGACGATCCCCTCGCTGCCCGCGCTGCCCAGCGGCTACGAGCAGCACAAGAGCATCGACTCCTACTACGAGCGGCTCGGCCCGCAGGCGCCGATCAACTCGCTGGTCGAGGAGGTGCAGGTCAACCAGGCCGAGGCTCACCAGGCGCTCAAGTTCGGCAACGTCAACCACCTGAACTCGTCGCAGGCGGACGTGACCCCGGGCGGGGCCAACGAGCAGGCGTACCGGACGAACCTCGCGATCCGTAAGGCCGCCTGGCACAAGGCCATCGACGACATGGTGACGTACACCAACTCGGACCCGGCGCAGCCGGCCGACCCGGTGATCGCCATCCTGGGCGGCGCGCCGAGCGCCCCGCAGGCCGGTTACCCGTCGATCACGATCCCGATGGGCTACACCGCGACCCAGCGGCGCGCCCAGAACGTGCAGGTCCACGGCGACGCCTACAGCGAGTTCGACCTGCTCGGCGTCGCCTACGTCATCGAGCAGGCCACCAAGCTGCGCCGGCCGGCCAGCCTCGTGAACCCGAGCATGTACCGCTGCGCGAAGACGACCCCGGCTCCGCCGTTCGCCGGGCGCGGCGCCTGCAACCCCGACTACGACGCCGTCCTCAAGGTGACCGGCTACGACTCCCGGCCGCTCGGTTTCTCGCTGGAGACCGAGACGGCGCAGAGCCTGATCCGGAAGCTGAACAAGGATGAGGTCTCGGCCGAGGAGCTCACCCGCGCCTACCTCGACCGCATCGCGCTGACCAACGCCGAGGGCCCGGCCACCCAGGCCGTACGCGAGATCAACGCCGACGCGGTCAAGGAAGCCCGCAAGCTCGACCAGGAGCGGTGGAAGTACCGCACCGGCGAACCTACAAGCCCGAACGACACGCGCCCGCCGCGTCCCGCCCTCTGGGGCCTGCCGGTGCTGGTCAACGACACCATCGACGCCAAGTCGCTGTCGACCACGGGCGGCTCGATCGCCCTCCAGGGTCTCAAGCCGGCCAATGACTCCGCCCTCGTGGCGAAGCTGAGGGCCGCCGGCGCGATCGTGCTCGGCAAGACCAACGTCACCGAGCTGAACGGCGTCTTCGACGCCAACCTGCCGAAGGGCTACTCCTCGCTCGGCGGCCAGGTCCTGCTCCCGAACGACACCGACAAGACCCCCGCGGGTTCGTCGGCCGGCGCCGCGGCGGCCACCGCCTCGGGTCTGGCCGCGATCACGATCGGCATGGAGACCTCGCCCGACTCGGCGCAGCTCCTCGCCCCGGCCGACGCGGCCGGTGTGGTGGGCCTCAAGCCGACCGTCGGCCTGGTCAGCACGACCGGTGTGCTCCCTGTGGCCAAGTCGCAGGACGCCCCCGGCCCGATCACCCGCAGCGTCGGCGACGCCGCGACGATCCTCAACGTGATCGCCGACCCGGCGAGCCCGGTCGACTACACGAAGGACCTCAAGGCCGACGCCCTCGCGGGCAAGAGGATCGCCGTGGTGTCCAGCACGAGCGCCCCCTACCAGGAGGCGATCGCCAAGCTCCAGGGCCTCGGCGCGACCGTCACCGAGGTCTCGGTCGCCGCACCGGCCGCGACCGACAGCGTCGTCGCCACCGAGTTCAAGCGTGACCTGAACGCCTACCTCGGCGCGGCCAAGCCCGGCACGACGCTGAAGAGCATCATCGACTACAACGACGCCAACCCGGTCGAGGGCCTGAAGTACCAGCAGGGTCAGCTGCTGGCCGCCCAGGCGATCGACCTGTCCGACCCCGCGACGAACGCCAAGTACACGGCCGACCTGGAGGCCGGCAAGGCCGCCAACAAGGCCGTCCTGGACAGCGTCCTGAGCGGGTCCGACCTGATCCTGGTCCCGAGCGGCAGCAACGTGATCGGCTACGCCGACCGCGCCGGCTACCCCGCGCTCACCATCCCCGCCGGGTACGGCGCGCAGCAGAGCTCGTCGGGCCGCAACCCCATCGGTGTGACGCTGATCGGCGGCGCCCTCTCGGAGGCGAAGCTGCTGGCCGGCGGCTACGCGCTGGAGCAGGCGATCGACGACCGCCTCGCCCCCAGCTACACCAACCCCAGCATGTGGCGCTGCGTCCCGGAGAGTACCTTCTTCACGGGCGAGTTCTGCCTGCCGGGCGACCGCCTGGCCCCTCGTTACAAGGGCTGATCACCAGTTGAGGAGAAGGGCCCGCGGTCTCCCCGCGGGCCCTTCTCTCGTTCGTTGCGAGGTACGGCCTGAGCCGCCCGTCCACTGCCTGACTCGGGCCGGGGCCGGGCCCTCCGCGGGGAGGGGTCCGGCCTGGTAGGAGCCGGTACCGCGGTCGACATCCGGCGGCAAGCCGGCCACGCCCCGGCGGCGGGCACCGGTACCGCGGTTGACGTCCAGCGGCAGGACGGCCACGCCTCGGCGGCGGGCATCGGCCAGGATCAGTCTTTTGGGGTACCGGTCAGGGCCATGTGTGAGAGGCCCTGCGGGCCCGCGAACCGGCGGAGGGGGTACGGGCGCGATGTGCCCGTACCCCCTCTGACGCGCCGTGACCTGCCGGTCACTTGCGCTTGGTGACCTCCTGGGTCAGCTGCGGGACGATCTGGTGCAGGTCGCCCACGACGCCGTAGTCGGCGAGCTCGAAGATCGGCGCCTCGGGGTCCTTGTTGATCGCGACGATCGTCTTGGCGGTCTGCATGCCGGCCCGGTGCTGGATGGCGCCGGAGATGCCCGCCGCGATGTACAGCTGCGGCGAGACGGTCTTGCCGGTCTGGCCGACCTGGAACTGGTGGGGGTACCACCCCGCGTCGGTGGCGGCGCGGGAGGCGCCGACGGCCGCGCCGAGCGAGTCGGCCAGGTCCTCGATGATCGAGAACTTCTCGGCCGAGCCGACGCCCCGGCCACCGGAGACCACGATCGCGGCCTCGGTGAGCTCCGGGCGCGCGCCCTTCTCCTCCTTGACCCGCTCCACGATCCTGGCGCCCTTGGCGGCGTCGGACACGGTGAAGGTGACGCGCTCCTCGGCGCCCGCGCCCGCGGCGGCCTCGATCGGGGTGGCGTTGGGGCGCACCGCGACGATCGGGATGCCCTTGGTCACGCGCGACCGGACGTTGATGCCGCCGCCGAAGATGGACTGGTCGGCGACCAGGCCGTCCTCGATGCCGACGACGTCGGTGAGCACACCGGAGTCGATCTTGATGGCGAGACGGCCGGCGATCTCCTTGGCCTCGGCCGTCGCGGCGACGAGCACCGCGACCGGCGACTTCTCCCCCACCAGGTGGGCGAGCAGCTCCGCCTTGGGCGCCACGACGTAGTCGCTGACCTCGGCGGAGTCGGCCAGGTAGATCTTCTCCGCGCCGTACTCGGCGAGCCTGGCCTGGGCCTCGGGAGAGTAGCCGTCGCCCGTCCAGACCGCCGACGGGGTGCCCAGCTTCCTGGCGAGCGTCAGCAGCTCAAGGGTGACCTTCTTGACCTGGCCCTCGACGTGCTCGACCAGAACGAGAATCTCGGACATTCCAGCTAACCCCCGCTCTCAGACGAACTTCTTCGACGCGAGGAAGTCGGCGGCCTTCACGCCACCGTCGCCCTCGTCCTTGACGACCGTGCCCGCCACGCGCGGCGGGGCGACCGCGAAGTCTGCGACCTCGCTCCAGGAGTTGGCCAGGCCCACCTGGGAGGCGTCGATCTCCGCGTCGGCGACGCCGAGCTTCTCGACCGGCTTCTTCTTGGCGGCCATGATGCCCTTGAAGGACGGGTAGCGCGGCTCGTTGATCTTCTCCACGACGGAGACGACGGCGGGCAGCGAGGCCTCGACCCTGTCGTAGCCGTAGTCGGTGACGCGCTGGATGGAGATGGAGCCCTTGCCGGCGATCTCCACGCGGTTGGCGAAGGTGAGCTGCGGCACGCCGAGGCGCTCGGCCAGCATCGCGGCGAGGACCCCGGTGCGGGCGTCCGTCGACTCCGAGCCGAGCACGACCAGATCGAAACCGATCTTCTTGAGGGTCTGTGCCAGGGCGTGGGAGGTGCCGAGGGCGTCCGAGCCGTGCAGCGCGTCGTCCACCAGGTGGACGGCCTTGTCGGCGCCCATGGCCAGGGCCTTGCGGATGGTGTCGCTCGCCTTGGCGGGGCCCATGGTGAGGACGGTCACCTCACCGCCGTGGGCCTCCTTCAGGCGGAGCGCCTCCTCGACCGCGTATTCGCACAGCTCGTTGATGACGCCGTCGGCGGCGTCGCGGTCGAGCGTATTGTCATCGGACTTCAGCTTGCGCTCGGTCGCCGTGTCGGGGACCTGCTTCACGCAGACGACGATGTTCATGGCCGGTGGCCGACCTCCCGTGTTCGCCTGCGCCACCGCGTCGCTGCGGTTGACGCCGGATGCGGTACGTGCACGCGGGGTACGTGCACGCGCTGCCAAGACTGCCAGGTGCCCTGGGGCGCCGCGGCAGCGGGTGGCCCGGTCGGTACGTGCCCGTCCCGGCCCCCCGTCATTATGTTACCCATCAGTAGCTTAGGCGCAAACCACCAGGTTGGGCGGGCCGCGCCGAGCGGCCGTAACCTTCCCCGAGGACCGCCACCCCTACCATACCGAACTATGTTCCGGTATTCGCGCACGGGCTCCACGCCACGCGCACCGGCTCCACGCCACGCGCACGGCCCGGGTCCCGGCCCCGGTCCCGGACCCGGCCACGGCAGGGCTCAGCTGGCCACCAGGATCGCGACCAGGACGAAGACGACGGTGCCCAGCACCAGCGCGAGGGTGAGCGTGCTGAAGAACGTGCTGAGGAGCGCCGCCAGCCCGACGGCCCCGGCCCCGGCCGCCAGGTCGAGGATCATGCGCCCCCGGTTCCGGCGGGCGAACAGGGCGATGCCCGCGTCGACGAGCATCGCCGAGCCGTACCCGGTCAGGAGCAGCAGCGCCACCTCGGGCAGCGGTTCCCTCGCGGTCGCGGCCATCAGGGCGACGAGCAGGCCGGTGCCGACGACCCAGCGGCGGTGCAGGACGGCCCTGCGGCGCTCGCGGGCCTCCTCCGGCGAGGGCCTGCCCGTCGCCGGGCGCCGCTGTCCCGGCCGCCACTCCCGGGTGCCGAGCTCCTGCATCCCGGTGTCCGCGGCGTTCGCCGCGTTCGCCGCGTTCGCGGCGTCCTGGGGCGGCCTGCTCCTCGGCACCTGGACGTCCCGGGACCGGGGTTCCGGGAACAGCGCGGGATCCTGGAACGCCACGGCCTCCGGCGAGCCGGCTCCCGCGAACGGCGGGGGGTCGCGGAACGCGGCCGGCCGGTGCCGCGCGCCCTCGGCCTGGGCGACCTTCCGGGCGGCGGTGTCGGGGCGCTGTCCGGCTGGCCGCGCGACGGGCGTGCCGCCCAGCCGCGACACGATCCGGTCCGCCGACGGCCGGGCCGCGGGATCGCGCAGCAGGCACTCGCCGAGCGTCGGCTCCAGCCATCCGGGAACCCCGTCGAGGCCGGGAGGGTGGTGCACGACGCGGTAGCCGATCGCCGACGCCGGGCCGGTGCCGTAGGGGTGGCGCCCCGTGGACGCGTACGCCAGCGTCGCCCCGAGGGCGAAGACGTCGGCCTCTGGGCCCGCCTCGGCGCCCTCCAGCACCTCGGGCGCCAGGTAGCCGGGGGTGCCGAGCACGGCCCCCGACGCGGTGACCGAGGGCGAGTCGAGCGCGGAGGCGATGCCGAAGTCGATGACGACCGGCTCCCCGTCGGTCAGGATCACGTTGGCGGGCTTGAGGTCGCGGTGCACCACCCCGGCGGCGTGCACGGTGGCCACGGCCTCGGCCAGGCCGCGCGCGAGCCGTACGAGATCGTCGCCGGTGACCGGCCCGTCGGCGGCGACCACCGCGCCGAGCGGGCGGCCCTGGACGTAACGGGTGACCAGATAGGGGCGGGTCCCCTCCAGGGAGGCGTCCAGGATCTCGGCGACCCGCGGGCCCTGGACCAGCCGCATGGTCTCGACCTCGCGGGCCAGCCTGGCCAGGGCCGTCTCGTCGGCCGCGACGTGGGGATGCAGGATCTTGACCGCCACCGTGCGCCCCTGGGGGTCCAGGGCCAGGTGGACCTCGCCGAAACCTCCGGCGCCCAGTCTCGACAGCAGGCGGTAGGGGCCAAGACGTTCACCGTCCGGCGCAACCATGCGACTCCTTCCGGCGGGTCCCCTCCATCGTGCCGCAGAAGAGGGCGATCGCGCACCGGCCGGCGACCGTTAAGGCCCCGCCGCCGGGACCGTTACCTCCGGAACGGCTATCTCCAGAACGTCAGGAACCCGAGGCCGAGGCTCTTCATCAACTCGTCGAAGAGACCGCCGACGAGGTCGAGCACGCCCATCGCGCCCTCGTTCGCCGACTGCCGCCACTGCGCCGTGAGCTTGTCGACGACCTCGGTCGGAGGCTGCCACGGGGAGAAGGACGGGACCACGCTGAACGCCGCCATCACCGCGAAGAACGCCAGCGTGCCCAGCACGATCGTGGTCACCATGCCCGCGCCGGGGCTGCGGATCACCCCGCTCAGCGCGCGGGCGACGGCCTTGCGGGGCTTGCCGCCGCCGGGCAGCACGAACAGCCCGGCCACGAAGGCGCCCGCGGCGTAGGCGGCCGCGAAGTTCTTGTTCATGTCGCCCGCGTAGACGAGGAACCCCCACACGCACATGCCGAACATCGCGGACAGCAACCCGGTGACCAGCGTCCCGAACGCGGACCTGATCAGCGCCCAGGGGGTGCCGAGCACCGCGAGCAGGGGGTCGCTGGCGCTGCTGCCCCGGATGGAGCGCCGCTGGGCCAGGTCCCCGAAGAGGTGCTCGCCCACGCGCAGGCAGAGCGCGGCGGCCAGCGCGAACACGCTCACCACCACGGGCAGCATGCAGGCCAGCGCCACCAGGATCGTGAGCAGCAGCACCGACGCCAGCGGGTGGGCGGCGCGGTAGCGCTCCTGCGGAGGGGTGCGGGGCGCGGGGGCGGGCCGGTCCTGGGCAGGGGCCTCACGCCGCGCCTGGACCGGCGGCGGATAGGGGCGCGCCTGGCCGGTGGGCGGCGGCGCCGGATACCCGGCCACCCGCTGGTCGGCGAAGGGCGGCGGGGCCGCGGCCCTGGCCTGCGCCGAGGGCGGCGCGGGGACGTAGGGCGGCGGCTTGGAGGCCGGGACGTACGGGGGCGGCGGGGCCGTCGCGGCGGACCCCTGGCCCTGCTCCTGCCTGGGCCTGCGCTCACGCCGCTCCGGCTTGGCGTACTCGACCGGCGGGAGCAGGTCGGCGTAACCGCCGTCCTGCGGCAGCGCGCGGGTGCCGTTGCGCGGCGGCGACGACGGCGGGGACTGCGGGGACGGCGGTGACTGCGAGGGAGTGGACCGGGAGGGGGACGTGGGCTGGCCGTCGAGGACCCTGGTGCCGTCGGCGTTGAGGACCTTCGTCCCGCCGTTGTCGAGGACGGAGGTGGGCGGCGTCTCCTGGAAGGCCGTCACCCTCGGGTCGAGGGCGCGGGCCATCCGGTGCAGCTCCGTCGCGGACGGCCGGGCGACAGGGTCGACGGCGAGGGCTCGCCGCAGCCAGCCGCGCAGCCACGCGGGAGCCAGGTCGACGTTGGCCCGGCCCTCCATGATGTTGAAGCAGACGACCTCGAAGCTGCCCGTGCCGAACGGCGGCTTGCCGGTCGCGCCGAAGAAGACCGTCGAGGCCAGCGCGTGCACGTCGGCCGCCTGGGTGATCTCGGAGTCGCGGATGATCTCCGGGGCGAGGTAGCCGGGGGTGCCGACGAACATGCCGGTCTGGGTGAGCCGGGTCGCGTTGACCAGGTGCGCGATGCCGAAGTCGATGACCAGCGGGTCACCGTTGACGATCATCACGTTGGACGGCTTGAAGTCGCGGTGGATGACGTCGGCGGCGTGGATGGCCACCAGCGCCGCGCACATGCCCTGCGCCAGCCGGATGACCTGGTCGGCGGAGAGCGGGCCGTCCTCCAGGACGGTCTCCTCCAGCGTGCGTCCCGGCGCGAACCGGGTCACGATGTAGGGCTGCTTCGCCGTCAGCTCGGCGTCGAGCACCTCGGCGACGTGCTGGCTGCGCACCCGCCGCATGGTCTCCACCTCGCGGGTGAGCCGGTCGCGCGCCTTGAGGTCGGCGGCCACGTGCGGGTGCAGGACCTTCACGGCCACCTCGCGCCCGTCCTCGTCGAGACCGAGGTGGACGACGCCCATGCCGCCCTCGCCGATCTTCCTGAGCAGGCGGTACGGACCCAGCCTCTCGGGCGCCCGCGTGTCCCCGGTCATCACGCCGCCTTCTCTCGTAGGTCTTCCAGTTTCCCCACCACCGTCCCGACGTCGACCGGCGTCCACACCGCCTGCCGTGCCTTCTCTCCCACGGTGCCGATCGCCAGGAAGACCATCAGCGCCGCCGCCACCGCCAGCCCCGCGGCGGCGACGATGGCCGCTCCGCGTGACGGCAGCAGTGATGCCAGCGTACGTCGCATCTGGCGGCTGGGGCCCTCGACGCCGGGTCCGGCGCAGAGGGTCCAGAGCGCGACGGCCACGCCCCAGCTCAGCGCGTTGGTAACCGGCATGCTCCTGACCAGCACCGCGGCGAGCAGGAGCGTCACCGGCAGGCCGAGGACGAGCGCGTACGGGACGAGGGCGACGGTGATGCCGATCGACTTCAGGAGCGCGGCCGGCTGGCCGAGCACCCGGAAGACGTCGGCCGCCGCCTCGCCCGCGGCCCTCCTGGCGTTGAGCGCGGGCTGGGCGATGTCGGCGGCGCGCAGCAGGATCGCCACCGGGATCGCCAGCGCGGCGACGATCACCGGGGCGACGACCGCCGCGCCCGTCATGACGACCAGCATCAGCACGCTCGCCACCCCGTACGCCTTGGAACGCTGCAACGCGTGTCCCGGACGCTGGCCGGGGTGGAGCGCCGACGGCACGGGCTGCTGGGCCTGCGGGGAGTGCTGGGGATGCCGGGCGTGCGGCTGGGGGTGCGGATAGGGGTAGGGGGGCGGGGTGGGGGTGCGGACCTGCGGGGTCCGCTGCTGGTCGAACGCGGCCTGCCGCTGCGGGTAGGGCGGCGGGGGCTGGCCACCGGGCTGCGGTGACCGGCCCTGCTGACCGGAATGGCCCTGCTGGCCCTGCTGACCGTGCTGGCCCTGCTGGCCCTGCTGGCCGTGCTGCCCCTGCTGACCCGGCCGGGCCTGCTGACCCGAACGGCCCGGCTGGCCTTGCTGGCCCTGCTGACCGTGCTGGCCCGGCTGCTCGGTGTACTGGCGGATGTATTCCTGCAGGTCCTGGGGGCGGACCCGCTGGGTGGGGATGTCCCCGTCGGAGACCGGCGCCGTGGCGCCGTCGTCGGCCCGCGCCGCCTGCTGCTCACCGACGGCCGGAGCGGACGGGCCGGGCACGGGGCCCGGGACGGCGCTCGGGGTGCGGGTGGGGACGTCCTCGGGGGCGAGCATGCCGGTGGGCAGGTCGTACGCGGCCTGCTGGGCCGCCGCGGCCTGGCGCAGCTCCTCGGGCGTCACCCTGCGGGTGGGCCACGGGTCGGGCTGCTCCTCGCCGAGCAGCGAGACGTACTCCTGGGGCTGGGCCACGGGGGCCGGGGGCCAGGAGGTGGGCCGCTGGACCGCGGGGCGCGACGCGACCGGGGTCGGCACGTCGCCCGGCTCGTCGGCCGCGGCGCCCTGGCGCCCGGGGACGCGCGGGCCCGGGGCGCCGGGACCGCCATGACCACCGGAGCCACCGGGAACACCGGGGCCACCGGGGCCACCGGGGCCACCGGGAACACCGAAGGCGCCCGAGGACCCCGAAGGGCGGGAGCCGGGGGCGGGGTCGTCGAACTCCGCGACCGTGGTGACCTCGTCGGGCACCCGGGGCCTGCCGGGGCCGGTGCCGGGACGGGGCAGCAGGCGCGCCACCTGCGCCGCCAGGTCGGCGGCGGCGGGCCGCCTCGCCGGGTCGCGCTGGAGCGCGGCCCGCAGGACCGGCTGGAGCGCCTGCGGGACGGCGTCGACGTTCGCCTTGCCCGCGGTGATGTTGTAGAAGATCATCTCCAGCGTGCCCTTGCCGAAGGGCGGCAGGCCGGTGGCGGCGAAGACCAGGGTGCCCGCCCAGGCGTGCACGTCGACCTCGGGCCCGGCCTCGTGCCCCTCGATGATCTCAGGGGCGAGGTAGCCGGGGGTGCCGATGAACATGCCGGTCTGGGTGAGCCGGGTGGCGTCGACGGCCTGCGCGATGCCGAAGTCGATGAGGACCGGCTCGCCGTCCAGGATGAGGACGTTGCCGGGCTTCAGGTCGCGGTGGATCACCCCGACCGAGTGGACGGCGGCCAGCGCCGACGCCACCCCGTGCGCGACCCGCAGCAGCGCGGGCAGCTCCATCGGGCCGTCCTGCTTGATGACCTCGTCCAGCGGCCTGCCCGCGACGTAGCGCGTCACGATGTAGGGGCGGTGGCCGGTCACGTCGGCGTCGAGGACCTCCGCGATGTACTCGCTGCGCACGCGGCGCATCGTCTCGACCTCGCGCGAAAGACGGCGGCGCGCGACGTCGTCGCCCGCCACCTCGGCGCGGAGGACCTTCACCGCCACCTGCCGGCCCTGCGGGTCGACGGCTAGATGGACCACGCCCATACCGCCCTCGCCGAGCCGCCGCAGCAGCCGGTAAGGGCCCAATCGGTCGTCCTGATTCATGGCATGAAGCACCATATCGGCTTAGACCTCGCCCACGAGATGAACCATCGGGCCACATTTTCCGACTGAATAACGTTCACAGAACCCCGACGGTTTCCCGATTCCCGCTCTCACTTAATCTCATTTCCGCCTCAGTTCGCCAGGTGGAGAACCCGCGCGGTTTTCAGCCCGGCCAGCAGCGAGCCGGGCACGGCCAGCTTGGAGCGGCGGACGCCGCTGCCGATCACGACCTCCGGGTGGGCCGCCACCGCCTCGTCGACGAGCACCGGCCAGTCGTCGGGCAGCCCGAGCGGGGTGATCCCGCCGTACTCCATGCCGGTCAGCGCGACCGCGTCGTCCATCGGCGCGAACGAGATCTTCCGCGCGTCCAGGTGGCGCCTGATCACCCCGTTGACGTCGGCCCTCGTGGTGGCGAGCACCATGCATGCCGCGTAGCGGGTCTCCCCCGCGCGCCGGGCCGCCACGATCACGCAGTTGGCCGACTCTCCCATGCCCACGCCGTAGCGCTCGCAGAAGGCCGCCGTGTCGGCCAGCTCCGGATCGATCTCCGCGACGGTGACCCCGCCAGGCCCACTTCCCCCGCCGAGCTCGCCGAGCTCTCCGATGGCCCGCGCCACCGGCTCCGCCAGCAGGTCCGGCCGCCCCGCGGCGCTCGTCCAGTCCAACGTCCCGATCGCCATCGCCGTCTCGCCTCCCTGGGAATTCCTTTGGGGATTCTCTCGCACCGAAGACTTTACGGCGGCGGGGTGACACTCAGGAGGGCGTCTGGAGCACCCGGTGGTGCAGATCGGTGACCGCCCTCCGCGCGGACTCCATGGCACCGGCCTGCCAGGCCGTCAGGTGCGAGAGCCAGTCTCCGGCGAAGTAGACCCGGCCGGCCGGGCGCTGCAGCAGGGCGTAGTCGCTCCCGAAGGAGGGCCAGCTCGCCCAGCCGCCCTCGATGTACGGCTGGCGCCCCCAGGCGATCGAGACGCTGGAGCGCAGCTCGGCGCGGTACTTCTCCCCGTGGATCTTCTTGCCCTGGGTGAGCGCGCGGTTGCGCCGTTCGCGGTGGGAGAGCCCGGTGTAGACGTCGGCGTTCTCCTCGACGTTGTAGTAGCCGACCACCAGGCCGCCGCGGGAGTGGAAGCCGTAGGAGGGGTACCAGATGTGGGTGATGTCCAGGTCCGTCTCGGTGGCGCCGCCGTAGATGCGGTCGTCGATCTCCCACCAGCGTCTCCCGTACTCCAGCCCGATCTTTCCGGCGGGGACGGGCACGGGCGTGCGGAGCGCGGTGGTGACCGGGGTGCCGAGGTCGTGCGGCAGGCGCGCGAACAGGTGGGGAGGCAGGGTCGCGACGCAGTAGTCGGCGCGGACGACGCCGGTCCCGGCGTTGTCCCCGGTGCCGTCCCGGTGCGTGACCTCCACGCCGTCGGGCAGGGTCCTGATCCCGGTGACCGGCGTGCCCGTCCTGATCCGGTCGCGGCCGACCGCGTCGGCGAGCGCGCCGGTGATCGTGTCCATCCCGCCCACCGGCTGGAACATGGGCATGACCTGGTCGTAGCCGAAGTCCATGGTGACGTACCTGCCGGTGCCCGCGGCGAGCACGTCGCGCAACGAGGAGGCCGTGCCCACGGAGACGCCCTCGCCCACCCCGGGGTAGGTCTCGAACCCCCGCCGCCTGGAGTCCCGGCGGTAGGCGAGGTCGGGGCCGAGGTCGCCGAAACGCCGCAGGAACTCCTCCAGCCGCTCGCGGTCGTCCGCGGTGAGACGGCGGTCCAGCGCGCCCGCGTTGCTCGCCTTGGCCAGCAGCTCCCCGACGTAGCCGTACAGGTCCGCGCGGGCCGCGCGCGCCCGTGCCGGGGCGGTCATGCCCCGCGTGTAGACGTACGCGGAGGCGTTGTTGTTGACGAAGATCTCGACGGGGACGCCCAGCTCGCGGCAGTAGTCCATGGTGACCATCCAGGGCGCGATCCGCGCGGCCCCGGCGTTGAAGTAGACGCCCTCCTGGAACCCCGCGGTCTGCGTCTCGCCGCCCAGCTCGTCCAGCCGGTCGCCCGCGCGCAGCGTGAGGTTCCTGCCGCCCACCCGGCCGGACGCCTCCAGCACCGTGCAGTCGTACCCGGCCTTGCCCAGCTCGTAGGCGCAGGTCAGCCCGGCGACGCCCGCGCCGAGGACGACCACCTTGGCCGCTCCCCTGCCGGTGAGGGAGAAGTCGGAGCGCTGCGGGGGTGTGAAGTTCCTGTCCTGGGACTCCGGGGCGAGGCCGAGCGCGCCCATCGCCGCGAACATCGCCCCGGCTCCCCCGGCCGCGCCCACGCCGACCAGCAGCGCCCTGCGCGTCAGGCCCCCGCCCGTGCCGGGCGCGGGCCTGGTACTGACTTCGGCGGCGGGGGGCGGACCCGCCTCGTCACTCATGGGGGGCGTCAAGGGTCAGCCGTACGCGCCGCTGCCGCAGGCGATGTGGCCGCCGATCGTGGCGAAGATCCCCAGCAGGGCCATGATCTGCGAGAAGTCGTCGGTGGTGAACTCCGTGTGCCGCGGGCCCGCCGCCGTCACCCCGGGGATGATCGCGCATCCGGCGGCGATGGCGGTGGAGTTCCACTCGACGCCGAGGGTGAACGGCGGCTCGGGGGCGCAGAGGCGGAAGTCGGCCACCCGGTCGAGCGCGCGGGCCGCGGCCTCGCGGATGCGGGCCCGGGCGACGGCGGGCGGCAGGAGCTCGGCGGCGAACCTGTCGACGCCCTTCTTGACCGCGACGGTCTCCACGTCGCCGAGCAGCTCCCTCGCCTCCTCGCAGACGGCCTCGTCCCCGGTCACCAGGATCACGGGGACGCCGAGCGTCCCGGCGAAGGAGGCGACGAGACGGGTCTCCCCGCAGACCTCGCCGTTGAGGTAGACGTTGTGGATTTCCTTGCCCATCCAGGTGTGGTTGAGCACGCCGTGCTGGACCCCGGCCCGCGCGTGGTATCCGGCGAAGCAGGCCGCCCGGTGGCTCGCGTCGAGCCCCTGCCCCATCCGCAGCGGCTTGCCGGGGCCCCGCAGCAGGGTCGCCCGCTCGTCGAGCAGGTCGATCCTGAGGTTCTTGGTCGAGCCGTGGGCGTCGTTGACGCGCACGGCGGTGGCCCCGGCGTCGAACAGGCCCTCGACGACCGCGTTGGCGTCGCCGGTCATCAGCTCGCAGCCGCGCTCGTAGCCCCGGCCCCCGGCGTGCATCTCCTCGGGGTCGGTCAGCCCGGTGACGCCCTCCATGTCGACCGAGACGTAGACCTTCACGTCATGCCCCAGGTCTCGACGCGGCGCGCCTCTTCCTCGCTCATGAAACCGATCTCCCCGGTCACGAAGTCGTGAACCTGCTTGCGCCACGGTTCGGGGATCTCCGCGACCGCGGGCGGGTAGCAGCGGTCCAGCCAGGCGGTGGACGCCTCGGTCGCCCGGAGGTGCCGCGCCGCCGCGGCGAAGACCGTATCCTCGATGCCGGGCACCCGGGCGCAGCCGTACTCGATCATCTCCTGGCCCCCGTACGGGGGCGGCTGCTGCCACTTGCGGGCGACCGGGCGGCCCGCGGTGATCGTGGTGCGGAGGGGGCGGCGCTCGACGGCGGCCTGGATGAGCTCCTTGTACAGGCACTTGCCGCAGGTCCCGCAGGGGCCGCCCACCCCGCGCAGGCACCAGCGGAGCTGCCCGCGCAGCCCGGAGCCGAGGGCGAGCCGCATCGTGACGGCCTCGCTCACCCCGCCCACCGGGAGCACGATGTGCAGGCCCACGGCGGCGAACGCCCGCCCCCAGGCGCCGTGCGGGGCCCACATCAGGTTGTCGGGCGTGTAGCGGTGGATGTAGCGGGCGCCCCCCAGCCAGCGCGACCCCAGCTCGTAGCCGAAGGCCAGGCCGCCCAGGTCGAGCTCGTCGGCCATCAGCAGCGCGCCCGCGGCGACCGCGTGGTGCTCGGGGTAGCCGGGACGGGGCTCGGCGAGGGTGAACTCCAGGTCGGAGCGGACGACGGTCAGCTCGCGGCCGGTCTTCTCCGCCAGCGAGGCCAGGACGTCGGAGCGGTAGTGGGTCCACCGGTTGGGCACGCGCGGGTGGGAGACCCGCTGGAAGTGCACGAACGGCGCGTCGGGCAGCATCGCGGCCACCGCGACCGAGTCGGCCCCGCCGCTGTAGGAGATCGCCAGCCTGCTCCCGGAGCGCGACCGCGTCCCAGTAGGCCCGGTAGGCCCGGCGGTCCCGGTAGTCCCCGTGGTCCCGGCGTTCCCGGTGGAATCGGTGGGACCGGCCTCGATCCCCCAGCCGTCGCCAATCGCCCCGGCGAGCCCCGGCGAGATCGGCCGGTCGAAGGTGACGCGGCGCCGGGTCCACGGCGCGACCACGGTCCACGCGGTGAGGGCGAGCAGGTCCGGGTGGATGTCACGCGGCGCCCGGGGCAGCTCGACCCTGAAGGTGTTCGTGGCCAGCTTCAGGGCCGCGCCGTCGGCGCAGTGGCCGGTGACGCCGTCCTCGGGGTCCAGCCGGAACTCCAGCCGCCAGGTGCCCCCGTCGGCCGTCCAGGCCACTCTCACGCCGTGTCCTCCATGCCCACAGTGCCCGCAGTGTTCACAATGCCCGCAGTGTTCACAGTGCCCGTCGCGCGCCCGGTGGCGCGGTCCACGGCCTGCCAGAGCAGCACCTCGTTCTGGAGCACCCCGTCCAGCGCGACGGCGGTCTCCTGGGCCAGCCGGTGGGCGTCGTCCCAGCGCCCGGCCCGCGCCGGGTCGAGTTTCACCCCGGCCACCCGCGAGCGGAGCTCGACGACCTCCGCGCGCAGCGCGGTGACCTCCCTGGCCAGCGTCTGGACCTCCCAGAGGGCGTCCTTGACGTCCTGCCGGTGGTCGGCCCTGGAGATGTACCGGGAGTCGAACCAGCCGAGAACCGCCCGCCGCAGCGGGGCGGGCACCAGCGCACGCTTCACCAACCGCACCATAACCCGGCACGATACCGGCAATCATCGATCATCCAGGACCAATCCCCACAAGCTTCATCTACCTCGGCGTACAGGTCAGCGGCCGGTGAACTCGGCCTTCGACCTCTCGGAGAAGGCCCGCATGCCGATCCCCGCGTCGTCGGTGGCGAACAGCCCGGAGAACTGCAGGCGCTCGATCTCCAGGCCGGTGTCGAGGTCGGTCTCCAGGCCGGTGTCCACGGCCTTCTTGGCGGCGCGCAGCGCCAGGGCGGGGCCTCCCGCGAACCGGGCGGCGTACGCGAGGGCCTCGGGGTACACGTCCTCGTCGGGGACGACCCGGTCCACCAGGCCGATGGCCAGCGCCTCGGCGGCGGGCACGTGGCGCCCGGTGAAGATGAGGTCCTTCGCCCTGGCCGGGCCGACCAGCCGGGGCAGCCGCTGGGTGCCGCCCGCCCCGGGGATGATGCCCAGCAGGATCTCGGGCTGGCCCAGCTTGGCCGACTCCCCGGCGATCCTGACGTCCGCGCACAGCGCGAGCTCGCAGCCGCCGCCGAGCGCGTAGCCGGTCACGGCCGCGACGACCGGCTTGCCGATCCTCGCGACGGCGGTGAAGCAGTCCTGCAGGACCCGTGAGTGGGCCGCCATGTCGGCGTACGACATTCCGGCCATCTCCTTGATGTCGGCCCCGGCCGCGAAGACGTTCCCGCCGTAGAGGACCACGGCGTACACGTCGTCGTCGGCGTCCACCTGGCGGGCGCACTCGGCGATCTCCAGCTGGACTTGCCGGTTGAGCGCGTTCATCTTCGGCCGGTCCAGCCTGATCGTCGCGACCCCGTCGGCCGCCTCCACCCGCACGAACTCACCCATGAACGTCCTTCCGCCGGGACCCGCGGGCCGCGCCGCGATCTTCGTTGACCTCCGTGCCGCGAACCACCATAGGGCGCGTCTCAGTTGACGGGCATGGCCAGGTCCCTGCTCTCCCCCGCGTTCCTGCCCGAGTCCTCCCTCGCCCGCCTCGGCAGCCCGGCGATCGTCCTGCGGTAGATCGCCTCGTACCCGCGGGCCATCACCTCCACGCCGAAGAAGCGCTCCACGCGGGAACGGCAGGCACGCGGGTCGAGCGCGTCCGTCGCCTCGATGGCGGCGGGGAGCTCCGAGGGGTCGCTCCGGATGAAGCCGGTGACCCCGTCCACGACCACCTCGGGCACGGCGCCCCTGCCGAGCGCGACCACGGGCGTGCCGCAGGCCATCGCCTCGATCATGACCATGCCGAACGGCTCCTCCCAGACGATCGGGAAGACCAGGCACCTGGCCGCGCCCAGCAGCTCGTGCTTGCGCGCGGTGTCGGCCTCGCCGACGTACTCGGCGTCGGGGCCGAGCCGGGGCCTGACGTACTCGTCGAAGTAGTCGTACTCGATCTTCTCGGTGAGCTTCCCGGCGAGCAGGATGCGCCGTCCCGCGGCGCGGGCGGCGTCGATGGCCAGGTGGGCGCCCTTGTCCTCGTTGAACCGGCCCAGCCACAGCGCCCAGTCCTCCTTGCGCTCCCGGAACGGGAAGGCCGTGACGTCGACCGCGTTGTGGACCACCCCCGCCCAGTTCAGGTCGGGGGCGATGCGCCGCTGGGCCTCGGAGATGGCGACCATCGACACGGCGCCGCCGAGCACCCGGTAGTACTCGCCGAACTCGCCCCCCACCTCCCCGTGGCAGGTGATCACCGTCGGGACAGCCTGCGCGGCCGCGGTCAGCGGACCGGCCAGGGTGTGGTCGTGGATCACGTCCACCACGAGCTTCGAGGTCATCGCGTACGCCTTGGCGGCGTGCAGGACCTCGGGCATCGGCTCGCCGATCCGCTCCGAGGGCGCCCGCCCGTAGGTGCTCAGGAAGCGCGCGGAGGTCCCCGCCCGGCCGGCCCCGATCAGCGTGATGTCGTGCCCGCGCCGGGTCAGCCCGGCGACGAGGCCGGCCACCATCGACTCGATGCCCCCGTAGCCCTGGGGCGGCACGTCGTACCAGGGCGGCGCGACCATCAGGATGCGCATGCCCTCCGACCATCCTGGGACGTTTCTCGACGAGACCATGGCCACCTCACTACGAAGACGAATACGCGGAACCTGGAACCTTGAAAGACACGGAGAAAGCGGTCAGTGGACCCGCCGGAGGGCGGCGGTCAGCGGGCTGCGCGGCTCGTTGATCAGGGTGATCCCCTCGGGCAGCCCGGTCACGGTGGCGCCGTCCTGGCCGACCTCGATCGTGACCCGGGAGCCCGCGAGCGGCAGCCCCTGGATCCGCAGGCCCTCCAGCCCGACGGGATCCAGCCACACCCGCCCGTACGGGATCCACGGCTCGAAGCGCAGCAGGCTCCTGACCAGCTGGATGGGGCTCGCCGCGGCCCACGCCTGCGGGGAGCAGGAGGTGGGGTAGGGCACCGGCCAGGTGAACTCGGCCCGGTCGAACCCGCAGAACAGCTCGGGCAGCCGCCAGCCGAAGACCTCGGCCGCGTCCAGCAGGCCGAAGGCGACCCGCTGGGCCTCGCCCGTGAAGCCGTAGCGCGTCAGCCCGGCCGCGACCAGGGCGTTGTCGTGCGGCCAGACCGAGCCGTTGTGGTAGCTCATCGGGTTGTAGGCGCCCATGGTGGAGGCGAGGGTCCGCACCCCGTACCCGGTGAACATCTCCGGCGAGAGCAGCCGCTCGGCGACGTGGGAGGCCCGGTCCTCGTCGACGATGCCGGTCCACAGGCAGTGGCCCATGTTGGAGGCGAGGCTGTCGATCGCGCGCCCGGCGCCGTCGAGGCCGATGGCGTAGTAGCCCCGGTCCGGCAGCCAGAAGCGCTCGTTGAAGGCGTCCCTGAGGCGTTCCGCGCGGGCCTTCCACTGCTCCTCCAGGGCACTGTCGCCCGCCTCGTGGGCGAAGTGGGCGCGGGCGATGTAGGCGGCGTAGACGTAGCCCTGGACCTCGGCCAGCGCGATGGGCGGGCTGGCGATGGTGCCGTCGGCGAAGTTGACGCCGTCGAAGGAGTCCTTCCAGCCCTGGTTGATCAGCCCGTGGTCGGTCTTGCGCCGGTAGGACAGGAACGGGTCCGCGGACCTGCGGATCCAGTCGAGGGCCGCGTCGACGTTCGGCATGAGGCTCTCGACGGCCTCCCCGTACACGCCCCACCGGCGCAGCTCGCCCATGACCATCACGAACAGCGGGGTCGAGTCCACCGAGCCGTAGTAGGCGCGGCCCGCGTGCGGCGAGGCGCCGGTCTGCGTGCCGAAACGGAGCTCGTGCAGGATCTTGCCCGGCTCCTCCTCGGTCAGCGGGTCGTCGACGGTGCCCTGCAGCCTGGCCAGGCGCATGAGGGTGCCCAGCGCCAGGCACTGGTCCATCTGGAGGGCCATCCAGGAGGTCAGCAGCGAGTCACGGCCGAACAGGGTCATGAACCACGGCGCGCCCGCGGCGATCGTCGGCGCCTCGTCCGGTTTGCCGGCCTCGAAGAGCCGCAGCGCGCCGAGGTCCTCCTTGGAGCGCTCCAGGACCTGGGCCAGGACGCGGTCGGAGGTGACGATGATCGGGCTGAGGCGTTCCCAGTCGGCGCGGCGCCTGGCGGGCTCGGCGTGCTCCAGCGGGTGGTGGGTGGAGAACCACGCGGGCGACTCCTCGCCCTCCAGGATCGGGTTGACCTGCAGGCTCGCGGTCCACTCGCCCCGCGCGGGCACGACGACGCGGAAGATGAGCATGCCGGGCACGGCGAACGGCGCGGGCTCGGCCACCACCCTGGTGCCGCGCGAGCGGCAGGCCGAGACGATCAGCAGTCCCGTCCTGTCGGACGTCATCTCGACGTCGCTCACGTGCCGGATCCGGCCGGCCTTCACCTCGAACAGGTCGGCCATGTCGGAGGCGACGTGGATGTCGACCACGCATCCGGCGGGCTCGCTCCCCAGGTTGCGCAGGGTGAGGTCCTCGCGCAGGCCGCCCCCGACGTAGCGGTCCCTGATCACGAGCAGGCTGCTCTCGGCCCGCCCGGGGCGGGGGGCCGCCTTGCTGAGGAACGTGGCGTGGTACGGCTCGGCGGGGAGGACCCTGAGGTCCTCCACGGGCGTCTCGTCCACCCTCAGCTCCCAGCGCGACAGGATCCGGGTGTCCGCGTGGTAGACCCCCTGCGCCCCGCCGGGGAGGATGTCGCCGTTGCGGGCGCACACGCAGAAGGAGCCGCCCTCGACCAGCGTGACCGTGGTGTCCCCCAGCGCGCCCGGCTGGCCCTCGAACGTCCAAGCGTCCACTGTTCTCTCCAGGGTGTACGAGGTGTCGGCTATGTAGCCATTCCCGCCACATACAAGAAAGAACTATGCAAAAGACGTATATTGTCGCGTTTTGCCATATAAGAGGGACTTTGCCCGAGTCGGCCTGACACCCGCGTCCGGGGCGGCCCACCGGCGGGCCCGCGCCACCTCGCTCCCACCTCGCGCCGGCCTCACACCCCCTCGCGACCTTCGCGCGCACCCTGTGACAAAAGCCGCGAAAGACAGGTCCCGCGTGGCCGCTTGGCGCCACAACCGGAAAGACCCTGGCATGCCTGCACTTGAACCGATAGTAGTCATTCAATTACTTACGGTGACTACGAAAGGGAGGATCTTGTGCCAGACATGAACCGGCGGGGGTTCGCCAAACTGGCGGGGCTGGGCGCCGTGGGAGCGGTCGGCTCGGCCGTCGACCCGGCGGTCGCGGCGGCGGTCTCGCTCACGGACCCGGCCCCCGCGCGCACCGGGCGGGCGCCGCGCGACGCGAGGCGCTGGGACACCTGCACCCGGGTGGCCCGGGACCTGCTGCTCGTCGGCGAGAACGGCTCGGACCTCAAGCTCGAATACCTCAAGGTGCTGATCGACGACGGCCTGCCCAGGACCCGCTCCCCCAAGAAGATCCTCGTCGTCGGCGCCGGGATCGCCGGGCTGGTGGCCGCGACGCTGCTGAAGCGGGCCGGGCACCGGGTCACCGTCATCGAGGCCAACGGCAACCGGATCGGCGGCCGGATCAAGACCTTCCGGACCGGTTTCGCCGACCGGTCGCAGTACGCCGAGGCCGGGGCGATGCGCATCCCCGACTTCCACCCGCTCACGCTGGCGCTCATCGACAAGCTCGGCATCCCCCGGCGCCTGTTCTACAACGTCGACGTGCGGCCCGGCGACGCGGCGACCGGCCCCGTCCCGCCCGTCGTCTACACCCCGCGCCGCGGCCCCGCCTGGCGCTCCGGCCCGTCCCGGGGGGAGTTCACCGCGCCGGAGCGGGCGAACCGCACCCTGATCCGGGTCAACGGCATCACCCAGCGCCGCGACGAGTACGCCCGGGACCCGCGCGAGATCAACGCCTCGTTCGGGCTGCGGGACGGCAGGACCGCGGGCAGGATCCTGGACGACGCGCTCGACCCGGTCAGGGACTACTTCTCCGTCGTCCGCGGCTCGACGCGGGTCGACAAGCCGCTGCCGGAGCTGATCGAGGGCTGGGCCCGCGTCCTGTACGACTTCGACGACCACTCCATGAACCGCTTCCTGCGGGAGCACGCCCGGCTGAGCGACGCGGCGATCGACGCCATCGGCACCCTGGAGAACCTGACCTCCCGGCTGCCGCTGTCGTTCATGCACACCTTCCTGACCCGGAGCCTGGTCAACCCGTCGGCGACCTACTGGGAGATGGAGGGGGGCAGCCGGGAGCTGCCGTACCGGCTGGCGCCGGGGCTGCGCGGCGACATCCGGATGGACCGGCGGGCCGTGCGGATCCAGCACACCGCGCGGGGCGTGCGCGTCGAGACGGTCACCGAGACGGGCAGCACCGAGTCCGACTCCAGGCCGCAGGGCAGGGGCGAGACGTTCGAGGGAGACCTCGCGATCATCACGATCCCGTTCTCCGCGCTGCGGCACGTGGAGATCGCCCCGGCCCTGCCGTACCCGAAGCGGCGCGCGGTGATCGAGCTGCACTACGACTCCGCGACCAAGGTGCTGCTGGAGTTCCGCAGGCGCTGGTGGGAGTTCGACGAGCGTGACTGGAGGCGGGAGCTCGGCCCCCGCTACCGCCCGGGGCCCGCGGCCCACGTGACGGGCGGCGGGTCGGTCACCGACAACGCCAACCGGTTCGTCTACTTCCCCTCCCACCCGGTGCGCGGCAGCGAGGGCGGCGTCGTGCTGGCCAGCTACGCGTGGGCCGACGACGCCACCCGCTGGGACTCCATGGACGACGACGAGCGCTACGGCTACGCGCTGCGCGGGCTGCAGGAGGTGCACGGGGAGCGCATAGCCGACTTCTACACCGGCCACGGCATGACCCAGAGCTGGCTGCGCAACCGCTACGCCTTCGGCGAGGCCGCCGTCTTCACGCCGGGCCAGATGACCGAGATCCACCCCGCCATCGCCGCCCCCGTGGGACGGCTGCACTTCGCGGGCGAGCACACCTCGCTCAAGCACTCCTGGATCGAGGGCGCCCTGGAGTCGGCGGTCCGCACCGCCCTGGAGGCCAACGCCTGACCCTTCGCCCCTCCGCCACGGGGGTGTCTCTCCGGAGCCGACGAGGACTTCCCCTCCGCGGCCGTCCTCGCCCCTTCGCCACGGGGGTCTCTCCGCGTGGCCCGCGGCACCGACCTCCGCGGGCCACGCGCCACCGGGCCGCCGCATGGTCAGGCGCACTCCGGGGTCACGGCGCCGGGAACCTTTCTCGGGCGCCAGGGATCGAGTGCTCAACCCTACCCACCGCACCACGCGGCGTGGCGGTACGTGGACACTTCCGGACTCACCGGTGTGGTGACGTCTCGCTTCGCGGACTCGCGGTAACGCGAGGACCCCCGTGCCCCCACCGGAAACCGGGAGGGGCGCGGGGGTCCGGCCGTCCGGCGCGGGCGCCGGACGGTCACGCGGTCAGCGCAGGGTGCCGTTGGTCATGCCGACGGGCTCCTCGGGCACCGCGACCAGGCCGAGCTCCGAGGTCGACGCCACCAGCGGGTGGTCGGGGACGACCCGGACGGTGTAGCCGAAGGGCCCGGTGCGGTCGAGGGGGATGGTCCCGGAGAAGACGGCCCTGCCGTCGTCGCCCTCGGACTCGACGGTGAGGTCGGCGTAGGAGGGGGCGGCCAGGTCGTCGTGGTCGCCGACCCGGCCGTAGGCCGCCTGGACCCGGATGTCCCCGGGCTCCAGCTCGCCGAGGGCGATGGTGGCCTTCAGCTCCAGGGAGGTCCCGAGCTCCGGGGTGCTGTCGCCCAGGCCCGAGGCCTCGACGTGCTCGACCCGCACGCCCGGCCAGGCCCTGCCGACCTTGAGCTTCCATGCCGCGAAGCTCCTGGCCTGCTCGTACCCCTCCCCGGAGAGGGCGCGGGCGGACTTCGCCGCCGGGGCGTAGAGGTCGACCACGTAGTCGCGGAGCATCCGCCCGGCGAGCACCTTGGGGCCGAGCGAGGTGAGGGTGTGCCTCACCATCTCCAGCCAGCGCCGGGGCAGCCCGTCGGCCCGGTCGTAGAACCGGTCGGCCACCTCGTGCTCGATCAGGTCGTACAGCGCGGCGGCCTCCAGCTCGTCGCGGCGGTCGGGGTCGGCGACGCCGTCGGCGGTGGGGATGGCCCAGCCGTTGGTGCCGTCGTACCACTCGTCCCACCAGCCGTCGCGGATGGACAGGTTGAGCCCGCCGTTGAGGGCGGCCTTCATCCCGGACGTGCCGCACGCCTCCAGCGGGCGCAGCGGGTTGTTCATCCACACGTCGCAGCCCTGGACGAGCAGCTGGCCCAGGGCCATGTCGTAGTCGGGCAGGAAGACGATGCGGTGCCGCACGTCCTCGGAGTCGGCGAACTTCACGATCTGCTGGATGAGCTTCTTGCCGCCCTCGTCGGCCGGGTGGGCCTTGCCCGCGATCACGATCTGCACCGGCCTGGCGGGGTCGAGCAGCAGCGCGCGGAGCCGGTCGGGGTCGGACAGCATCAGGGTGAGCCGCTTGTACGAGGGCACCCGGCGGGCGAAGCCGATGGTGAGCACCTCGGGGTCGAGGGCGTCGTCGATCCAGCCGAGCTCGGCCTGCGAGGCACCCCGGTTGATCCACGACTGGCGGAGCCGCGCGCGGGCCGCGACGACCAGCTTCTCGCGCAGCCGTCCCCGGATGCCCCAGACGTCGCCGTCGGAGATCTTGCCGATGCTCTCCCAGCCCTGGGCGCGGTCGACCAGGGTGGGCAGCTCCCGGCCGGCCAGCTCCATGATCTCCCGGCCGACCCAGGTGGGGGCGTGCACACCGTTGGTGATGAACCCGATCGGGATCTCCTCGGTGTCGAACCCCGGCCACAGGCTCTGGAACATCCCCCGGCTCACGGCGCCGTGCAGCTCGGAGACGCCGTTGACCCGCTGGGCGAGCCGCATGCCCATCGCGGCCATGTTGAACTTGCCCGGCTCCTCCTCGGCGCCGAGCGCGAGGATGCGGTCGACGGGGACCGTCGGCCAGGCGTTCTCGCCGCCGAACTGGCGGCCGATCATCTCAGCCGGGAAGCGGTCGATCCCGGCGGGGACGGGGGTGTGCGTGGTGAAGACGGTCCCGGCCCGCACCGCCTCCAGGGCCTCGTCGAAGGAGAGCCTGGCCTCGGTGAGCTCGCGGATGCGCTCCAGGCCGAGGAAGCCCGCGTGGCCCTCGTTGGTGTGGAACACCTCGGGCTCGGCGTGCCCGGTGACCCGGCAGTAGGCGCGGATGGCGCGGACGCCGCCGACGCCGAGCAGCAGCTCCTGGAGCAGCCGGTGGTCGCCGCCGCCGCCGTACAGGCGGTCGGTGACGTCGCGGGCGGCGGCGTCGTTCTCGGCCACGTCGGAGTCGAGCAGCAGCAGCGGCACCCTGCCGACCTGGAGCACCCAGACCTGGGCGTGCAGGGTCCGGTGCTCGGGAAGGCTGATCTTGATGCGGACCGGGGTGCCGTCCTCCTCCCGCAGGAGGGTGAGCGGCAGGCCGCCGGGGTCGAGGGAGGGGTAGTGCTCCAGCTGCCAGCCCTCGGGCGAGAGGGACTGGGTGAAGTAGCCGTGGCGGTACAGCAGGCCGACGGCGAGGATGGGCACGCCGAGGTCGCTCGCGGCCTTGAGGTGGTCGCCGGCGAGGATACCGAGCCCGCCCGAGTACTGCGGCAGCGCCGCGGCGATACCGTACTCCGGGGAGAAGTAGGCGATGGCCTTGGGCGCGTCGGCCATGGTCTGGTACCACCGGGGGGCGGTCATGTACTCGCGGAGATCGTCGGCGGCGTCGGCGAGCCGCCTCAGGAAGCGGCGGTCGGCGGCCAGCTCACGGAGCCGGGCGGCCTCGACGGCGCCCAGCAGCGCGACGGGGTCGTACCCGACGCGCCCCCAGATGGCCGGATCGACCTCGCCGAACAGGTCCAGTGTCTCCGGGTGCCATGACCAGCGCAGATTGAGGACGAGCTCGCCGAGGGAGGCCAGCTCCGGCGGCAGGACGGTGCGGACGGTGAACCTGCGGATAGCTCTCACGGTGCCAGACCCTAGTTACTCAGCGCCACGAGGGCGACCCAAACACTCACGCGTCTCCCTCTCACCGCTATCAATCCACCCCAAACACATCAAAGACAGGTGATCGACTGTTAGGGCAACTCGCGGAAGAGTAAGAGGTGCCGCACTCTATCCAGCGGGACGCATGAAGCTGGACTATTGGGGCACCGGAGATACGAGCCGGAACACACTGCCCTCGGGATCCGACCGTCCCATCAGGGCGGGCTTCGGCCTGCCCCGAGACCGGCCGCCCGGGGTTGCTTGAAAAAACGAAGATCCTTCCTTGCTGACTTCCCCGGCGGTACCGGGCGTGCCGCCGCTACCTTGAGACGCGATGATCGGACGAATCCCAATCCAGGACATCCACCCCACGGTCGACTGCGGGCGCCGCCCCGCCAAGGCCGCCGCGGGTGAGACCTTCGAGATCTCCGCGACCGTGTTCCGCGAGGGACACGACGCGGTCGCGGCAGGGGTCGTGTTCACCGGCCCCGGCGGCGTGCGCGGCCCCCTGCTGCCCATGGGCGAGCTCGCCCCGGGCACCGACCGGTGGGGCGTGGAGGTGACGCTGCCCACCGAGGGTGAGTGGCGGTTCCGGGTGGAGGCGTGGAGTGATCCCGTGGCCACCTGGCTGCACGACGCGGGCATCAAGATCCCGCGCGACCTGGACGCCGACCTGATGTGCGAGGAGGGCGCCCGGCTCTTCGACCGCGCGGCGAGGGCGGTGCGGGCCGCCGACTGCGGGCCGGCCGGTCCCGCCGGCGGCACGGCCGCGACCGGCAGGCCGGTGAGCGGCAAGACCCCCGCGGCTCGGGCGGCCAGGCGTCCCAAGGTGGCGCAGCAGCACGTCTGCGGACACCGGGCCGCGCTCCAGGCGGTCGCGGCGAGGCTGCGCGACCCCGAGATCGACCCGCGCGCCCGGTTCACCGTGGCCCAGCTGCCGGAGACGGCGGCGATGCTGCGCGCCCACCCGCTGCGCGACCTGGTGACGAGGTCGGCCCCGCGCACGGTCCTGGTGCACCGCCGCAGGGCGCTGTTCGGGTCGTGGTACGAGTTCTTCCCCCGCTCCGAGGGCGCGATCATCGAGCAGGGCGTCGCCCCCAAGTCCGGGACCTTCCAGACCGCCGCCAAGCGGCTCCCGGCCGTGGCGAAGATGGGCTTCGACGTCGTCTACCTGCCGCCGATCCACCCGATCGGGCACAGTTTCCGCAAGGGGCGCAACAACACCCTCACCCCCGAGCCGTACGATCCCGGATCCCCCTGGGCGATCGGCTCCGAGGAGGGCGGCCACGACGCCATCCACCCCGACCTGGGCACCTTCGAGGACTTCGACGCCTTCGTGGCCCAGACCCGCGAGCTGGGCATGGAGGTCGCCATCGACTTCGCCCTGCAGTGCGCGCCCGACCACCCGTGGGTCAAGGAGCACCCCGAGTGGTTCAACATCCGCGCCGACGGCTCGATCGCGTACGCGGAGAACCCGCCGAAGAAGTACCAGGACATCTACCCGCTGAACTTCGACAGGGACCCCAAGGGGATCTACGAGGAGATCAGGCGGGTCGTGCGGCTCTGGATGGACCACGGGGTCCGGATCTTCCGGGTCGACAACCCGCACACCAAGCCGGTGGCCTTCTGGGAGAAGCTGCTGGCCGACGTGCACACCACCGACCCTGACGTATTGTTCCTGGCGGAGGCCTTCACCCGCCCCGCGATGATGCGGACGCTGGCCAAGGTCGGCTTCCACCAGTCGTACACGTACTACACGTGGAAGAACTCCCGCCCGGACGTCGAGGACTATCTGGGCGAGCTCTCCCACGAGACGTCGCACTACATGCGGCCCAACGTGTTCGTCAATACTCCGGACATTCTCCACGAATACCTTCAACACGGGGGAGTCCCGGCATTTTATATCAGAGCAGTACTCGCGGCCACGGCGATGCCGACGTGGGGCGTGTACGCCGGATATGAACTTGCAGAGAATGTCCCGGTTAGACCGGGTAGCGAAGAATACCTTGATAGCGAGAAATATCAGTACAAACCCCGCAATTGGGTAGAGGCAGAGCGAGAAGGTCGTAGCCTTGCCCCGTTCATCACACAACTCAATTTGTTCCGAAGAGCACACCCGGCACTCCAGGAACTGCGTAATCTACGGTTTCACAGCGTCAACAACCCGGATGTGATCTGCTTCTCCAAGCGGTTGCCCGGCGCCTACGACACGGCCACACGACGGCACGGCCTGGGCGACGTTGTCCTGGTCGTCGTGAACCTGGATCCGCACAACACCCATGAGGCGACGGTGTCGCTGGACATGCCCGCCCTCGGTCTCGACTGGCAAGCCGAGTTCGTCGTGGACGACGAACTGTCGGGCGAGTCGTATCGCTGGCGGCAGGACAACTACGTGCGTCTCGATCCCCACATCCACCCAGCGCACGTCTTCACTCTGCGTGCCGCGGCGGCGAACCAGCGGTGAGCCGGCCGGGTACGCCTATACCGGCAGAACAGCGGGGAGTCACTGGTGAGTCAGCTACCTGAGCCCATTCCGAACACCTTCGACGAGGAAAAGCCGCGCGACCCGTACTGGTTCAAGCGAGCTGTCTTCTACGAGGTTCTCATCCGGGGCTTCGCCGATTCCAACGGCGACGGCACCGGAGACATCCGCGGTCTCATCCAGAAGCTGGACTATCTCCAGTGGCTCGGTGTCGACTGCCTCTGGCTGCTTCCGCTGTACGAGTCGCCGCTGCGCGACGGCGGGTACGACATCGCCGACTTCATG
Source organism: Streptosporangium sp. NPDC002524 (assembly GCF_040295985.1). Classification (NCBI taxonomy): domain Bacteria; kingdom Bacillati; phylum Actinomycetota; class Actinomycetes; order Streptosporangiales; family Streptosporangiaceae; genus Streptosporangium; species Streptosporangium sp. NPDC002524. The sequence goes on along the minus strand of NZ_JBEOWK010000007.1, from coordinate 114,847 downwards.
AAGATCCTTCCTGATTTCGGCGATCTCGGAGACTTCGTGAAGCTGGTCGACGAGGCGCACAAGCGCGGCATGCGGGTCATCGCCGACCTGGTGATGAACCACACCAGCGACCAGCACCCGTGGTTCCAGGCCTCCCGCCACGACCCCGAGGGGCCGTTCGGCGACTTCTACGTCTGGAACGACAACGACGAGCTCTACAAGGACGCCCGGATCATCTTCATCGACACCGAGACGTCCAACTGGTCCCACGACCCGGTCCGGGGGCAGTACTACTGGCACCGCTTCTTCTCGCACCAGCCGGACCTCAACTACGAGAATCCGGACGTGCAGGACGCGATGCTGGAGGTGCTGCGCTTCTGGCTGGACCTGGGCATCGACGGCTTCCGCATGGACGCCATCCCGTACCTGTTCGAGCAGGACGGCACCAACTGCGAGAACCTGCCCCGCACCCACGAGTACCTCAAGCGGGTCAGGGCGGAGATCGACCGGCTCTACCCCGACCGGGTGCTGCTCGCCGAGGCCAACCAGTGGCCCGCCGACGTGGTCGAGTACTTCGGCGACTCCGCCACCGGGGGCGACGAGTGCCACATGGCGTTCCACTTCCCGCTGATGCCGCGCATCTTCATGGCGGTCAGGCGGGAGTCGCGCTACCCCATCTCCGAGATCATGGCCCAGACGCCGAAGATCCCGGAGAACTGCCAGTGGGGCATCTTCCTGCGCAACCACGACGAGCTCACGCTCGAGATGGTCACGGACGACGAGCGCGACTACATGTACTCGGAGTACGCCAAGGACCCCCGGATGCGGGCCAACGTCGGCATCCGGCGGCGGCTGGCGCCGCTGCTGGAGAACGACCGCAACCAGATCGAGCTGTTCACGGCGTTACTGCTCTCCCTTCCGGGATCTCCGGTGCTGTACTACGGCGACGAGATCGGGATGGGGGACAACATCTGGCTGGGCGACCGCGACGGGGTGCGCACCCCCATGCAGTGGAGCCCCGACCGCAACGCCGGATTCTCCGACTGCGACCCGGGCCGCCTGTATCTCCCGGTCATCATGGACCCGATCTACGGCTACCAGGCGCTCAACGTCGAGGCGCAGCAGCGGAGCGCGGGATCGCTGCTGCACTGGACCAAGCGCATGATCGACATCCGCAAGCGCCACCCGGTCTTCGGCCTGGGCGAGTTCACCGAGCTGAACTCCTCCAACCCGAGCGTCCTCGCCTTCGTGCGCGAGCTCGGCGACGACCGGATGCTGTGCGTCAACAACCTGTCCAGGTTCCCGCAGCCGGTGGAGCTCGATCTTCGCCGCTTCGAGGGAACGGTCCCGGTGGAGACGATGGGAGGGGTTCCTTTCCCATCGATTGGCGAGCTTCCGTATCTTTTGACTCTTCCTGGGCATGGGTTCTACTGGTTCACCCTGCCACCCGCATCCCAGGAGGCGTAAAGCCGTGTTGACGGAGCTCCTTACCGGTTGGATCCCCCAGCAACGATGGTTCGCCGGTAAGGGGCGCCCGATCGACGACCTCACCGTCGACTCGGACGTGGAGCTGTCACCACGCCTGCGGCACCTGATCATCTCCGTCCACCAGCCGGGGGGGCGCGACCGCTACCAGCTGCTGCTCGGCAGCGAGGCACCCGAGTGGGCCCGGTTCAAACCGGCCCACATCGGCGGCGGCTACTACGACGCCGCCTACGACGCCGACCTCACCGCCGCCCTGCTCGAAGGCATGGCCTCCGGCCGCGACCTGGGCGCGCTCCGCTTCCGCCACCTCGACGGGGTGGAGATCGACACCTCCAAGCGCAGCCTCGTCCTCGGCGCCGAGCAGTCCAACACCTCCCTGGTGTACGGCGACACCTACATCTGCAAGCTGTTCCGCCGCCTCACCGCCGGGGTGAACCCCGAGCTGGAGATCGTCACCGCGCTGGCCCGCCGCGACGGCACGCACATCGCCCAGCCGTACGGCTGGATCGAGACCGACCTCGACGGCGAGACCACCACGCTGGCGATGACCCAGGAGTTCCTGTCGAACGCCAACGACGGCTGGGCCCTCGCCCTGGCCAGCGTCCGCGACCTGTACGGCTCCCTCGAACCCTCCGCCTCCGACGCGGGCGGCGACTTCAGCTCCGAGGCCTACCGGCTCGGGGTGACCACCGCCACGGTCCACCAGGAGATGGCCGCCGCCTTCCCGACCGACGTGATCGAGTCGCAGGAGGTCAAGCGGATGGTCGAGGAGTTCCGCCGCCGCCTGGGCGTCGCGGTGGACGAGGTGCCCGCCCTCGGCGAGTACGCCCACGTCGCCGAGGAGGCCTACCAGCGGGTCTCGGACGTGGCCGGGGAGATGCCCGTCCAGCGCGTCCACGGCGACTACCACCTCGGCCAGGTGATGCGCACCAACAACGACTGGATCATCCTCGACTTCGAGGGCGAGCCGGGCCAGCCCATCGCCGAGCGCCGCGCGCTGTCCTCCCCGCTGCGGGACGTGGCCGGGATGCTCCGCTCCTTCGACTACGCCGCCCGCCACCTGCTGGCCGACCACTCCAACGCCGACGAGCTCCGCCCCCGCGCGGTGGAGTGGGCCGAGCTCAACCGCTCGTCCTTCCTGGCGGGCTACTCCGCCGGAGGCGGTCACCTCCGCGCCGAGGACGCCGTCCTGCTGCGCGCTTTGGAACTCGACAAGGCCGCGTACGAGGTGGTGTACGAGTCCCGCAACCGGCCCACCTGGCTGCACATCCCGATGTCGGCCTTCCAGGTGGGCCGCTGACCGAACCTCGCGGGAAGGCGTCGCGGCCGTCTCCGGAGGCGGCGGGCCCCCGCGCGCGGGCGGGACGCGGTGGTCCCGCACGGCCCGATCACGCCGTCATTCCTTGAACACGGCTTCGCTCCCCCGCTCGACCGGCTCCGCCGCGCAGGCGAGGTCCCGTGCCGGGCGCCTCCCCTCGGTCAGGAACTCCGTCACCGCGTCCTTCGCGCACGTGTTGGGACCGAAGGGATAGACGCCGTGCCCGCCCTGGTCGGCCGTGACCATCGTGGCCCGTTTCCCCAAGGCCCGCCGCAGCTCCCGGGCGCCGGCCAGCGGCGTTCCCGGGTCGCGCTCGTTCTGCACCATGAGCACGTTCGACGGGCCCCGGTCGCCGACGCGCACCGGCGGCTCGGCCCGCCTGCCCGGCCAGAACGCGCACGGCCCGATGTTGGCCGTGGACCCGCCCAGCATCGGGTACTTCAGCCGGTCGGCCGCGACGTCCTTCTGATACTCCCGGACCGTCCTGGGCCACCGTGAATCACCGCAGATGACGTGGTAACGGCTGGACGTGGCGTTCTCCGGCGCGGTCAGCGGCGGGCCGGGCGGCAGCGGCCGGTCGGTGTCGAGCGCCCGCCAGGTCTCGGCCAGCAGGGGCATGGTCGCGTCGCTGTAGAGGCGGTCGAAGGTGATCCCGCGGAACAACGTCCCGTCGACGCCCCGGACCGGCTTCGCCTCCAGCCGTTCCGCGAGTTCGAAGTACTTGGCGGTCACCTGCTCCGGTGTGGCGCCCAGGCCGTACTCGGGGCGCGCGGACGCGAACGCCGCGAAGTCCGGGAACCGGTCCTCCATCCCCCGGGCGAACGACCGCATGGCCGTGACGCCGTAACCGCCGGGGCCCAGGTTGCTGTCGAGCACGATCCGGTCGCCGCGCCCCGGGAACATCGTCGCGTACACCGCGCCGAGGTAGGTGCCGTAGGAGCCACCGAGGTACGACAGCTTCGGCTCGCCCAGCGCCGCCCGGATCCGGTCCATGTCGCGCGCGGTGTTCGCGGTGGTGACGTGCGGCAGCATCCACGCCGTCGGCGAGGTGGCGCACTGCCCGGCGATGGCCCGCGCGTTCCCCGCCGCCCGCGCGACGTCGGCCGCGGTGTGCGCGTACGGCGGGAAGTTGCCGCGTCCCAGCTGCTCCGGCGTCAGGTCGCAGGTCACCGGCGCGCTGCGGCCGACGCCACGCGGGTCGAAGCCGATCACGTCGTAGGAGTCCGCCACCTCCTGCGGCAGCCCGAAGGTGGCGAGGACGACCGGGTAGCCGAGTCCCCCGGCGCCGGGGCCGCCCGGATTGGTGAGCAGCACGCCGCGGCGGCGTGACGGTTTCTCGCTCGCCATCCGGGAGATCATGATCTCGATCCGCCGGCCGTCCGGATTCCGGTAGTCCAACGGGACTTCGAGCGTCGAGCACTGGAGACGGGGCGAGGCGGCCTCCTTCGGGCACGGGCCCCACCGCAGGGCGTCCGGCGTCGCCGCCGCCGGTACTCCCGAGATCATGGTCGCCGCAAGTGTGGTGGCGGCGAGGGTGAGGGACAGGGGTGAGTGCATCTGGTGTCCTCCTGAAAGGGGTCGGTGGACCCGGGGGGGGGACCCGGGGGCCCCGGGGGCCCCGGGGAGCGCGAGGGGCTCGGGGACGCGGGGGCGGGAGGGCTCGGGGGGTGCGGGGGCGCGGGGGCTCGGGGGGTGCGGGGGCTCGGGGGCGCGGGGGCGCGGGGGCTCGGGGGCGCGGGGGCTCGGTGCGTCGTCCCGGACGGCGTCAGGCCGGTTCCCGGCCGCGGGCCCTCCCGGAATCACCGGCCCGCTCGGCGTCCGGTTCCCGGCGGGTGCGTGCCCAGCCACCGGACACCACCGCGACGAGCGCGACGAACCCGAGAAGGACCAGCTGACCGGCGAGGCCGCCGGGGACCCAGGCGAAGACGCCCCACAGCGGTTCGGAGTCCCGGTCGAGCAGGCCGCGGATCATCGCCTGGGCGGACAGGGCCGTGATCAGCATCCCGGCCGCCTCAAGGACCGCACGGGCGCCCTCGCGCATTGTTTTCCTCCGTTTCGTGGCCGGTTGTCGCGGCACGTGAACGAGTCTGTCCGTCCGGCGCGGCCGGCACATCGGCCCGGCGGCTCGAACCGCCTTCGACCACGGGCGGGGCAGGGTGTTCGACTCCGGTCGAGGGTGACACCGGCCCCTGGTCCGAGTCGCCGGCCGGACGCTCTTGCGATAATGACCAGGTGGACACGGGCGTCGCGCCACCGCTCGGGTGGTGGCAGCAGACATGGCGGCTGGTGCCGGCCGCGGCCGTGGGCACGGCGGTCTGGCTCTCCACCGGCGTGCTGCTGCGGGGGCAGGCGGCCGAGACGGGCCCGTGGTTCCTCACCGGTGATCCGCTGGTGGCCCTCGGCTGCCTGACGGCGCTTCTGTGGCGGCGGCGGTTCCCGCTCGCCGTCGCCATGACGGTCGTGATCGCCTCGACCGCGTCGACACTCGCCACCGGCGCCGCGCTCCTGGCGCTGGGCTCGATCTCCACCCGTCGCCGTCCGGTGGAGATCGGGGTCGTCGGGCTGGCCTTCGTGACCGCGTCACAGTTCGGCGGCAGGTTCTACCCGGTGCAGAGCCCGCCCGGCCTGCTGTGGTTCCAGTTCGCGCTCCCCGCACTGGTCGCGGGCGTCGCGGTGGCCGCGGGCATGGCCGTCGGCGCGCGGCGCGCCGAGGTGCGGTCCCTGCGGGACCGGGCGGAGGGCGCGGAACGGGAACAGGCCGCGCGAGCGGCGCAGGCGCGGGCCCTGGAACGCAACCGGATCGCCCGCGAGATGCACGACGTGCTCGCGCACCGGATCTCCCTGGTCGCCATGCAGGCCGGGGTGCTGGACCACCGCGGCGACCTCACGGCCGAGGAGAACCGCGTGCTGGTCCGCGGCATCGCCGACGGCTCCCACCAGGCCCTGGAAGCGCTACGGGACGTCCTCGGCGTGCTCCGGGCCGACCCGGGCCGCCCGGAACCACCGCAACCCTCCCTTGAGCGAATCCCCGAGCTGGTGGCCGACGCCCGCGCGTCCGGACTGGACGTCACGCTCACCAGCACCGTGACGGGGACACCGCCCGACGTCGTCGGGCGAACCTGCTACCGGATCGTCCAGGAAGGGCTGACCAACGCCGCCAAACACGCCCCGGGCGCGCACGTGCGCATCACCCTCGCGGGAACCCCGGGCGGCGAACTCGACGTCGGCGTCCGCAACTCCCCCGCCACCGGGAAAACCGCGCGGCCACCGGCCTCGGGATTCGGCCTGCTCGGCCTCACCGAACGGATCGGCCTCGCCGGCGGGGAACTCGACCACCACCCCACATCCGACGGCGGATACGTCCTCACCGCACGGCTACCCTGGCCGGACCCCATCGACGAGAAGAGACCGTGAGTGGACAGCGAGCGGGAGCCCGTGCGCGTCGTCATCGTCGACGACGACCAGCTGGTGCGGATGGCGCTGCGGCTCATCGTCGACGGCGAACCGGACCTGACCGTCGTCGCGGAGGCGGCCGACGGGGACGCCGCGATCACCGTGGTGGACGAGCACCGGCCGGACGTCGTGCTGATGGACGTGCGGATGCCCGGCCGTGACGGTCTCAGCGCGACCCGGGAACTCCTCACCCGGCCGGTCCCGCCGCGGGTGCTCATGCTGACCACGTTCGACTCCGACGACCTGGTGCTCGGCGCGCTGCGCGCCGGAGCGCTCGGGTTCGTCCTCAAGGACACCCCGCCTGCGCGGATCCTCGACGCGGTGCGGGCCGTCGCGGAGGGCGACCCCGTGCTGTCCCCGGCGGCCACGGCACGGGTGATCGCCGCGGCCACCGGCCCCCGGTCCTCCCACGCTCGCGCGTCGTCCCGCGAAGCCGCGCGCAGACAGCTGTCCGCCCTGACCGAACGAGAGCTCGAAACCGCCCGGGCCATCGCGGACGGGCTGGGCAACCCGGAGATCGCCCAGCGGCTGCACATCAGCGTCGCGACCGTCAAGGCGCACACGGGCAGCCTGTTCGCCAAGCTGGCGGTCGAGAACCGGGTGCAGATCGCCCTCCTGGTCCGCGACGCGGAGGAATGACCCCGCCGCGAAGCGGGCCTTCCGGGTCGGTACGGCTAACCGGCCGGTGTGACGGGGTGGTTGGCGTGGATCACGTCGGCGGGGTCGTAGGCGGCCTTGATCCTCTGCAGCCTGATGTGGGTCTCCAGGCGGTCGAACCTCGGCCCGGACCGTTCGGTGAAGTTGCGGTAGGCGGTCTCGGCCTTCCAGGGGCCGAGGGCGGCGCGCACCTCGTCGAGGGAGACGTGCACGGCGGCCACCGCGTCCGCGTCCGGGGTGATCCCGGCGGAGAACACGGCGATCTGCGCGTCCATGCCCGAGACCGCGCCGCCTCCCGTCGTCCGCCCGGGGGTCAGCGCCCCGCCGAGATGGCGCAGCTCGACGGTGAGCAGCGGGATGTCCGCCCGAGGCCCCGCGACGCTCAGCAGGGCCTCCAGGGCGGCGGGCGGGAACCCGGCCAGCTGCAGGCCGTCGCCGGTGACCGGGGTCGGCTCCTGCGGGTCCATGTGCAGCGCGCCGAGCTCGGTGATCGGGGTCGGGCGGACGGTGTCCATCTCGGGGGCGAGCGCGCGCAGCGGGGCGAGCAGGAGGTCGGCCGCGGCGGGGTCCAGCAGGCACGCCGCCTCGACGGCGACGAAGGAGCGCCCGCGGAGCGGCTCGGGGATCTGCGGGATCGGCGGGAGCCGCAGCAGCCTGCCCAGCGAGGTCACCGTCTCCGGCACCGACCCGGCCCACTGCCACCAGGCGCCCAGAACCTCGGCGGCGCGCTCGATCGGCCACAGCAGCATGCCCGCGTGGACCTGGGTGATCGGGAACAGCCGGAACTCCAGGGCGGTGACCACGCCGAAGCCGCCCCCGCCGCCGCGGACGGCCCAGAACAGCGGGGCGTCGCGCTCCGCGTCGATCGTGCGCGGCTCACCGTCGGCGGTGACGATGTCCGCCGACAGCACGTGGTTGGCCGCCAGGCCGTGCAGGCGGGCGAACCACGACAGCCCGCCGCCAAGGGTGTACCCGACGACCCCGACGTCCGGGGCCGAGCCGGCCAGCCCGGTCAGGCCGTGGAGGGCCGCCGCCGCGGTGACGTCCGCCCACAGCGCGCCGGCCTCGACCCTGGCGACCCGGCGCTCGGCGTCGATCTCGACCCCTCGCATCGCCGACGTACGCAGCAGGATCGTCCTGTCGAGCGGCCCGAGGGGGGCGGCGTTGTGCCCGGTCGCCTGCGGCGCGACCCGCAGGCCGAGCCTGGCCGCCGTCTCGACGGTCGTCACGACGTCGCGCACGGAGGCCGCCTGCACGACGGCGAAGGGCCGCTGGTCGACGGCGAGCTGCCAGGCGGCTCGCGCCGTGTCCCAGCCGGGCGAGGAGGGACGGAGCAGGACGCCGTCGAGAGCCTTTCCGAGCTCATCGAGATCGATCACGGACGACAAGGAAGACATGGTGAAAACTCTCCGTTTTGACTGGTTTTAATGTGATTTAGGGCACACAGCCCACGCCGCGGACACACCGGGCGGGTGTGGGGAGGCGGGGCGGGCCGTACGGGAATGCCGTTGCGGCGCGTCCCGGACGAGGGCCGACACGGCCGTGGGGGCCGGGGGATCGCCGTCGTCCATCAGTCTGTTCGGGGCCGCGGACCCGGCACATCCCTCAAAGCGCCGGTCCGGGCGCTCCGGGGTCCCTCATTCGGGGGAGGTGCGCCACCGCGCCCGTGTGACAGCATCGATGCATGACGATGTCCACCGAACGGCCCGCAGAGCGCCGTGAGTCAGGCGCTGCGGGTCGTGGCGGTGAGCTGTTCGCCACGGCGTCGCGGCGGCTGCGCCAGGTGATGCCCTTCGACGCGGCGGCGTGGTTCGGCACCGACCCCACCACGATGCTGCCCATCGCGCCGCTGCGGGTCGAGAACATCGAGCCCGATCACTGCGAGGGCTACTGGCGCCGGGAGTACGGCACCGAGGACGTCCTGCTGTTCCGCGACGTCGCGCGCAGCCCCGGCGGCGGCGGCACCCTGGGCCTGGTCACCGGCGGCTGCCCCGGGCGCAGCACGCGCTACCGCGAGTTCATGGAGCCCCAGGGCTACGGTGACAACCTGCGCGCGGCGTTCCGGATCGGCGAGCGCACCTGGGGTGTGGTGGACCTGTTCCGCGACACCGGCATGCGGCCGTTCACCGAGCGTGACGTCAGGCAGGTCACCGCGATGGGGCCGGAGCTGGCCCTCGGGCTCGCCGAGCTCGCCATCGCGACGACCGGGGACGCGCCGCCGATCGCCGCCGAGGCGCCCGGCACCGCGCTGTTCGACGAGTCCGGGCAGATCATCTCGCTGGACGCCCACGCCGAACGCTGGCTGGGCGAGCTCACCGGGCCGCGGTGGGACCGTCCGCAGACCCCGCTGCCGATGGCCACCGTGCAGTCGGTCGTGGCCCGCGCCCGATCCGTCGCGGCCGGTCGCGACCCCGGACCGGCGGCGGCCCGGCTGCGGGGCGGTTCGGGCCGCTGGCTCGTGGTGCACGCCTCGTGCCTGCGCAGCCCCGCCGGCGTGCCCGGCCCGGTGGCCGTGGTCCTGGAACCGGCGAACTCCGCGCAGATCGCCCCGATCATCGTCGAGGCGTACTGCCTGACCCCGCGCGAGCAGCAGATCACCCAGTGCGTCGCGCGCGGGCTGTCGACCGCGGACATCGCCACGGACCTGCACCTTTCCGCCCACACGGTGCGCCACCACCTCAAGGCGATCTTCACCAAGTTCGGCATCACCAGCCGGGGCGAACTGGTCGCCAAGCTGTTCGCCGACCACTACGGCCCCCTGATGCACGCCCCCGACGCCGACGTGGAGCACGTCTACGGCTGACCCGGGGCACGTACCGGGATGCCCGGCGACACCCGCCGTCCCGTGCCTCGGAGCCCTTCCGCGACGAGTCCGTTCGGACCGCCCTGCCGCATCGCACGTCGCCGAAGCGACGCCACGTCCGCGGCGCCGAACCCGTGAACCGGTCATCCGGCCACGGCTCGGAAGTTCCCCGACACCTCGACATCGAGGCCTCCGCCGTCGAGGTCTCACCGTCGTCGAGACCCGCTACCACGCCTCCAGCGCCACTCCGCTCCGGACCATCCCGGCAAAACCGCCCGGACCCGCTGGCGGCTCTTCTCTCATTCCACCGAGAACACCCACGCCACCTCCAGGTCTTCAACGATCTTCATGGACAGTACCGGCAGTACGATGTATAACTGCAGGCAGAGTGCAGTTTCAATGCCGAAAATGCTCAAGATCGCCTCTGCTGGACCTGAATGTGTACGTAGGGGGCTGGAAGGACATCTGATGCTCCTACGATTCCGGGTGACGAACCATCGCAGCATCCGCGACACCGCCGAACTGTCACTGGTCAGCAGCGGCTTCAGCGGCGCTAGACCCGCCGATCAGGACTGGATCGCGGCAACAACTCGCGTGGCGGGGATATACGGGGCGAACGCTTCCGGAAAGTCAACGCTTCTCGAAGCGCTGGGGTTCATGACGAAAGCCGTCACCTACTCCGCGACGACCTGGGGCAGCATGGATCGCTTTCCCCACCATCCCTTCACCCTGGACGCCGGCTCCAGGGGGCAAACCTCCCAGTACGAACTCGACTTCGTTCTCAACGGAGTGCGCCTCGCCTACGGGTTCGAGTCATCGGTGACGGGCATCCACCGAGAATGGCTCTACAGCTACCCGACCGGGCGGAAAAGGGTGCTCTTCGAGCGTAGCGGGCCCAGTGGCGACGATCTGGAGTTCGGGCGCTCACTTCCAGGGGAGAACATACGCATCGCTCGTCTGCTCCGCCCCACGAGCCTTTACCTTTCGACCGCCGCCAACAGCAATCACAGGGTGTTGGGCGACGTCCACCGGTGGATCGCGCACCGCATACGACATGCCGAGTACACCGAGGCCGATCGCCGCGCGCGCATCACATGGGCGCGCAACATTATGGAGAACGAGAACGTGCTGTCCCAGGCGGTGGGCCTGCTTAAGTTCGCCGACCTGGGAATCACTGGCATGGTTCTCGAGGAGGAAGATCTAGATGAGGATGTTATTCAGGTCATAAGAGGCTTTTTTGACAATGTTACGGCTTCGGAAGGTCCGCCTCGTTCCGATCCCGATTTGGATAAAATCCTCAGCACACTGAAGAAGAAGATCAAGTTCACGCATTCCGGAGCAGATCCCAAAAAGCCGTTTCTCCTGTCACTGGAGGAGGAGAGCAGTGGGACCGTCGCGTGGTTGGCACTCGGCGTACCAGCACTCCTGGCCTTGCGAGACGGAAATATCATGACCGTGGACGAACTCGACGCCAGCCTTCACCCACGTCTTGCCGCCGCCCTCGTGGGGATGTTCAAGGATCCCGAGCTGAATCCGAAAGGTGCACAACTTATATTCACGTCGCATGAGACGAGCCTGCTCGGGAACATGCCGGGAATCGACCTCTCAAAAGATGAGATCTGGTTCACGGAGAAAGCCGCCGACGGCGCGACGGAGTTGTTCTCCATGGCCGAGTTCCCTGTACGGCCGACGGACAACTTTGAGAGACGCTACCTTCAGGGCCGATACGGCGCTGTTCCCATGATCTCGCCCGAACAGCTCCGAGGTGTCGTGCTGCGAGATGCGCGGTGAGCGGACGACGCCCACGTGGATCGATCGACCTGCGACGACGCCGCAACACAAAGCAGGAGAAACCGCGCATTCTCATCGTCACCGAGGGTGCCAACACGGAGCCTCAATACTTCGAAGGGCTGACCAAGGAGCTCCGGGCGACCGGTGTCGAGGTGTACAGGCTGCATGTGAAAGGCATCGGCCGAGATCCGGAGAGGGTCGTGAAAAAGGCTGTCGCCATCTCATCGGAGGCTTCTTCCGGCGAAGAGTACGAACACGTGTGGTGCGTGGTCGATGTGGACGATCACGAAACGCTCGGGACGGCACTTTCCGAAGCCAGGCGCAGATCTATCAAGGTCGCCGTCAGTAACCCCTGTTTCGAGGTTTGGCTGCTCTGGCACTTCACGGACCATCACTCACACATCAACCAGGCCGCTTTGCGAAAGAAGCTGAAAAATTTCGGCGTTCGCGACAAGAACCTCCCGGGAGATTTTCCGTACGCCGACCATCCGGCGGCGACGGCACGCGCCGAGGTGTGCAATACGAGTGACAACTACGCTATCCCCGCCAACCCGTCCAGCTCGGTATACAAACTGACTCGGCTGCTCAGCCGATAGATACCGTCCAAGTTCACCGACCGAGTCCATCGGCAACCACCACAACGTTTCGAAGAGGTTGGGGATCGGAGTGGTTCGAGGCCGGTTCGGTGGCGTCCGGCGGGGCGGAACTTCCCGGGCATGGACCGGAAGCCGGCAAACCGGCGTCCGGTCGCCCGGTCGAAGGAACTACCAGCGGCCGCCCTTGGTGAGCTGGCCGCGGACCGCGCCGTCGGGGAACTGCTTGGTGTGCAGGTTGGCGTACCAGTTCCTGGGGTTGCTCCTGATGCCCTTGAGCAGGCCGGAGTCCTTGACGACGACGGAGCCGAAGCTCGTGTTGCCGCGGATCCTGCCGTTGGACAGCAGGTCGATGACGACGGGGCCGTTCGTGCCCGCCTTGCCCTTGTGGATGTGGAAGGCGCTGGGCCTGGCGGTCCGCTTCCACTGGACGAAGTAGTAGAAGCGGTTCCCGTGGATGCGGAACTTCGCGACCGCGACGCCGTCCCGGTCGTTGACCTTCTTGCCCGGCTCCGGCACCTCGTTCCTGCCCAGGAGCCCGGCCGCGTAGTAGTACTTCTTGGCCTGAAGGGTCTGGGGGGCGGTCTGGACGGCCGCCTCGCCGGTGGCCGCGGACGCGGTCGCCGCCTCGGCGGGTACCGCCAGCGCGCCGGCGGCCAGCGCCACGGTCGCCGCGCCCACCGCCGCGCGGCCCGTCACGCGCCGCCAGGAGATACGCCCGCCGCCGGTCTGTTCGAAAGCGTTCATGATGACCTCTGCCTCGTTTCGCGTGCTGCTCTTTTCGGACACGGCAGACCCTAGGAAGTCAGCCTCCGTTGTTATGCGTACAAATCCACACAAATGGCGATCGTGGAGAAGGTCACACAAGCGGCCACGAAACCCCCGCACCCCACCCGCGTCCGCCGGGCCGGACGCGGCGGAGGACGACGGGCCGGTCCGTGAGCCGGGGCCCGGCGCCGGGCGCGCGCCCACCGGTCCCGGGATCCCGGCGGGTGTTCTCGCAGGTCGGGCGTAACACTTACCTGTGAACCGCGTTCCTGTACGACGCGCTTACACCGCCTGTGGAACGCTCGGCGCAAAGCGAATGCTGAAGATCGGGTGGACAAAGGTGTCATCAGGTAGCGGGGGATCCACATGGCGGCGTCCCGGGCGGGCGATCGCCTCGGCGGCGGGGGCCGTCGCGCTGGCGCTCGTGGCGGCGAGTTGTTCCTCCGGTGACACCGCCGGCCAGGCGGTTCCCGTCGTACGGCAGTCGGCCACCGCCGCACCGACGGCGGCGGCGACGGCGCCCGCGACCGCGATCCGGAAGGCGCCGCCGGTCGACCCCGCGTGGCCCCGCTGGGGGCTCACCCACACGGGGGTGAGCGCCAACAACGTCACCGAGGAGTTCGAGCGGGTCGTGGCCGGGACGCTCGCGCGGACCCCGATGCTGCAGAACCAGCACATCATGGGGTTCGGGGCGCTCAACCCCCAGCCGCGCCCGCAGGAGTTCTACTGGGAGGACCTCGACAGCCGGACGAACCTCATGAGGAAGTCCGGCGGCACGCAGGTCATCACGCTCTGCTGCGCCCCCGACTGGATGAAGGGCGGCCCCGAGGGACCGACCTCGGACGCGGGCTGGGACGAGCACCTGGAGGACGCCCCCTACCCCAAGCACTTCGACGACTTCGCCAAGCTGTCGGCGGCGGTCGCCACCAAGTATCGCGACGTCAAGTACTTCATGGTCTGGAACGAGTTCAAGGGCTTCTGGAAGGACCACTCCAAGCCCGCCGACTTCAAGGGCTACACCACGCTCTACAACAAGGTCTACGACGCGGTGAAGGCGGTCCGGCCCGACGCCCAGGTCGGCGGGCCCTACCTCGGCTTCGACAGCAACAGGACGGGCAAGTCCGAGCTGCGGGGGACGTGGGGGGTCGTCAACCAGAACGCCCTGGACGCCTTCGAGTACTGGTTCAAGAACAAGAAGGGCGCCGACTTCGTCGTGGTCGACGGCGCCTCGCTGACCGACGCCCACGAGATGCTGCCCGACGCGTTCGGAGCGCTGGGCAAGTTCGGCGCGGTCACCACCTGGCTGCGGGAGAGGACCGGCGACATGCCGGTCTGGTGGGCGGAGTGGTACTTCGTCCCCGAGGACGACACCACGTGGCCCGAGCCGATGCGGCTCGCCGTCCAGGCCGCCTCGATGATCGAGTTCGCCGAGAGCGGCGCCGCCACGGCGCTGTACTGGAACCCGCAGACCAAGGAGGGCACCTGCCAGGGGTGCATGTGGGACCCGAAGACCGGTGCCGAGCTCCCCACCGGCAAGCTGGTGAGCGACTTCGCCACCTGGTTCCCGGCCGGGGCCGAGCTGGAGAAGGTCACCTCCTCCGACCCCAGGGTCCGGGTGCTCGCGCAACCGCGGCGGCTGCTGATGGTCAACACCACCAAGGCGGAGGTCACGACGACCGTGGACGGCACGGAGTTCACCCTCCGGCCGTACGAGATCAGGTGGAGCGACCGCTGACCTCTTCCACGAGATCCAGGTGAGCGATCGCCGAGCGCTTCGGTGATCCAGCGACGCAGCGATCTGGCGACTCGGTGACGGGCGTGGAAACTTTCACCGGAACGGCCGGGGGCCCCTCCCCCGGTTTCGGTGTCGGCCGCGTCCCCGACCTGCGAGGAAACGTCGTGGAGAGGGAGTCCGGAGCTGGGGTCCCGCCCGTGCCCTTCCGTGCCGATTGAAAATTTCGGCTAATAACTTTAACTTTCGGCGACAAGTGTGAGCGTCGAGCGCCGGGACCGCGAGGGTCAGGGGGTTCCGGCGCTCGGCCGTGGCCGAGAGGAGATCGACGATGTCCGACAGCGATGTTCCACGCCGGGCCCGACCGGGACCGGGGAGCGGTCGGATGAGAACGGCCCTGCGCGTGGTGTGCGCGGCCCTTCCCCTCCTGCTCGGCCTGGCGCTGATAACCTCGGCGGCGTCCCCGGCGTCCTCCGCCTCCCTGGTGGAGGTCACCGGCTTCGGGACGAACCCCAGCAACCTGCGGATGCACCTCTACGTCCCCGACCGGGTGGCGCCCCGGCCGGCCGTCCTGCTGGCGGTGCACTACTGCACCGGCTCGGGCCCGGCCTTCCACTCCGGCACGCAGTTCGCCTCGCTGGCCGACCAGTACGGGTTCATCGTGATCTACCCGTCGGCCACCCGCAGCGGGAACTGTTTCGACGTCTCCTCCCCCGAGGCGCTCAGGCGCGGCGGCGGGAGCGACCCGGTCGGGCTCATGTCGATGGTGACCTACGTCCAGCAGCGCCACAACGCGGACCCCGCGCGGGTCTACGTGACCGGCGCCTCCTCCGGCGCGATGATGACCGAGGTCCTGCTGGGCCTGTATCCGGACGTGTTCAAGGCCGGGGCGGCCTTCATGGGCGTGCCCTTCGGCTGCTTCGCGAGCTCCTCCGGGTGGAACAGCGAGTGCGCCAACGGCACGATCGTCAGGACTCCCCAGGAGTGGGGCAACCTGGTGCGGGCCGCCTACCCCGGATACACCGGCGCCCGGCCCCGCGTCCAGCTGTGGCACGGCACCGAGGACTCCACCCTGCGCTATCCGAACCTGGGCGAGGCGGTCAAGCAGTGGACCAACGTCCACGGTCTGAGCCAGACGCCGACCTCCACCGACACGCCCCGGGCGGGCTGGAACCGCAGCCGCTACGCCGACTCCACGGGCACCGTCAAGGTCGAGTCCTACAGCCTGCCGGGTGTCGGGCACAACCTGCCGCAGAGCGGGATGGCCGAGTCCGCGATCCAGTTCTTCGGCCTGAACACCCCCGGCCCCACCCCCACCCCCACGCCGACACCTACCCCCACCCCGACCCCGACGCCGACCCCCACGCCCGGCCCCTCCTCCTGCCGGGTGACCTACAGCGCCAACAGCTGGAACAACGGCTTCACCGCCAACCTGTCCGTCACCAACACCGGCACCTCGGCGATCAACGGCTGGGAGCTGAGGTTCACCTTCCCCGGGAACCAGCAGGTCACCCAGGGGTGGAACGCCACCTGGACGCAGTCCGGCCAGGTCGTGACCGGCCGCAACGCCGCCTACAACGGCACCCTGAACCCCGGGCAGTCCGTCGGCCTCGGTTTCAACGCCTCCTACAGCGGCACCAACACCGCCCCCGGCTCGTTCACCTTCAACGGCTCGGCCTGTAGCTGACCCCGTACCCCCGCGAAACGGAGGGCCGGGGAGTCCACCGAGCCGATCGGCTCCGTCGGCTCCCCGGCCCGCCCCCGTGTGACCGTCCCGTACGGCCACCCGTAACACCGCCCTACGACCGCCCCCGGTCGTCAGGCGCGCCTCGCGGCGGCCTGGGCGTTGTCGGCCCGGACCTGGGCCCGGGTCGCGGGGGTCACGCAGACATGGTCGGCGGGAGTGGTCTCACGCCAGACGTACCCCTGCCTGCAGGTGTCGGGACCGTACGGCCCGGCGCCCGCGCGCCTCGCGGCGGCCTGGGCGTTGTCGAGCCGGGTCTGGTTCCGGGTCGCGGGGGTCACGCAGACGCGGTCGGCGGGGGTGGCCTCGCGCCAGACGTACCCCTGCTTGCAGGTGTCGGGACCGTAGGGCTTCTTCTGCGAGCCGCCCGGGTGGTAGGGCGGGTACGCCGGAGCGGTCCACCTGAGCTCGGTCCAGGACGAGTAGCGGCTCCCGGTGATGCCGCCGGACCAGGAGCCCTTCACCTTGAACACGTAGGTCCGCCCCGGGACCAGCGTCCCGGTGGTCGCCCTGGTCGCCTTGCCCGACAGGTCCCACTGGGTGCCGGGGTCGTACCGGAACAGCACCTTGTTGTACTGGGAGCTGGCGTTCACCCACTGGACCGTCGCCCGGTAGTCCCCGTAGGTGACCTTCAGGCCGTACGGGGCGGGGACGCCGCGCAGCTGGCCGGTGCCCGGCGGGTAGGAGGGGGGCGAGTCCGGGGCGATGGGGATGGGGTCGCTGGCGGCGCACTTCGAGTCGCCTGGCCAGAGGTAGCAGACGGTGACGCGCGGGGCCTGTCCCGCGTAGGACTTCACCCGGGCGGCGGAGATCGTGTGCGAGGTGGTGGCTCCCCTGTCCGTCCAGTGGCCCTCCGCGTAGGCGCCGAAGGCCACGGTCACCGACTCCCCCGGCACGCTGCCGGAGAAGAAGGTGTCGGGCCCCCACCTCACCCGGAGCCCGCCGTCGTCGGGAGTGATGCCGAGGATCTTCGGGGGGCGGTGGTCGTCCGCCGCGTACGCCGCGGGGGACGCCGCCACCGCGGGCAGGCCGGAGACCAGCGCGCCGAGCACGGCGACCTCGAGGGACCTTCTCGCGATCCTGCGGTTCATGTGTCCTCACCTTTTCCTCGGTGGATTCGTTCGGTGGATTCGTGCCGTGGATTCGTGCCGTGGTCCTCGTGGCTCCCGTCCGGTACGGGAAGCGGTCCTCGTGGTTCCCGTCCGGTACGGGAAGCCCGCCGGACCGTTCCAGGGTCGCCGGAGCCGCCGCGGCGGCACATCGGTGCCACCACGTAATCCGGGGCCGCGAATATGTGCTCGCACGGATGCGGGCGTCCCGGGTTCCGCGCGACAGTGGCCCATGGCCACCAGACGCCTGCTGATCGTCGACGACGACCCGGCCTTCCGCGAGGTCGCCCGCGCGCTGCTCGACGGGGCGGCGTTCCGGGTCGTCGGCGAGGCGGGGACCGGCGCGGCCGGGCTGGCCGAGGCGGCGCGGCTGCGACCCGAGGTGGTGCTGCTGGACGTGCGGCTGCCCGACGCCAGCGGCTTCGAGCTGTGCCCGGCGCTGGTCGGGGGCGGTGCCGAGGTCGTGCTCAGCTCGATCCGGGAGGCGGCCGACTACGGACCGCTGGTGGCACGCTGCGGCGCACGCGGGTTCGTACCGAAAAGAGCGCTGTCGGTGGAGGAACTGCTCCGTGTCCTGGACGGCTGACCACCCCGGGGTTCGTCGCGCTGTCCCCGGGACCTGGACGGCCGACCCCCCCGGGATCCATCGCGCTGCTTCTGGGATCTGGACGGCCGACCACCCCGGGGTCCATCGCGCTGCCCCTGGGACCTGGACCGCCGACCACCCCGGGGTCCATCGCGCTGCCTCCGGGACCTGGACCGCCGACCACCCCGGGATCTGTCGCGTTGACCGCGGGACGGCGCCGGGTGAGACTTCTCCCGTGAGGGCAGGGGCGGCGGGTGACCCGGCCGGATCACGGCGCTGGTGGCACGGGGACGGCGCCATGTGGGCGGTCGCCCTGTGCGGAGCGGCGCTGGGCGGGTGGACCACCCTGATCGCCGCCGGTGTGCCGGACGCGGACATGTTCCGGGTGACGGTCCACACCGTCGCCGGAGCGCTCTTCCTCGTCTCCGGGATCGTGGCGCACCACCGGCGCGCCACCAACAAGGTCGGCCCGCTGATGATGGGGGTCGGCATCGGCTTCTTCTCCGAGGACCTGCAGCTGTCGCCCGTGGCGTGGGTCCACACCGTCGGCCAGCTCACCCTGGCGGCGTCCGGCCCGTTCCTGGCCCACCTGGTGCTCGCGTTCCCCACCGGGCGGCTGGAGTCGCGCCCGCAGCGGGCGCTGGCCGCGATCGCCTACCTCGGGGCGGCGGGGAACGGCCTGCTCAACGCGCTCTTCGTGGACATGCACGCCCGCGTCCCCGGCAACGCGCCCGGCCTGCTGCTCGTCACCGACAGCCTGGTCGTGGAGGACGTCATGAGGGCCGGGGCCCGGGCGGCGGCGATCGTCGTGTCGGCCGGTCTGATCGTGGTGCTGGCCCGCCGCTGGCTGAACGCGCGAGCGCTGATGCGCTCCCTGCTGGCACCGGCCATCGCCATCATGCTGGGCAGCGGCCTGCTCTCCGTGGTCGGGCTGGTCTTCCACGAGGACCGGGAGCTCCGCGCCACGTTCGTCTACGTGTACGACGTGCTCTTCGCGGCACTGCCCCTGGCCTTCCTGGCCGGGATGGTCTACTTCTATCTGGGCCGGGGCGCGGTCGACCGGCTGCTGCGACGGCTGCGCGACCCGAAGGAGGCCGGCGAGATCGAGGACCTGCTGGCCCGCTCGCTGCGCGACGAGTCACTGCGGGTGGCCTTCCTGACCGGCGCGGACCCGGCCGGACGGGACGACGCACCCGAGAGGGCCGAACGGTACGCCGAGCCCGGACCCTTCGGTACGCACCGGGAGCCCGGCCTGGTCGACCGGCACGGCGTGCCCCTGGACGTGGCGCCGTCCCAGGTCGTCACGCCCATCGGCGGCGGTGGCGGCGTTGGGGCCCACGGCCGGGCCGTCCTGGTGCACGATCCCCTGCTGTGCGAGGACCCGCACGTCCTGGAGACGGTCGCCGCGGCGGCCGGGCTCGCCCTGGCCAACCGGTCGCTGGCCGCGCAGCTGGCCGAGGTACGCGCCTCGCGGGCCAGGATCGTGGAGGCGGCCGACGCCGAGCGGCGCCGGATCGAGCGCGACCTGCAGGACGGCGCCCAGCAGCGTCTCGTCACCGCGCTGCTCAAGGTGAACCTGGCCCGGCGCAGGCTCCGGCACGACGACCCGGCCGTGCCCGACGTGCTCGCCTCGGCCGCCGAGGGGCTGACCGCGGCGCTGGCCGAGATCAGGGAGCTGGCGCAGGGCCTGCATCCCGCCCTGCTGGCCGAGGCCGGGCTGGCCGTCGCGCTGGAGGAGCTGGCCGCGCGGCTGCCGCTGCCCGTCGAGACCGACCTGGACCCGCTGCCGAAGTTCGCGCCGAACGTCGAGTCGGCCGCGTACTTCGTGGTGGCCGAGGCGCTGACCAACGCGTTGAAACACGCGGAGGCCGGTCGCGTCCGGGTCGGCGTACGGTACGCGGACGGCGTGCTGGCGGTGTCGGTCAGCGACGACGGCCGGGGCGGCGCGGACCTGGCGGGCGGTTCGGGCCTGCAGGGCCTGGTCGACCGGGTCGCCGCGCTGGGCGGCGACCTCACCCTCACCAGTCCCGCCTCGGGCGGGACCACGATCAGGGCGGTGCTTCCCGTTGACACCCACTGACCTCCCGCCGGCCCCCACCGGCGGCGGATCCCTCCGGGTCGTGCTCGCCGACGACTCCGCGTTCCTGCGGGAGGCCATCGCCGGAGCGCTGCGCGGCGAGGGCGTGGACGTGGTCGCCGAGGTCGGCGACGTGGCGGGCCTGCACGCGGCGGCGGCCGAACACGCCCCGGACGTGGCCGTGATCGACATCCGGATGCCGCCGGACTTCCGGACCGAGGGGCTCCGCGCCGCGCTCGACCTGCGCCGCGAGCGTCCGGGCACCGGCGTGCTGATGCTGTCGGCGCACCTGGAGACGCGCTACCTGTTCGCCCTGCTCGACGGGGAGCCGCGCGGCGTCGGTTACCTGCTCAAGGACCGGGTCGCCGGGATCGACGCGTTCGTCGAGGCCCTGCACCGCGTGCACGCGGGTGGCTGCGTGGTCGATCCCGAGGTGGTCGCCACGATGCTCGCCCGCCGGCCCGACCGGACCGGGTTCCTCAGCGCGCGTGAGCTGGAGATCCTGGGGCTGATGGCCGAGGGGCTGTCCAACCAGGCCGTCAGCGACCGGCTCCATCTGGCGCCGCGGACGGTCGAGGCGCACATCCGGCACGTGTTCGTCCGGCTCGACCTGCCACCCGCGTCCGACTACCACCGGCGGGTCCAGGCCGTGCTCGCCTACCTGCGGCGGAACGACCCGCCCGGGAACGGCCCGCCGAAGTAGGACACCGGGCCCGGGAGGTCACCCCCGGCGAGGCACGACCGGCTCCGCGCGGTGGCCCGCGGTCCGGCGTCCGGGCACGGCGACCGCGTACTCCGTCGTGGCGCCGCGGAGAGCGCCCGGTGAGGATCGCGTTCATCGTCGGCCGGCCGCCACGGCGTGGTGGTCGGCGAACATCACGCGCTTGACCGGCGGAACGAGTTCGGCCACCCGCAGCGCGGCGCGGAACGCGATCCGGGGCAGCCGCGCCTCGGAGGCCGCGTTCCGCGCGTTGCGCAACGACAGGCCGAGGGCGTGGTTGGCGTAGCCGCGCATCTCCCTCTCGTACGCGGACACGGCCTTGAGCAGGCCGCTTCGCCGGGTCCCGGCGTCCTCCAGCACCCGGCACAGGGTAAGGGCGTCCCGCAGCGCGGTGTTGGCGCCCACGCCGGCCATGGGTGTCATGTTGTGGATGGCGTCACCCAGCAGGGTCACGTCGCCGGCCGGCCACGGGGCGAGCGCAGGCATGCAGCGCAGGCGCAGCGCGGTGACTCCCGCGGGGTCGCTGCCGGCGACAAGGGCGCGCAGGTCCGGCAGCCAGCCCTCGGTGCGGGCGACGACCAGGTCGCGTAGCGCGGCCGGTTCCATCTCCAGCACGTTCCCGGGGTAGGAGTCGCGCGCCGCGGCGTAGGCCCAGACGATCTGGCCGGCGGGCGCGTCCTGGATGGGAGTGTGCCAGGCGGAGACGAACATCCAGCCCGGCCCGTTCGGGACGATGTTGTTGACCGAGCCGTCGATCAGCCACGCGGGCAGCCGGGTGGAGACGCGGGGGGTGAGCGGGACGCGGCCGGCGATGTTCAGCACGCCGGTGTCCATCCGGCCGAGGTGGGGCAGGTACTGCCCGCGTACCCGGGAGTTGGCGCCGTCGGCCCCGACGAGCAGGTCGCCGTCGGTGTGGCCGCCGTCGGTGAAGTGGGCGCGTACCCGCCCGTCGGAGGTGTGCGTGTAGCGGGCGAACTCCCTGTTCCACCGGACGACGCCGCCCGAGGTGCCTGAAGTGCCCGAGGTGTCGTCGGTGAGGCCGTGAAGCAGGACGTCACGCAGGTCGAGCCGGTTGACGGCCCGGCGCTGGACGACGGCGGGATCGGTTCCCGGCCTGGTTCCCACCAGGGACAGGGTGCGCAGGTGTTCGTCGGAGAAGCGGACCGCGGGCGTGGTCTCGGGCGCGATCGCCTTGAAGCGGGCCCAGTTCTCCTCCGGCAGGCACTCACGTAGTGCCCGGCCGCCGTTGGCGTTGATGTGGATGCCGTATCCGGCGAGGCCGGGGGTGCCGGCGCCGGTGCGCTCCAGGACTTCGACGTCGATGCCGGCGCGGCGCAGGCCGTGGGCCAGGCAGAGCCCGCCGATTCCGGCACCGATGATGAGGACGCGCATGCGTTGGTCTTCCCTTCTCGTGGACGGTCGTGCGTGCCCCACGTTCGCGGCGGGACACGGCTCCGGGCGTCCTTCTCGGGAGGGCATCGGGCCTACCTCTCGCGAGGTAGGCCCGATGACGCGCCGGGGTCGCGGCCGGTCAGTCCATCCAGCCCGGGGTGATCATTCCTGATTCGTAGGCGATGACGACCAGCTGCGTGCGGTCGCGGGCGCCGAGTTTGGTCATGATCCGGCTGGCGTGTGTCTTGACGGTGGCCGGGCTGAGGAAGAGCCGGTCGGCGATCTCCTCGTTCGACAGCCCTTCCGCGATCAGGGTCATGACCTCGCGCTCGCGGCCGGTGAGCGCGTTGAGGCGCGGGCTGACGGCGGGCCGTCTGCTGCGGGCGGCGAACTCGGCGATCAGTTTGCGGGTGACGGAGGGCGCCAGCAGCGCCTCTCCTCGTGAGACGACCCGGATGCCGTGGATCATCTCGGCCGGTTCGGTGTCCTTGAGCAGGAAGCCGCCGGCCCCGGCGCGCAGGGCGGTGTAGATGTAGTCGTCGACGTCGTAGGTGGTCAGGACGATGACCTTGACGTGGGCGAGGGCCGGGTCCTCGGCGATCAGCCTGGTGGCGTCCAGGCCGTTGAGGCCGGGCATCTGTACGTCCATCAGGACGATGTCGGGGCCGAGTTCGCGTGCCAGCCGTACGGCGTGCTCCCCGTCGGAGGCCTCTCCCACCACGGAGATGTCGTCCTCCCCGTCGAGGATGGCGCGGAACCCGGCGCGTACCAGCGCCTGGTCGTCGGCCAGCAGCACCTTGATCATGCCGACGGCTCCGCCGGGCCGGCCGGCAGGTGGGCGATCACCCGGAAGCCGCCGCCGCCCGGCCGGTTCCCGGTGCTGAGCCGGCCGCCGAGGGCCTCGACCCGTTCTTCCATGCCTCTCAGCCCGCTGCCGGTGCCCGCGACGCCCTCGGGGCGGCCTCGGCCGTTGTCGTCGATCTGCACGTACACCTCGTCGTGGTCGTAGCGGACGCGGATGGCCACCTGGGTGGCGCCTGCGTGCCGGGTGATGTTGGTGAGGCTCTCCTGCACGACGCGGTAGGCCGCCAGATCCACCGCGGGACCGACCGGCCTGCGCTCTCCGTCCACCCGTACGGTGACGACCAGGCCGGCCGCGCGGGCCTTTCCCGCGAGCTCGTCCAGCCGTGCCAGCCCCGCGGGCGGGCCCGCGGTCTCCGGCGCGTCGTCCTGGCGCAGCACGCCGAGGGTGGCGCGCAGCTCCCGCAGGGCGTCCTTGCTGGACTGCTTGATCGCGGCCAGCGCGTCCGGCGCCAGCTCGGGTTGTCCGGCCAGCCGGTGCAGCGCGGAGCTGGCCTGCACGTGGATCAGCGAGAGGTTGTGGCCGAGCGCGTCGTGCAGCTCGCGGGCGATGCGCAGCCGTTCCCGCGCGGCGCGCAGCCGTCCCTCCTCCCTGCGCCGCTCCTCCGCGGCGCGCAGGTAGGCGCGGCGGTTGCGCACGACCGCGCCCATCGCCAGCGCGGCGGCGAACCAGCCGGCCAGCAGGAAGCCGGCCGCCCCGGCGAGGTTGGGGGTGCCGCTGTCGCGCGCGGCGTAGGCGAAGGTGACCAGCGCGACGGCGAGCAGCGTGACGGCGGCGCCCGTCCCGGCCTCGGCGCCCACGGTGTACAGCGCCACGACGAGGGCGGGCCAGATGGGGCCGTCGGTCTGGCTGAGAGGGTAGTAGGCGGCGCACAGGACCAGGATGAACACCGCCGTCGCCACCGGGTGGCGACGGCGCAGCGGCAGGACGGCGGCGAAGACCAGGACGATCACCCAGCCCAGCGTGTCCATCCGGGAGTGGCCGATCAGAACGACCGCCACCACCGAGGCGGCGGCGAGGATCGGGTCCGTGATCCAGTTCGGCGGCGGCCAGGCCGTTCGGCTGTCATCGGTGTGCAAGGTCGTCCTCATGCGGCGGGGCCGGGCGGTGACGCGGCCCGTCCGGGGTCGCCGCAGGTCCGCGGCAGGCGGGTGGACCGCTTCCGCCCTCTGGGAACAGACGGCCGGCGAACCGCCGGCCGCGCCTCCGGCGACGCGCCGAGCCGCCCGTGGGCCTGCTTCGCATTATCCACCAGGCGAGTACGGCATCGCCGTGCGGTGACCTCGACACGCGCATGAGTTCGCCCGCCACCCGCCGTCCGGTTTCGCCGCCCCATGACGGCGCCGTTCCTCACAGGTACACGGGTTCGGTGACGCGGTGCCGGAACAGGTACCAGGACCAGGCCTGGGCCGCCACGAGGAAAGGCGTGACGACGAGGATCGCCGGCACCAGGAAGCTCAGCGAGCCCGGGTCGGCGGCGGCCCGCGCGGGTTCCAGCCGGACACCGGCCGCGAGAACCGCGACCGTGATCACGGCCGAGGTCACGACCGGCATCCGCGCCTCCCCGATCCGGCCCGCCGCCCGGCGCGCGCGCCGGTGCGGCGCACCGGTGAGCCGCAGCGCCGCGAACGCCAGCCCGTGCGAGGCGAACAGCGGTGCCGCGCCCGCGGCGCCGGCCACGGCCGCCCCGGCGGCGCCCGGCCCGCCGACGTCCCCGGCCAGGATCTCGCCGAGGACGACGCCCCAGCTCAGCGCGACGAGCCAGCTGCCGGTCACGGTCGCGGCGTCCCACGACAGCCGCCAGCCCCGCCGGTCCACCCGGCCGCGCAGCCACAGTCCCATGTCACGCACGACCCATCCCACGAGCAGCACGCTGAAAGCCGGATACAGGCCGTGCAGCAAGGTGGCCTCCAGCTCGGGAAACGCGCCGGCCAGGATGCCGATCACCGCGACCAGCCACACCTCGTTGCCGAGGAAGAACGGCGCGATCGCCGTGACGACCAGACGCCGCTCGCGGTCGGTGCGCCCGAGGAAGGGCAGCACCATGCCGACACCGATGTCGGCGCCGCCGAGGAGGAAGTAGCCAAGAGTGAAGAAGCCCAAGATCGCGACGGCGATGGTTTCCACAGGTGTCCCCGCTCAGAAGGCCGTGGTCAGGTACGGCTCGGCCGGCCGGTCGCCGCCGGGCCGCCCCAGCGTCGCCGCCCGCGGCCCGCCGCGGGCGAACCTGGCCAGCAGCCAGTAGTTGACCAGGGCGAGCACGCCGAACAGAACGGTGAAGACGATCAGCGAGACGGTCAGGGTCACGGGGGCGATGTCGGAGATCGCGTCCTCGGTCCTCAACAGGCCGTACACCACCCAGGGCTGGCGGCCGAGCTCGCGGAGGACCCAACCGGCGATCATCGCGACGAACGGCAGCGGGATCGCCGCCACCAGCAGCCGGAGCCGCCGCCTGGAGGCGGCGACACGGCGGTCGGAGCGCATGAGGACGATGCCTGTCACCGACACCACCAGCATCACCACCCAGCAGCACACCATCAGGTAGAAGGCGGCCCCACCGGCGGGAGAGGGCACGTAGTCACCCGGGCCGTACGCCGCCTCCGCCTCCGCCTGGAGCCGGGAGAGCTCGCTCCCATCGCCGAAGGCCGCCGTCAGCTTCAGTGGCTGCGTGTCCTCCAGCACCCCGAGGTGCATCCCGCCCATGCCGGCCGTGAGCAGCAGGAAGGGGAGCGTGACCGCCAGCCCGATTCGCAGCGAGCGCCGGAAGAACTCCTGGTCAGGGGTGTCGCGCCGCAGGTGGTAGGCGCTGACGCCGGCCATGAGGAACCCGGCGGCCACCATCGCGCCGCTGAGGACGTGTCCCACGGCGACGACGGCGCTGGGGTTGGTGAGGACCGCTCGGACATCGGTCAGCCGGAGGACGCCGTCGACGACCTCGGCTCCGACCGGGTTCTGCAGGAAACCGTTCGACACCATGATCCAGTAGGCGGAGGCGCAGGCGGTCAGCGTGATGCCCCAGATCAGCGCCAGGTGCGCCCAGCGGTTCAGCCGCCCCCACCCGAAGATCCACAGGCCGAGGAAGGTGGACTCCAGGAAGAACGCGATCAGTGTCTCCAGGGCCAGCGACGAGCCGAAGACGTTGCCGGCGAAGTGGCCCAGGCCACCCCAGTTGAGGCCGAGCTGCAGTTCCATCACCAGGCCGGTGACGATGCCCACGGCGTAGTTGACGACGTAGAGCTGTCCCCAGAACCGGGTCATCCGCCAGTGCACCTCGCTGCCGGTCAGCGTCGCCCGGGTCTGGACGCAGGCCACCAGCGTGACCAGGCCGAGGGTGAGTGACACGAACAGGAAATGCGTTCCGGCGGTCAACGCGAACTGCAACCGGGCCAGATCGAGAGATTCGGGGTCCATGCCCAGCACTGTGGACGGCCGCTCACCCGGTCCGCGTCGCCCCGGAGGGGGAATCGGCGTTAGGCCGCGAGAGGTAGGCGCGACCCGCGAGGTCATCCCCGAGTCGACTCCCGGAAGGCGCCGGAGCGGATCCGCCCCCTCCCTGTTCGAGCAAGCGGGAGTTCAGCGGGCGCCAAGGCGGGTGCGCCAGTATGGCCGCATGCCCTTCCTCCCGAGAACCCACGAGATCCCCGCCGGTGTGGAGCACGAGAGGTTCCACATCCGGCCCATCACGATCCACGACGCGGTGCGCGACTTCGACGCCGTGATGAGCAGCGCGGCCCGGCTGCGGGAACGCTTCCCCCTGTGGGGCTGGCCGCCCGGCGACATGACGCTGGAGGACAACCTGATCGACCTGGCCTGGCACCAGAAGGAGGCCCTGCTGCGCAGGTCGTTCAACTACGCGGTGACGAGCCCCGACGGGGCCCGCCTGCTCGGGTGCGTCTACGTCGATCCCCCGGAGAAGCGCGGGGCCGACGCGGACGTGTCGTTCTGGGTACGGGCCGACGAGGAGGGCACGGGCCTGGAGGAGGAGCTGGAGCCGGTGGTCCGCGCCTGGCTGGACGAGGCGTGGCCGTACGCCTCGGTGCGCTGGCCGGGCAGGGACATCTCCTGGGAGGAGTGGCGCCTCCTGCCGGATCTCCTGCCGGACGCGCCTCCCGGCGTGCTTCCTGACGCGCTTCCTGGCGTGCTTCCGGATGTGCTTCCGGCGGGTGGGTGAGGTGCCCGCGCCACGGGCGGCGGCCGCCGGTCGGTGGACCGGCGGCCGCGCGGACGTGCGGGCTCGCACAACGTGCGAGCTCACGAACTCCCGAACACGCGAGCTCACGGACTCGCGGGTGTGCGGGCTCGCGAGCTCACGGACGTGTGGGCTCGCGGGCCCGCGGGCTCGCGGGTGAGGGTCAGGGAGTCTTGGTGATCTTCACCTTCTCCTTGCGGTAGTTGCCGCCGTTGCCGTCCGGCCGGTAGCCGTTCTCGACGTTCCCGGCGATGTCGACGGCGAACCAGCGCACCTCGGTGTCCTTGGTGACCGTGATCTGCTGCGCGCCCTCGCGCATCCCCGCGGCGGCGAGCTTGGTGGAGCTCAGCGTCGGGCGGCTGCCGTCCAGCGTGTAGTACACGTTGGCGGGCTCGTCGGTCGCGAAGGTGAACGTGGACGAGGTGGGGGTCCAGCCGGTCTTCTTCAGCTCCGACCTGGGACGGTCGTCGTCGTCGGCGAAGGACCTGGCGATCTCCAGGATGCCGATCTGGCCGCTGGCGAACTCCATCGCCTCCTCGTGTCCCTCCGCGAACTCCGGCTGGAAGCCGACCGCCCGGAACTGCTTGGTCGCCGGGTCGTAGACGTCCGCGCCGACCTCGAAGTCCCAGCCGATGATGCCCCGGTTGAACCAGTGCTCGTCGGCGCTGTTGCCGGCCGCGGAGTACAGCACGTCCGGCACCGGGCCGGTGCGGCCCGGCCAGATCCCCGTACCGCGCCACGACTGGACCGCGGAGAGGATGTGGTCGGAGGCGTCCCAGAAGAAGTTCTCCGTGCCGTAGTCGACCCGCGGCAGCAGCTCGCGCCCGGCGGCCTTGTACGCGCCCGGAGGCCACATGAAGTAGCCGCCGTAGGAGTGCGTGTTCATCGCGAACTTGATGTTGGGGTACTGGGTGGTGAGCCAGACCTCGTTGCGCGCCTCAGGCTCCGACAGCTCGGCCGGGCCCGCGAAGGTGTCGCTGGTGCAGGTGGTCGAGGCGCCGCTGTAGCCGTCGAAGACGGAACCGACCGAGAAGTTGCGGTTCAGGTCCACGCCCCAGGAGTTGCGCCGCGCCGGGTCGGCCCCGTTGGCCGGGCAGTGGTTGGTCAGGTTGCGGCGCTGCATGTTGTAGTCGTACATGCTGTAGTGCCCGCCGTCGGGGTTGGACGTGGGCAGGATGAAGATGTCGAGGTCGTCGACGAGCTTCTTGGTCCGGTTGTCGCGGGCGTAGTTGCGCAGGAGCCGCTCGGCGGTCTCCAGGCAGACCAGCGGGGTCACCCACTCGCGGGCGTGCTCCTGGCAGTAGAGGAACACGCCGGTCTTCGACCCGTCGCGCTTCTTGCCGATGCGCAGCGCCTTCGTCTGGAACGGCTCGCGCGAGACGGTCGCCGGCGCCTTGAGGTTGTCGGTCAGCTTCGTCGCGACCGCCGCCTCGACGAGGCCGGTACCGGCGTTGCCCCGGTAGGTGGCCGCGCTCAGCAGCGCCGACGTCGCGGTGTTGCCGTTGAGCGCCTCGACCACCTGGATCGCGGTGCTGCTGATCGCGGAGGACGCGTCCGTGCCGAGGTTGACCACGACGTCCTTGCCGCTCGCGGAGACGCTCAGCGGGCTGGAGGCGGCCTCGGGCTTCACCAGCGCGACGCTGACGTCGTTGCCGCCCTCGTGCCCGTACGCCTTCGAGCTCACGTAGAACGTGCTCGCCGCGACCGTGCCGAACTGCGCCTGCGCCGCCCGGCGGTAGCCGTTCGTCTTGTGGGGCAGGTTGACGATCTGGCTGATCTTCGGGAACTCCGCGGCCAGGGCGGTGATCCGGTCGGTGAGCTCGGTGGGGTCCATGTAGCGGTCGACGAAGTCGGCGACGTAGTGGGGGCTCGGCGCCTTGCGCGGGGATCCCAGCCACTTGGTCACCGGGACCGTGACCGAGCCGCCGCGGCTGCTCGTGATCGTGACCTTGCCGGGGACCGCGGTGAGGGAGAGCGGCGCGCTGAACCGGTGGTACATGTACTGGCCGGCGTCGGTGAAGCGCGACATCGTCGTGGTGCCGCCCGAGTCGGGGGGCGTCTTCCTGCCGCTGTCCCAGGTGGCGGTGAGCACGGTCTCCGCGTCGACGGCGCTCGACTTCACCTCCACCGACAGGAAGTGCTGGTCGTCGAGGCTGGTGAACCACTCGGCGCGCAGCGGGGTCAGCGTGTCGACCTCCGCCGCCGCCTCCGCGGCCTCCTTGAGCGCCTCCCGCCGTTCCGCCTTGTTCTCGGCGACGTCGCTCTGGTCGGAGATGGCGCCGCGTACGTCGAAGCCGAGGTCACGCAGCCTCTGGGCCTCCGGGGGGCTCAGCACGGCGTGGACCTCGAGGCCGCCCTCGACGGACTTCTTGTACTCCGCGAGGTCGACGTCCAGCGAGGTGAGCCGGTCGATGGCCGCCTGGTCGGGGACGATGACGCGCAGCAGCGCCACGCCGTTCTGCTCGGTGGTGGACTGCCGGTCGGGGACGACCTCGCTGACGGGCGGGGACGGATCGGCGAGCACGGGCATCGAGCTGAGGCTGAGGGCGAGAGGCAGGGCGAGCACGACCGCGGCGCGGGCGGCCCTCCTGCCGGTGAGGGGGCTCCTCATGAAAGATTCCTCCAGTTGGCGCACGTCTCAGGTAGGGGGAGACCTGGAAATAAGTGCGCTATCGGCAAGAATCTTCGCTACAGGGTTCATATCCGTCAAGAAGTAAAATATCACCGTAACCCATCCGAATTCCGCAACGGAGAACGAGGGAAAACCGTCGCCCCGCGACGCGGGTCCGGGTGTCGCGCTCCCGCGGCGCCGCGGGCCGGAATCCGCGGCCCTCACCTCTGGCGAAAGGCGCCGGGCGCCCTCCGGATGCGGCCCGGCGAGTACTCCGTCCCTCCAGGCTTGGGTGATCCAAAAAATCGGACTAAAAGCCCCAAACGGTGACGATATAAACCAAAAGTGCAATACGCCTTTGGACCCGCCGGGACACTCATCGATCGCTACTCTTCGCAAGGAAAAGTCAACGGTGAGTAAAGAGGGCGTTCATGGGGCGAAGACTGATGCTGATGACGGTCGCGGGGGCGGGGGTGGCCGTCGTCGCCGGGGCGGCGCTGTTCATCTCCGGCGAGCAGGGGTCGCAGGCCGCGAGGTCCACCCTGCGAACGCCCGCGCTGGAGGACCCGCTGACCGGCCAGGAGGTCGCCCAGGCCACCACGATCGCGTCGGCGGGGTCGAGGTCGCACCTGGCCGCCGGGCGGATCAAGCTCCTCTACGTGGAGCGCGACGACGACAAGGACTCCCCCGGCCACCGCCGCGCCGACGCGTACCTCTACGACTACGGCGGCGACCGGCTCATCGTGCGGACCGTCGACCTCGGCCGGGGCGAGGTCGTGCGGGAGACCGTGGCGCGGGGGGTGCAGCCGCCGCCGTCGAAGGAGGAGGAGACGACGGCCGCCGGTCTCCTGCTGTCCCACCCGGGATACGGCAAGCTCACGCGCGACGCGTACACCAGGGCCGGGGGCGGGGCGCTGAGGTCGGCGGCGGACCTGGGGCTGCGCGGGCTGATCTTCACCCCGTCCGGCGAGAGCGGGCCCGCCCGGGAGTGCGAGGTCCACCGGTGCCTGCGGTTGTTCGTCCGGCTGCCCGACGGCACCTGGCTGGACACCAGCCGGATGGTCGTCGACCTGTCCGCCAAGAAGATCCACACCCTGGAGTGGTAATCCGTGTTCCTCCGCCTCACCCTCCTCTGCGCCCTGCTCGCCGGGGGGCTCACCGCGCCGATACCCCCGCTGCCGCAGCCGCGGCCGTCCACCTCGTCCGGCTCCCCGGCACGACCGCAGGCGACGCCGGGGACCGGCGCGCGGCCTCCGGCGGCCCCCTGCAACGCGCCGTACCGCGTCGACAAGACCCTGCCCAACGGGGCGCGCTGGCAGCTCTGCTGGGAGATGCGCAACGTCGAGGGGCTCACCCTGACCAGGGTCGTCTACACGCCGAGGGGCCAGCGGCCGACCACCGTGCTGCGCAGCACCTCGCTGGCCCAGATCCACGTGCCCTACGACAGGGGCCGCCCCCGCTACCACGACATCGGGTCGCTGGGCTACACCGCCGTCCCGCTGCGGGCCGCCGACTGCCCGCTCGGCGAGCGCCGCGAGCAGTTCGTCTGCGTGACGACGAGGGCCCGCGGGCACGCGCACCTGAAGGCGGTCCCCGAGGGGCTGAACCTGACCGCCCAGGGGCGTGACCTGGTGGTGTTCGCCGCCTTCCAGGTCGGCTGGTATACCTACCTCGCCGAATGGGCCTTCTCTGACGACGGCGCGATCACCCCCCGGGTGGGGGCCACCGGGTCGCTCGCCGGGTTCACCACCGCGCCCGAGCACGGCTGGCCCATCGGGGTGGGCGCGAGCGGGTTCGAGGCGAGCCACACCCACAACATCTTCTGGCGCCTGGACTTCGACGTGGCGGGCCGGGCGGACGACGTCGTGGAGCAGTACGACTTCAGCGGCTCCGGCACCGCGAGCCGGAAGATCGTGCGGACGGCGTTCGCGGCGGAGGCCAAGAGCGTCAGCAGGCCGATGCGCTGGTGGCGGGTGGTCGACGGGAAGGTGCGCAACGCCGACGGGCACCGCGTCTCCTGGGAGATCAACAACTCCGACACCGCCCAGTACCGCGGCCCCGCCGACGAGGCCTTCACCCGGGCCGACCTCTACGTCACCGACTACCGCTCCTGCGAGCGCCTGGCGACGGTCAACCCCTCCCCCCGGTGCGCCAGGTCCGTCGACCGCTACACCAACGGGGAGCGGCTCGCCGACCCGGTGCTGTGGGTCAACGTCGGCTTCCACCACGTCCCCCGCGACGAGGACGCCGACCCCATGCCGAGCCACTGGCAGGGGTTCCGCATCACCCCGCGCGACGTCACCGCCAAGAACCCCTACTGAGCGGCCGTTCCCGCCGGACCGGGTGACCTCGGGCGGCGTCGATCACCGGCGGCGGCCGGAACTCGCGTACGATGCCGCCGACGGTCGGATACGGTCGGCGGACGACGTTGTGATGCGCCCCACATAACCGACAATCGTGACTTTTCTCTCCCTCGGATCCGCACGTTTTCCCAACACGCATGGTGATAGCGGACAGGGGCATGGGATGGGTCACCCGAGTAGGGCAGGGTAGGGGCTATCGATCTACGGGAGTAAGCCATGAACGCGCACTTGGACCTGGACCGGCTCGCGGGCGGAGCGCACCACGATCCGCACTCGATCCTCGGGGCGCACCTGGGTCCCGAGGGCGTGACGATCCGGACGCTGCGCCCCTTCGCGCAGAAGGTCCAGGCACTCGTGGACGGCGAGGCCCACGACCTGGAGCACGTGGCCCACGGCGTGTTCGCGGTGACCCTGCCCGGGATCGACAAGATCCCCGACTACCGGCTCCGGATCACCTACGCGGGCGCCGAGCCGTACGAGACCACGGATCCCTACCGGCACTGGCCCACGCTGGGCGAGGTGGATTTGCACCTCATCGGCGAGGGGCGCCACGAGCGGCTCTGGGAGACCCTCGGCGCGCGGGTCATGCGGCACGAGGACGTGGACGGCACGGCCTTCGCCGTGTGGGCTCCCAACGCGCGCGGCGTCCGGGTGATCGGCGACTTCAACCACTGGGAGGGCGGCGCGCACCCGATGCGCTCGCTCGGCAGGTCGGGCGTGTGGGAGCTGTTCATCCCCGGTCTCGGCCCCGGTGACCGCTACAAGTTCAGCATCCTCGGCGCGGACGGGGTCTGGCGGGCCAAGGCCGACCCGATGGCCCGGCGCACCGAGGTGCCGCCCGCGACCGCGTCGGTGATCGAGAGGTCGGAGTACGCCTGGCGGGACGACGAGTGGATGCGCCGCCGCGCGGAGAAGGACGCCCTGCGGGAGGCGATGAGCGTCTACGAGGTGCACCTCGGCTCGTGGCGGCCGGGCCTGTCGTACCGGGAGCTCGCCGTCCAGCTGGTCGAGTACGTGGTGGACATGGGCTTCACGCACGTGGAGCTGATGCCGGTGGCCGAGCACCCGTTCGGCGGCTCCTGGGGCTACCAGGTGACGTCCTACTACGCCCCGACCTCCCGCTTCGGCTCCCCCGACGACTTCCGCCACCTGGTCGACAGCCTGCACGAGGCGGGCGTCGGCGTGCTGGTCGACTGGGTGCCCGCGCACTTCCCGATGGACGACTGGGCGCTGGCCAGGTTCGACGGCACCCCGCTGTACGAACACGCCGATCCGGCGCGGGGCGAGCATCCCGAGTGGGGCACCTACATCTTCGACTTCGGCCGCAGGGAGGTGCGCAACTTCCTGGTCGCGAACGCGGTGTACTGGCTGCGCGAGTTCCACATCGACGGGCTGCGCGTCGACGCGGTCGCCTCGATGCTCTACCTCGACTACTCGCGGCGCGAGGGCGAGTGGACGCCCAACGAGTACGGCGGCCGGGAGAACCTCGACGCCGTCGCGTTCCTCAAGGAGATGAACGCGGTCGCCTACCGGGAGGCGCCGGGCATCATCACCGTCGCCGAGGAGTCGACCGCGTGGCCGGGCGTCTCGCGGCCGGTGCACCTGGGCGGGCTCGGCTTCGGGTTCAAGTGGAACATGGGCTGGATGCACGACACGCTCGCGTACCTCAAGCACGAGCCGGTCTTCCGCCAGTACCACCACCACCAGATGACGTTCTCGCTGATGTACGCGTACTCGGAGAACTTCACGCTGCCGCTCTCGCACGACGAGGTGGTGCACGGCAAGGGGTCGCTGCTCGGCAAGATGCCCGGCGACGAGTGGCAGCGGTTCGCGAACCTGCGGGCGCTGTTCGCCTTCATGTGGGCCCACCCGGGCAAGCAGCTGCTGTTCATGGGCGGCGAGTTCGGCCAGGGCTCGGAGTGGTCGGAGGAGCGCGGGCTCGACTGGTGGGTGCTCGACTTCGACGGGCACAAGGGGGTGCAGCGGCTGGTCCGCGACCTCAACCGGGTCTACAAGGAGTCTCCCGCGCTGTGGAGCGTGGACGCCTCTCCCGACGGCTTCCGCTGGATCGACGCCGACGACGCGCTGGGCAACGTGTTCTCCTTCCTCCGCTACGCCGAGGACGGCTCGGTGGTGGCGTGCGTGGCCAACTTCTCCGGCGCGCCGCACGACGACTACCGTCTCGGGCTGCCCTTCGCCGGGGCGTGGGAGGAGGTGCTCAACACCGACGCCTACGACTACGCGGGCAGCGGCGTGGGCAACCTCGGCGCCGTCGAGGCCACCGAGGAGCCCCGGCACGGCCTCCCGTACTCCGCCACCCTGCGCGTCCCGCCCCTGGGCGCCCTCTGGCTGCGCCACCCGGGCGAGCTCGTCCCCGCCGTGGACGAGCGCGCGGTGGAGATCATCGAGGCCGCGGAGCGGGAGATCGTACGGGAGCGGCTGGAGGAGCGGGGCGTGACCGAGCTGCCCGTCGCCGACGAGCCGAAGGGCCCCGAGGAGCCGGAGGAGCGCAGGGAGGCCGAACCGGCCTGACCTCTCCGGCCAGATGCCTTTGGCTGAGCGTCTTCGGCCGGGCGTCTTCGGTCAGGCATCGAACTCTCGTACGGACCAGGCGGAAACGGGCCGGTCGCGCACTCGCGCGACCGGTCCGTTTCGCGCTCTATGCTTCCGGCACCCGCGCCGCCCCCCGCCCGGCCAAAAACCTTAAATCGGCCTTATATCCCCGAACAAGGCATTGACCGTCGGCGTACGAGAACCTACGCTCAGGAAACTAATAGGAAACTTTCCTATGAATACGGGGACTTGGCACTCTCTGACCTGGAGCGACCCTTGCGACGAATTACCATCGGCTCCTTCATCGCGGCGGCGGCGCTGCTGGTCCCCCTGGGGATCGGCACGGCGACGGCCGCGACACCCGCCACCGCGACCTACTCGACCGCTTCGAACTGGGGCTCCGGTTTCGAGGGCAAGGTCGTCGTGAAAGCCGGAACGAGCGCGCTGACCAGCTGGAAGGTCGAGTTCGACCTCCCCTCCGGTACCTCGATCAGCTCGGCCTGGGACGCCGACATGACGAAGAGCGGCAACCACTACACCTTCGTCAACAAGGCGTGGAACGGCGCGCTCGCGGCGGGCGCCTCGACGAGCTTCGGTTTCAACGGCGCGCCCGGCGGCATCACCGGCGTGCTGAACTGCAAGCTCAACGGCGCCGCCTGCACCGGCGGCCCCACGAACCCGACCCCCACCCCGACGCCCACGGTCACCCCGACGCCGACCCCCACCCCGACCCCGACGCCGACCCCGACGGTCACCCCCACCGTCCAGCCTCCCGGCGGCAAGAAGATCGTCGGATACTTCACCCAGTGGGGCGTCTACGGCCGTAACTTCCACGTGAAGAACCTGGTCACGAACGGCTCCGCCTCGAAGCTGACGCACATCCTGTACGCCTTCGGCAACACCACCGGCGGCCGGTGCACCATCGGTGACTCCTACGCCGACTACGAGAAGGCCTACACCGCCGACCAGAGCGTCGACGGCGTGGCCGACACCTGGGACCAGCCGCTGCGCGGCAACTTCAACCAGCTCCGCGAGCTGAAGAGGGCCTACCCGAACATCAAGGTCATCTGGTCCTTCGGCGGCTGGACCTGGTCCGGCGGCTTCACCCAGGCCGCGCAGAACCCGGCCGCGTTCGCCGACTCCTGCTACAACCTGGTCGAGGACCCGCGCTGGGCCGACGTGTTCGACGGCATCGACATCGACTGGGAGTACCCCAACGCCTGTGGCCTGACCTGTGACAGCAGCGGCCCGAACGCCTTCAAGAACGTCATCTCCGCGCTGCGCACCAAGTTCGGCCCCAACGCCCTCATCACCGCGGCGACCACGGCCGACGGCTCCAACGGCGGCAAGATCGACGTCGCCGACTACGCGGGCGCCATCAACAACCTGAACTGGCTCATGCCGATGACGTACGACTACTTCGGCGCGTTCAACGCTCAGGGCCCGACGGCTCCGCACTCGCCCCTGACCTCCTACACCGGCATCCCGACGGCGGGCTTCTACTCCGACGCGGCGATCCAGAAGTTCAAGTCCAAGGGCATCCCGGCCAGCAAGCTGCTGCTGGGCATCGGCTTCTACGGACGCGGCTGGACCGGCGTGACCCAGTCGGCCCCCGGCGGCAGCGCCACCGGCGCCGCCCAGGGCACCTACGAGCCCGGCAACGAGGACTACAAGGTCCTCAAGACCAAGTGCCCGCCCACCGGCACCGTCGCCGGCACCGCCTACGCCTTCTGCAACGGCAACTGGTGGAGCTACGACACCCCCGCCACCATCGCCGGGAAGATGACCTACGCCAAGAACCAGGGTCTGGGCGGGGCGTTCTTCTGGGAGACCAGCGGCGACACCACCAACGGTGAGCTGATCACCGCCATCTCCAACGGCCTCAAGTAATATTCCGACCACTCGACCCTCCGTGTGCGCTACGCCGCGGGGGGTCGAGCTTTTCTCCGAAGATCCTCCAAATCTGGGGCAAAGTATTCACGCGACGCATACGGCTGCTTAGACTCCGAAACGCCCGTTTGATCCCCCCGGAGGACGTGTGCGACTTCGAGCTCTCGTGGCCATGGCGTTGGTTCTCACCATCGCGCCCGCGATCCCCGCCCTCGCCGAGGACTCCCCGGCGCCGCCGGCGGCCTCCGCGAGCCCCCCGGTGAGCCCACCCGCGGCCCCGGGCGGCCAGGAGACGCCGGCCCCGCCCCCCGCGACGCCACCGCCCCCGCTGCCGAAGCTGGAGGCGGGACTCGCCTCCGACGACGACGGGGCCCGGGTCATCGTCGAGCTGGCCGCCCCCGCGGAGGCCGCGCCGGTGGCCGGGGAGGCGCGGCAGCTGCCCGACGCCGAGGTTGTCCTCGAACCCGCGGACACCTCGTTCATCGTGGTCGAGGGGACCGGTGACTCGCTCGCCAAGCTGGCCGAGGACCCGCGCGTCCTCTCCATCCGCCGCGACCGCACGTACTCCCCCACGTCGCTGGGAGCGCTGAGCTCGGGCACGCTCGCCACCAGCCTGCAGGTGATCGGCGCGGACAAGGCGCACGCCGGGGGGACCAAGGGCCAGGGCCAGACGATCGCGATCATCGACACCGGGATCGACGCCGCCCACCCCGACTTCGGGGGCAAGGTCGTGGAGCAGGCCTGCTTCTCCGCGACGGACGGCGGCGCGCAGTCCCTGTGTCCCAACGGGCAGACGAGCGACCCGGCGTCCGCCGACGCGAAGACCCCCGCCTGCCTCAACGGGCAGGTCAACCTGTGCGACCACGGCACCCACGTGGCGGGGATCGCCCACGCCGTCGCCCCCGACGCGGACATCGTGGCGATCCAGGTCTTCAGCAGGATCAACGACTGCGCCGACGAGGGCGGGGTCTGCCTGACCGCGTTCGAGTCCACGCTCCTGCTCGCCCTGGAGCACGTCGCGAAGCTCAAGGAGGGTGGCAGGAACATCGCCGCGGTGAACCTCAGCCTCGGCGGCGGCCTGTACGAGGGAGCGTGTGACGCCGAGCCCGAACTGGCGGCGATGAAGACCCGGGTCGACGACCTTCGCGCCAAGGGCGTGGCCGTCGTGGCCGCCGCGGGCAACGAGGGCGTGCCCGGCGCCGGGGCCCCCGGCTGCTTCTCCGGCCCGGTGACGGTGGGCGCGACGGGCGACGACGACACCGTCCCCTACTGGTCCAACCACGGCCCCGTGCTCGACCTCTTCGCCCCCGGCCTCGAGATCGACTCCGCGGTGCCCGGCGGCGGCCACCAGGTCTACAGCGGGACCTCGATGTCCGCCCCGTTCGTCACCGGCGCCCTGGCGCTGGTGGCCCAGAAGACCCCGGGCGCCCCGGACGCGCTGGCCGACCGGCTCAAGACGACGGGCCGCCCGATCGTCTACGGCACGGTGACCACCCCGCGTCTCGACCTGAACGCCGCGATCGCCGGGGGCACCCCCGCTCCTCCCGTCACCCAGACGCCCCTTCCCGAGGAGCCCGCCGACCCGCCCTCCGGCTCCGAGGACCCGTCCGACGAGCCGTCCGAGGAGCCCTCGGAGCAGCCGTCCGAGGAGCCCAGCCCCGAACCCGGCTCGGGCCCCTCCCCGTCGGCCACGCCGAGCGACCCGGTGCCGACGCCGGTCCCGCTGCCGACGGTGACGATCACCGTGACCGTGACCGTCCCCCCGGCGAAGACGGCGGCGGCGCCCACGGTGTGCACGCGCGGCAAGTCCACGAGGACGCTGAGCGCCGCGCAGTGGGCGGCGGAGGCCACCCGGGGCAAGGGCAGGATCACGGACGCGACGCTCGGCTGCTACCTCGGCCTGGTGACCAAGGCCAGCAAGGTCTTCGCCGAGGTCACGCCCGCCGCCACCGCGGCCGCCGCGTACAAGGTGCTCAAGCCCGCCAAGAAGACGGCGAGGGCCAAGCTGGAGAGCGAGCTGCTCGCCGCCTGGCTGAACTGGGCGAACGGCGGCGTGAACTTCACCGCCAAGATCAAGGAGACGGCCACCCTGAAGACCGTCCTCACCTCGGTGGAGAAGGCCCGCCTGAAGGGCAGCTCCCCCGCCGCGTCCACCTCGATGCTCAAGAAGCAGGTGAACGCCCGCCGAAGCGCGTAGGCGCCGCGCGGACCCCGGGGTCGTACGGACCCCGGGGTCGTACGGGCCCCCAGGGGTCGTACGGGCTCCGGGGTGCCAGGTGCCGGAAAAGCCCGCCTGGCCACGTGAAAGTCACGCAAGAGCCGCGTGGCCACGGGGGTCGCGGAGACCCCCGTGGGCCGGAAAGCAGGTGGACCCCCGCCGAACCGCATAAGCCCGGTATGTGTCGCTTAGGGTGAAGAGCATGGACGCGACCAAGGTGATCATCGACACTGTCGACCGGTTCAAGCAGCGGCGTACCGCTCCACTGGTCCTTGAGCTCGACCTCACCGAGGGCCTGACCGACGGCAGTCCCCCGGTGGATCCGCTGAGCGCCGTCCTGGCGATGCGCAAGACGAGCCTGACCGACGTGCTGGCCGGGCTCAAGCGCGCCAGGAAGGACGACCGGGTCAAGGCGCTGATCGTCAAGATCGGCGGCCAGCCGCTCGGGCTCGCGATCGTCCAGGAGCTCCGCCAGGCCGTGGTCCACTTCCGGGCCTCGGGCAAGCTGACCGTCGCGTTCGCCGAGACCTTCGGCGAGCTGGGCGGGGGCACCGTCCCCTACTACCTGGGCAGCGCGTTCGAGCGGGTCTACCTCCAGCCGTCCGGCGACGTCGGGCTGACCGGCGTCGCGATGGAGCAGCGCTTCCTGCGGGGCGCGCTGGGCAAGCTCGGCGTCGAGTACCAGATCGGCCAGCGGCACGAGTACAAGACGGCCGCCAACACCTTCACCCAGGACCACATGACCGAGGCCCACCGCGAGTCGATGGGCCGCATCACCGAGTCGATCACCGAGCAGGTCGTGGCCGGCATCGCCGACGGGCGCCGCCTCGAACCGGCCAGGGTCCGCGAGCTCATCGACCAGGGCCCGTTCATCGGCTCCGAGGCCGTCGAGGCCGGGCTCGTCGACCGGCTGGCCTACCGCGACGAGGTCTACGACGAGGTCAAGGAGGCCTTCGGCGACAACACGCTGCTGCTGTACGTCGGCCGCTACGCCAAGGCGCTCTCCGCGAAGAAGCTTCCGCACCCCGGCGAGCAGACCGTCGCCCTGGTCCGCGGCAACGGCGCGATCCGGCTCGGCCGCAGCGGCCGCAGCCCGCTGGGCGGCGGTGGCGCCATGGGCTCCGACACCATCTGCGCCGCCCTGCGCGCGGCCCGGCGCGACGACAACGTCAAGGCGGTCGTCTTCCGGGTCGACAGCCCCGGCGGCTCGTACACGGCCTCCGACGCCATCTGGCGCGAGGTCGTGCTCACCCGCAAGGCGGGCAAGCCCATCGTGATCTCGATGGGCGACCTGGCCGCCTCCGGTGGCTACATGGTCTCGATGGCCGCCGACGCGATCGTGGCCCAGCCGGGCACGCTCACCGGCTCCATCGGCGTGTTCGGCGGCAAGGCGGTCATCGGCGGCCTGCTGGAGAAGATCGGCGTCTCCTCGGAGATCGTCGGTGAGGGCGCCAACTCCGGGATGCTCTCCCCCAGCCACGCCTTCTCCGAGGCGCAGTGGGCGCGGGTCAACGCCTGGCTCGACCGGGTCTACGACGACTTCGTGAACAAGGTCGCCGAGGGTCGCGGCCTGTCCCGCGAGCGGGCCCACGAGCTGGCCAAGGGCCGGGTCTGGACCGGGGCGGACGCCCTGGAGAGCGGCCTCGTCGACGAGCTCGGCGGCCTGGAGGACGCCCTCGCCCTGGCCCGCAAGAAGGCCGGGCTGTCCGTCGACGCCCCGGTGCGCGTCTACCCCAAGCTCAGCCCCCTGGAGCGGCTGCGTCCCCCGGAGTCCAGCGAGGACAGGACCGCCGCCCTGGCCCAGGTCCGCCTGGAGGCCTGGGGCCCGCTCGCCCACCTCGCCGGTGAGCTGGGCCTGCCGTCGTACGGGCCGCTGATGCTCCCGGGTTCGTGGAAGGTCCGCTGACCTTCCCCGTCCTTCGGTGAAGAGCCGCCGCGTTCGGACGCGGCGGCTCTTTCTCGTGAGAGGCGGCGGCTCTTTCACGTGAGAGAAGGACGAGCGGAGACTCGCCGGATCAGCGGTAGCGGCTCCGGTAGCGGGCCAGCGGCAGGACCGACGTGTCGACGTAGTCGACCCCCAGGACCTTGGCGATGAAGATCGTGTGGTCCCCCGCCGGGACGACCTTGACCGTCTCGGCCTCCAGCGCGGTGACACCGCCGTCCACGACGAGGGCCTCGCTCAGCTCGCCCCGGTGGTGCGGCGTGCCCGCGAGCAGCAACCTGGCCCCCGGACGGCCCGCGGTGGCGAAGCGGCTCGCGATCGCCTTCTGCCCGGCCGACAGCACGCTGGCGGCCCAGCGGTCGTGGCGGAGCAGCAGTTCGTTGAGATAACCGGTGTTGTCCAGGCTCACCATCACCAGCGGCGGGTCCAGCGACAGCGAGGTGAAGGTGGCGACCGTCACCCCCACGTCGTCGCGCTCGTCCTTCACCGTGACGACCGTCACACCGGTCACCACCTGGGCCATGGACTCGACGAACTCGTTCATCCGGCCATCATCCCGGACCCGGGCAAATGCCCGGGTCCGGCCCGGTGTGCCACGAATCACACCGGCCCCCGACCTCATCGTCTCCGTTTTCCTCCGCGACAGGCCGCCAGCCGCCTTTCCGACACCCCCTTTGAACCGACCCAAAACCGCGCGGCCCGCCTCACCCCTCCCTCTCGGCCTTCCTGAAAGCCACCAAGTCTCAGCGGCCGTGAGCTGCACTTTCGAAAAAGCTCAGGGACCGAGGCGCCCGAGACGAACGGTGGGCGACCGCTCCCTTTCCCCGCGTGATCGTTCCGGTCCACTTTCGCGGCAACTCAGCGTTACAAAAGCAACCCAGATCCGACATATCGTATTTTTAAACCCAAAATCCATGTCCTATTCCGCACCTCTTGAACCTATTGTGCCGATAAAGGTTCCCTGGGTAATTTCTGATCGTTTGCTGATGGCACACTCCGAACCGTCGACCCCGGCCCCACTGCGGGCCTGGTGGCGGGCTGGGGTAACGCGGGGCGGTTGGACTCTCGCGCTGACTTGTTCGGAGGGTGACGGCGTATGCGCCGGAGTTTGTCATGGTCGTTTTCGGCAGCCGTGAGAGCCCGGACAGCAGTGGCCGTCATGGTGGCGGCACTCCCGGGCCTGTTGCTGTTCCAAGCGGTTCCGGTATCGGCTGCGACCGTGCAGCCGCCCGCCCTCTTCCAGGGCACCCCTGACACACCCGACCAGCTGACCGGGTCGGCGGCGGGATTCCCCTCCCTGGTGGATTCCGCGGCGACGACCACGACGGTGAGTCTGCCCAAGCTGCCCGAGCAGGACATCCGTGGCGGCAAGGGCGCGTTGCCGGTCGAGAGGCGATTCACCGATGAAGGCTCCCGGGCTTCGACGGCCAAGGATGGTCGCTCATCTCCTCAGGACGATCGGCGGGCCGAGCGCCGAGGAGCAACAGCTGCCACCGGCAGCGCCGCTTCGTCGGTGGCGGCTGATTTTTGCGACACGTACACGCAATGGAGTTCCACCCAGAAGTACAGCTACGGGGCAGTGGTCGCCTACGGAACGGATGTGTGGAGGGTGACCGGTTTCAGTGCTCCGGTCGGGACACCGCCGTCGGTGGCCCCCCATTCGTGGGTACGTCAGGGGACGTGTTCGTTTCATCAGTATCCGTCGGCGGATCTCGTCTATCCCTACGACGGGACATTGGTGGAGTCGCGCACACCGACACTGCGCGCCAGCGGCCGCGGAAACGACTCCTCTTCCCCGGTGTTGATCCGTTTCACCTTCAAGGTGTGTGACAACGAGGCGATGACCGGGACCTGTCCCGCGTCCGGTACGGTGACGAACTACTACTCGGGCGGGTGGAAGGTTCCTTCGGGGAAGCTGGCCTGGAGCAAGCAGTACTGGTGGAACGTCACCGCCACCGACACGAGCAACAACCTGAGCACGACCTCCTCGACATGGTCGCTCACCACCGGGGTGCGTCAGCCGGTGATCGGCTCGCAGCTGGCCGCGCGCGGGGTCAACGGCCAGGAGTTCCACCAGATGCCGGGCAACTACACCACTGAGGCCACCGATCTGTCGGTGGCCACGGCCGGCCCGCCGCTGTCGGTGACGCGCTCCTACAACAGCATGGACGCCCGCACCGACGGGGTCTTCGGCGCGGGCTGGTCGACGCGCTGGGACATGAAGCTGGTACGCGAGGTGCGCGGGGATCTGACCAGCGCCCTGGTGACCTACCCCGACGGACGCCGGGTGCGATTCGCCGCCAACGGCAACGGGAGTTTCCAGCCGCCGCCGGGCATGCACGCCACCTTGGCCGACGTCACCGGGGGCGGGTGGAAACTGATGGACAAGTCCTCCACCGTGTACCTGTTCGACGCCCAGGGCCGGTTGACGAAGGTGACCGACGCCCGCGGCCGAGCACAAGACCTCTCCTACGGCGGGGACGGCAAGCTCGAGAAGGTGACCGCGACCGGCGGCCGGTCGCTGACGTTCACCTGGAGCGGCGCGCACGTGGCGAGCGTGTCCAGCGACCCGGTGAACGGCTCGCCGGTGACGTGGACCTACCACTACGAGGGCGACAAGCTGACCGCGGTGTGCGCGCCGGTGGCCGCTCCCAACTGCACCCGCTACACCTACGACAGCGGCTCGCAGTACCGCGGCATCGTCCAAGACAGCGAACCATACGGATACTGGCGACTGGGTGAGGCGTCAGGATGGCAGGCGGTCGACCTGGGCTCAGGAGCGGGCAGCGCCGAGTACGGCACCGTGAGCTACGCCAAGCCCGGCGCCCTGGCGGGCACTCCCGATACGGCGGTGGAGTTCAACAACTCGCGGGTGACCTTGCCGCAGCACGCGCTGGCGTACCTGGGTGATCAGGTCTCGGCGGAGATGTGGTTCAAGACCACCACCTCCGGGGTGCTGATGGCCTCCTCGGTGAGCTACGGCTCCACACCGGAAGGGCCGATGCTGTACGTCGGCACCGACGGCAAACTCCGCGGAGCGTTCAAAATGGTCGCCTCCCCCATGGGGTCGGCCACCGTGGTCAACGACAACCAGTGGCATCACGTGGCGCTGACGGTCGCCGGCGCCGATCAGGTGCTGTACCTGGACGGCACGCAGATCGGCACGATGACCGGCCAAGTGGATCCGTGGCGCCCTTACGCCACCATCGGCACCGGAGTCGTTGTTCAAGGATCAGCACCCGGTTTGCCGACCGGGACCAGTGCGCAGGAATTCCCCTTCCGTGGCCTGATCGACGAGGTCGCGATCTACGGCAAGCCGCTCACCGCGGCCGAGGTGGCGCTGCATTACGCCGCGCGCGCCGAGGCGCCGCACAAGCTCACGAAGATCACCCTGCCGTCCGAGCGGGTGTGGGCGACCAACACCTACGACGCGGGCACCGAGCGGATCACCACCCACACCGACCAGCACGGCGGCACCTGGAAGATCGGCCAACCCGTCTACGCCCAGGCGACCGGCCTGTCGACGGTCACGGTCACCGATCCCAACA
The DNA here is from genome assembly GCF_040295985.1 of Streptosporangium sp. NPDC002524. NCBI lineage: Bacteria > Bacillati > Actinomycetota > Actinomycetes > Streptosporangiales > Streptosporangiaceae > Streptosporangium > Streptosporangium sp. NPDC002524. Next base: position 70,463 of record NZ_JBEOWK010000007.1, on the reverse strand, counting down.
ACAACACTCTCAGCTCCGCCTACGACGCCTGGCGCGGCTACCGCCTGGTCAACCGCACCGACCAGCTGGGAAAGATCACCAAGTACGAGTACGACACCGGCGGCTTCCTCACCAAGACCACCGACCCGAACGGGGTCCTCACCGAGCGCGTCAACGACGCCCGCGGCAACGTCACCGCCACCAAGACCTGCAAGGCGGCGGGAAACTGCCAGACCACCCACCAGGCGTTCTACCGCAACACCGCCGATGAGTTCGATCCACGCAACGACCGTCCCACGACACACAGGGATGCCCGTTCAGCCAGCGCCACCGACAACACCTACGCCACCACCACCGAGTACACCCCCCATGGGGAGGTGTCCAAGCAGACCACCCCGGCCACCCCGGACTTCCCCACCGGTCGTTCGACAACGTCCACCTACACAGACGGCACCGAACCCGCCGCCGGCGGCGGCACCACCCCGGCCGGCCTGCGCGAGTCGAGCAAGGATGCCAAGGGCAACGAGACGACCTACCGCTACAGTGCCGCCGGTGACCTGGCCGAGCAGACCAGTCCGTCAGGGTTGAAAATCCAGTTCGCCCATGACGCGCTCGGCCGGGTGGTCTCACGTAAGGAGATCTCGCAGGCTCACCCCGCCGGAGTGGTCACCACCTCCACCTATGACGGGCTGGGGCGCCTGGTCACCCACACCGGCGCCGGGGTGAAGAACGAGGTCACCAACGTCACCCACACCGCCAAGACCACGTTCACCTACGACACGGACGGCAACAAACTCACCGAGACGGTCACGGATCTGACCGGCGGTGACCCCGAACGAAAGATCACCTACACCTACGACTCCGGCGGCCGGGTGGAAACGGTCACCGGCCCGGAAGGCGGCGTGGCCCGCGTCACGTGGAACGCCCTCGGAGCCAAGGCCAGCCTCACCGACGAGAAGGGGACGGTCTACACCTACGCCTACACCAAACGTGGTGAGCTGGCCTCCACGACGCTCAAGGCGTGGACCGGCAGCCCGGTCGCGCCTCAGGCCGCTCAAGATGTGGTGCTGGAGTCCTTCTCCTACGACCCCGGCGGGCGGCTGGCCGGTGAGGTGGACGCGATGGGGCGCAAGACCGCCTACACCTACTTCGGCGACAACCGGCTGTCACAGCTGATCGGCGATGACGTCCGGCTGAACGGTTTGACCACTACGACTGACGTGGTGCTGGAGGCCAACACCTACGACGCGGCCGGCAACGTCACCAAGCAGGTGACCGGCGGCGGCAAGACCACCGAGGAGTACGTCTACGACGCCGCCGGCCGGGTGACCTCCACGACCTTCGACCCGGCCACGCTCAAGCGCAAGAGCGCCTACGAGTACGACGCGGCCGGCAACGTCACGAAGGAGTCCTTCACCGGAGCGGGCAGCACCCGGATCGAATCCACGGCCTACACCTACAACGCGGTGAACCTGCTGACCAGGCAGACCGTGGAGAACGGCACGGACGATCTGGTCTCCACCTGGAGCTACGACGACCGCGGTCTGGTCACCGAGACGATCGAGCCGCGAGGCAACGCCGCCGGAGCAACCGCCGCCGACTTCACCACCACGATGCGCTACGACCTCGCCGGACAACTGGTGGAGTCGAAGTCCCCGCAGGTGAAGATTGAGAAGAACGGTTCCGCCACCGACGGGCGCCCCACCGTGCGATACGGCTATGACAGCGCCGGGGTGCTGACCCACAGTGTCGACGCTGAAGGACGGACCATAACCTCGGCGTTCGACAAGGCCGGTCGCCTGACCTCCACCACCTTGCCGTCCTACACCCCGCCCGGCGGGGCCGCGCTGATTCCCAAGGTCAGCTACGGCTACGACGTTGCCGGTCAGCTGACCAGCGTCACCGACCCGCGGGGTCATGTCACCTCCGCCGAGTACGACGCGCTGGGCCGCCAGGTCCGGGTCACCGATCCCGGTCCGTCCGGGCCGGGCGGTACATGGGTGTCGGAGTACGACCTGCTGGGCGAGCAACGCGCCATGGTCGACCCCACCGGTGCGCGGGTCGAGGCCACCTACGACGACCTGGGCCGCATGATCACCCAGACCCAGGTCGAACGCCGGCCCATCACCGCGGCGCACATCACCGCGATGACCTACGACACCGCCGGCAACCTCACCAAGAGCGTCGCCCCCGGCGACAAGAGCACCAGCTACACGGTCAACGCCGCCGGGCAGGTCACCGCCATCACCGACCCGAACACCAACACCTCCGCCATCGGGTACGACTTCCTGGGCCGCTCGGCCAAGGTGACCGACCCGGAGGGCAACGCCACCGAGGCCGAGTACGACCTGGCCGGCCGCCAGATCGCCGCCAAGGATCTCGACGTCACCGGCGCGACGGTGCGCACCTTCGGCTTCGGCCGCGACCCGGCCGGCAACCTGGTCAGCAGCACCTCCGGGGAGGGACACCTCACCCGCCGCACCTTCGACGCGCTGGGCCGGATGACCGCGCTCATCGAGCCGGTCTCCGCCGGCAAGTCGATCACCTCGACGTTCGGCTACGACGCCGGCGGTGCGCGTACTCGCACCACCGACGGCCGCGGCAACGCGGTATGGACCGGTTACAACACCCTCGGCCTGCCCGAATCGGTCATCGAGCCATCGACTCCCGCCCATCCCAACGCGGCCGATCGGACCTGGACCACCGTCTACGACGCCGCCGGCAACGCCACCGCCACCCTGCAACCGGGCGGAGTCCGCATCGACCGGACCTTCGACGCCCTGGGCCGGATGGTGAAGGAGACCGGCAGCGGCGCCTCGGTGGCCACCCCCGAGCGCAACGTCACCTACGACACCGCGGGCCGGGTCACCGCGATCGGCGACCACACCCTGGAGTACAACGACCGCAGCCTGCTGACCAAGGTCTCCAAAGCCACCAACCAGGTCGCCGCCTACGGCTACGACGCGCGGGGCAACCTCAGCCAGCGCGTCGACACCACCGGCACCGCGAACTACACCTGGGACGACGCCGACCGGCTCAGGACCGCCTCCGACCCGGTCACCGGCCGCACCTTCACCTACGGCTACGACAAGGCCGACCGGCTCACCAGCCAGACCTCGGCCAACCCGGTCAACACCCAGACCTATATCTACGACGCCGTCGACCGGCCCACCTCCCAGACGCTGAAGAACAGCAGCAACGCGCAACTGGCGAAGATCGTCTACGAATGGGACAAGGACGACAACCTCACCACCAAGACCACCACCGGCACCGCGGGAGCGGGCACCAACACCTACGGCTACGACCACGCCGGACGCCTGACCTCCTGGACCGCCCCGGGCGGCGCCGTCACCGCCTACGAATGGGACGACTCGGGCAACCGCACCAAGGCCGGGAACGAGACCTTCGTCTACGACGAACGCAACCGGCTGACCTCCGGCGGCGGCGTCGACTACACCTACACCCCCCGCGGCACCGTGGCGACGGAGACCAAGGCGGGCGTCACCCGCAACCTCACCTTCGACGCCTTCGACCGGCTGATCTCCGACGGAGAGGCCTCCTACGGCTACGACGCGCTGGGCCGGGTGACCTCACGTACCAAGGGAGCCGACCAGCAGCGCTTCACCTACTCCGGCCTGGAAAACGACATCGCCACCGTCTCCGACGGCGTCAACACCACCATGGCCAAGTACGGCCGCGACCCCTTCGGCGGCCTGCTCAGCCTCCAGGAGGGCGGCACCGCCGCACTCGGCGTGATGTCCGACCTGCACGGCGACGTGGTCGGCACCTTCTCCGGCACCGCACTGGTGGACTCGGTCGCCTACGACCCCTTCGGGAAGGTCACCCACCGCTCCGGCACCGCGCGCACGCTGGGCTACCAGGGCGAGTACACCGACCCGGACACCGGCAAGGTCAACATGCACGCCCGCTGGTACCAGCCCGGCACCGGCACCTTCACCTCCCGCGACGACTGGACCCTCAACCCCACCCCCTCGATCCAGGCCAACCGCTATACCTACGGCAATGGCAATCCTCTGGTCAATCTCGACCCCTCAGGTCATGCTCCATGCGGGGCGATAGCAAGAATATTTGGTGGCCTCTGGGGACTGAACTGCAAAATAGCCACCGAAACCGAATGGGTGGGCAACCTAGAACCCGCCGTCGCCACAGGGCCTTGCACGGGGCCCATGGACCCGCGTGGGTGTTGGAAGCCTCCAAACCCTCCGCCAGGAAAACCTGGTTGCAAAACTCCGAAATCTGCTGGATGTCCACAAAATTCGTCCAGCAACAACAGCATCAACGGTAAGAGCAATAGCGCCCCGGTGAGCAATCCTTGCTATAACTGCGGTGGCGGCTCTGGACCGACGAAGCCTCAGCCGAAGAAGCCGGACCCGCCGTACAAGCCCGACTTCGACCCGAACAGCGAAGACTTCATAAACGACCCGAACAACGCAACGAAGGACCGTGGCCCCGGCTCGGACCGAACCCCCCAGGAGTGGGCCGACTACCTCTGCACCTATGGGCCGTGCACAACCAGCTACACCGGCCATGTCGGAATCGAGATCATCGGTGGCGGAGGTGGAGGTGGCGGAGGTAGCGGGGGAAGCATCTGCCCCGCTGGAACGACCTACGTGTCCGGAGGCGGCTTCAAATACTCCTGCGAACCGAGTTCGGTAAAGCCGGTGGATTCCACGCCTGATTCGCCTGCGGGCCCGACCCATCCGGAACAACCCCCAACCATCCTCACCTATATTGCTGACGGCTGTTCGGGGATTTTCGTATGCGACCTTTTCATTGGGGATCCACTCAACTGCGCGGCCAACCCTTCCCTGGGCAGCTGCGCGATGACGGTGATCGGATTCATCCCTGGCGGGAAGATCGCCACAACAGCCTTCAAAACGGGCAGTAAGGCGGCCAAGGGCGCGCAAGGAGCTGTCAAGGCCTGCAAGCCCAACAGCTTCGTGGCCGGCACCCTCGTCCTGATGGCCGACGGAACCCAAAAACCGATCGAAGACGTCGAGGTCGGCGAGTACGTACTCGCCACCGACCCCGAAACCGACCGCACCGAGGCCAGAGCCGTCACCGTCCTGATCTCAGGCGAAGGCACCAAGAACCTCGTCAAGATCACCGTGGACACCGACGGCGACAGAGGCGACGCCACCTCCCCGATCACCGCGACCGACGAGCACCCCTTCTGGGTACCCACCCTGAGTAAGTGGACCGACGCCGGCGAACTCCAGCCTGGCATGTGGTTGCAAACCTCAGCCGGCACGTACGTCCAGATCACCGCGATCAAGAAGTGGACCACCACACGCCGCGTCTACAACTTCACCGTCGACGACATCCACACCTACCATGTGGTAACAGGCGGTAATGCAGTACTTGTTCACAACGATGGTCCCGGCGCGGACAACATATATGGCGGTAGCCTTTACAAGGAACATCTTCGACAGTGGAGTAAGTACGGCACCGGTGGAATGCGTGAACTTTCGGATGGCCGCTATCGGTACTACGATCCAATCACTCCTCCCCAGAAACCTGGCGAAATGGCAGGAAGACGTAGAGTTCGCGAATGGAATCCTGCGAGCAATGAAAAGCGGACCTGGCATGAGACTGTCGCCCACGACGGTCAGGTGCGCCAGGTACGGCCAGAGACAGGCGGACCCAAAGTGCACTACACGTTCGATAAGTGTGGAAAGTACACCGGGAGTTGGTGATTTATGAGTTCAGGGCCGACTCGATATGAAGCATATGAAATGTTGAGAAACCTGGCCGAAGGGAAGGTGTCCCCTGAGGAGGCGAACGATTGGGCAGCCATATGGAGCGGAACAGATAGAGACGTCGAGGTAACTGATGAGCTGACCTGGGCTGTACTTAGCCGACTTCATGGTTGCGACATTCAGGTCGCGCCAGGCGAGTATATGCACGGCGAAGCCGATCATCGAGAATGGCTCAAAGAATTTGAAAACAAACTAAATAAATCCTCACCACCTAGGCGAACATAAGTTCTACACGAAAGGCCATTGCATTAAACCGAATGCTTCCATTTAAATTACCTTACAGCTCGCCTTAGATCTGAAAGCGCTGGGTCGCCACAAGCCGATTCTTCACGCGAGGTTGTCGCGCCACTGAACCTTTTTTATCTTCAGGCGGCCTGCGCGACGAGGTGAGTTTGAAAGACGGCGATGGCCTTACACAGGTGGCCGACATTGCCAGGGTTGCAGCGCAGCTTCCGGAGGGTTTTTCAGCTCTTCAGCTGGGCATTGACGCGTTCACTGGTCTGCAGAGCATGGCGTGGAAGCGGCTGGCCTGTTTTACGAAGCGGGCTTGTTCTTGCTCTTGTAGGGCGTGGCGGCCAAGCCCTCGGCTCTCTGATGCGCCTTGTCGGCCAGCGCGATAACTCCGGCCTACCTCAGCGCACGCAGGATGACTCATGCGAGGGGCGCTAGATCATGCGCCTTGCCCGGCAGGACTGCCGGAGAGGACAACCGCCTGAGCGAGCACCGCCAGAGGGAGATCGAGCACGATGCTCAACCACGGCAGCCAGGCCATAGGGCAGCCTCTTGCGGCGTAGAAGAAATTCCGGTCCGGACGCCACCGGCGGTCGAAGGGTCATGCTCGTCAAGAGCCTCACCGCCCGTTGAAATTTCGCCACAACCCTGGTCTGGTTCAAAATCGAATCGACGGGCACGGCGCTGAATCACTGGATGAGCGTAAGAAAAAGAGCAGCGCACCGCCGATGAAAACTTCAGAAAAGCACACATGTGCGAGAAACGCATAAAACCCCGCCAGCCAATCCGGCCCTTCTTGCCGTATTCGCTCCCTCAACACCCGCATCTGGTGTTGACTTGCCCTCTATGTCATCTGATCTTGGTGCTTCTCGATGGGGTTTTCGCGAACGGGGTGTACTTACGGTCGCGGCACTGCTGCTCGCGGTGAGTTTCTGGGAATGGTTCGGTGTCTCCGTGCTCGTCGTGGAACAGTTCGGAGTGCGCACCGCGCGGGCGACCGCGAACGCCTGGCAGATTTCCACCGTCTGGTCGGTCGCGGTGCTGCTGGGAGTGGCGGCCTCGTTGCTGTGGTGCGTTCGCCTGCGCGGTGTCACCGGCAGAGCCTCTCTGCGGCCCGCCGCACTCGTCTTCGTCGCCCTCGGCATTCTTCTCACGGCGTGGCAGTGGTCGAATATCGAGGTGTCCGGAGAGCCGAGCAAAACCTTGACCGTGATTACGACGGGGGATTCTCGTCCCGACTGGCCCGCCTCTGCCTCGGCCGAGGAAGAGCTAGGAAAAAAGCTTCGAGAAGGATTACCCCTCGCACAGGAGCCAGGATATTACTCGGATGTGCGTCTCGGGCCAGAGATCGCACTGTTTCTGCTCGTGCTGGAGTTGTCCCTCATGGCCAGCGCGTTCTTTCATCGCCCGCTGTGGTTGATGAACGCTCAGAACGCGTGGCGAGACCGGAAGGAACTCTCACCAGGAACGGGTGCGCGATACCGCGAAACAAGGCTCTCGGACCCCGCGCCGGCGGGAGAGGTGCCCGCCCCCAACCGTCCCGAACCCCCGCCCTGGTCGGCTCCCCCGTCGTCGGAGATCGGAGCGGTGCTCGCGGTCGATCGGGTGGTGGCCCGCGGTACGAACGTCGTGGTGCTCCTGCCGACGATCAGGGTCTTCAGCACCGGCTTCCTGCTGGAGGTGGAGGTCGTGTCCCGGCAGGGTGAGCTGTCCGCCGAAGACTGGCGATACGTACAGATGGCCGCGACCCCCTTCGACCAGGCGGCCGGACGCGGTGGTCCGCGGGACTCGCTGCTGAGGATGGGCGTGCGTTTCGCCGACGGCACGAAGGCCACCACCCTCGACCGGATGCCGAGCGGGAGGAGATCTTCCGGCGATCAGCCGGCCGGCCCCCTGCTGTCGTGGTCGCCGACCGGCGCCGGTGTGCGCGGGAACGAGTTCGCCTTCAGCCACTTCGGGCTGTGGCTGTGGCCGCTGCCCCCGGCGGAGGACTTCGAGTTCGCCGTGGAGTGGCCGCTGGGCGGCATCGAGCTGAGCAGCACCGAACTCGACGGCGCGGCGATCGTGTCAGCCGCCGGCCGGTCGGCGCGCTACTGGCCCGGCGACCGGTGAGAACGCCGGAAGGCGGGTGGACGTCCACCCGCCTTCCGTTGAGACCGCCGCCGGAACCTAGAGCAGGGCGTTCTGGGTGAGCCAGTCCTTGGCGACCGCCTCGGCGTCGTCCTTGTCGACCGCGACGCGCTTCATCAGCGCGACCAGGCCGGCGGTGTCGAGCTTGGCGGAGACCGCGTCGAGGGTCGTCTTCACGGTGTCGTTCACGCCGGCCTTGTTGACCAGGGGGGCGATGTTCTCGGCCGCGAAGGCGCTCTTGTTGTCCTGGAGGGAGACCAGGTCGTTGACGATGATCTTCGGGTCGGTGGTGAAGACGTTGCCGACCTGGACGGTGCCGTCCTTGATGGCGTCGGCGGTGGCGTCGCCGGTCTTCTTCCACTCCTTGAACTCCAGGCCGTACGTGTCCTTGAAGTTCTTCTCCTGGCGGGTCTGGAACTCCGGCGGGCCGCCCACCGAGTAGTTCTTGGCGACCTTGACCAGGTCCTCGATCGTGGTGAGGCCGTCCTTGGTGGCGGTCTCCTTGGTGACGGTCAGCGAGTTGTTGTCCTCGGCCGGGGCGGGGGTGAGGACCTCCAGCTCGGCGGGGAGCTTCTCCTTGAGACCGGCGACGACGTCGTCCTTCGACTTCGCCGTGGTGGTGTTGTCGACGAAGGCGAGGAGCGAGCCGATGTACTCCGGCAGGATGGTCAGGCCGCCGCTCTTGACCTGGTCGTACAGGACCTCGCGGCTGCCGATGTTGAACTTCTCCTCGACCTGGACGCCCTTGGCGGCCAGGGCCTGGGAGTAGATCTCGCCGAGCAGGACGTTCTCCGGGAAGTTGGCCGACCCGATGATGACCTTCCCCCCGGCCGCCGGCGCGGAGGCCGACCCGGATTCCGCGGGGGCGGGGGAGGCGCTGGTGAGCGGATCTCCGCCGCCGCACGCGGTAAGTGTGAGCGCCGCGGACAGGAGGACCGCCGCGGTGCTGATCAGGCGCTTCATGGTGCTATTCCCTTCCAAAACGGGGGGTAAAGAAGACTATCTGATGGTCTGGCGCTCGCTCACCCCCGGGGAGACCGTTACGCGCTGCACCAGAGTGAACCCGAGCTGGACGAGAAGCGCCAGCAGTGCTACGAGGACCGCCCCGCCGATCGTGCTCGGGAAGTTCTTGGTCGCGAGACCGTCGATGATGAAACGGCCGAGGCCGCCCAGGCCCACGTAGGCGGCCACGGTCGCGGTCGCCACCACCTGGATCGCCGCCAGGCGCAGGCCCAGCAGGATCAGCGGCAGCGCGACCGGCACCAGCACCCGTCCGAGGACCTGCCCGCCCCGCAGGCCCATGCCGTACGCGGCGTCGCGCAGGTCGGGGTCGACCCCCCGGATGCCCTCGTACGTGTTGACCAGGATGGGCGGCACGGCCAGCGCCACCAGCGGGATGAGCACCGGCAGGATCGTACCGACGCCCATGAACAGGACGATGAGGACCAGCAGGCCGAGGGTCGGCAGGGCGCGGGCCGCGTTCGCGGTGAGGATGACGAGCGTCGCGCCCCTGCCGGTGTGGCCGATCAGCAGCCCCAGCGGGAGCGCGATCAGCATGGCGAGGAGCAGCGAGAGCCCGGCGAACTCCAGGTGTTCGAGCAGCCGGTTGGGAATCCCGTCGGGTCCCGACCAGTTGGCCGGGTCGCCGAAGAAGTCGATCAGCCAGTTCACACGGCCTCCTCTGCCCGCGACCCGATCGGCCGGTTAACCCGGATCGCCCGCGCCTCGCCAGGCCGGTTCACGCGAAACCCCCAGAACCCGATCATCCGGTTCACGCGGACCCCCTCGCCCGCGACCACGGGGTGAGCAGGCGTTGCGCCAGGATCAGCAGCAGGTCGGCGACCCCGGCGAGCACCACGACCAGCACGATACCGACGACGATCGGGGTGTAGAACTGCCGCTGCCAGCCGTCGATGAACAGGTAGCCGAGCCCGCCCCTGCCGACCAGCGCGCCGACGCTGACCAGGCTGACGCTGGCGACCGTGGCCACCCTGAGCCCGGCCAGCACGACCGGTACCGCGATCGGCAACTCGACCTGGAGCAGCCTGCGCAGCGGGGTGAAGCCCATCGCCACCGCGGACTGGCGTACGTGGTCGGGGACCGAGCTCAGCCCGTCGACGACCGCGGGGATCAGCACCGCCATGGCGTAGAAGGTGAGCGGGACCATCACGGTCGTCCGGGTGGCGAGCCCGGTGATCGGGATGAGCACGATGAAGACGGCCAGCGAGGGCAGCGAGTAGATCACGTTCATCACGCCGACGGTCGGCTGGTAGAGCCAGCGCCACCGCACCCCGGCCAGCCCGAGCGGGAGCGCGATGATCAATCCGATGAGGATCGGCACCAGCGCCATCACGATGTGGTCCTCGAGCAGGCCCTGGATCGTGGGCCAGTTACGCCCGATCCAGTCCCATCGGACCAGCGGCTCCTCATCCATCGGCACCTCCCCTGGGGTTGCCGGTGCTTCCCGCGGCCCCCTCGGCGCCCCCGGCTGGGCCGTCGGCACCTCCCGCGGAACCGTCGCCGCCCCCGGCGGGCCTGCCGTCGCCTTCCGCCGACCCGCCTGAGCCAGTTGAGCCACTTGAGCTGGGGCTCGGGCCGCTCGGGCTCGGGTCGCTTGAGCTCGGGTCGCTTGAGCTCGGGCCACTTGAGCTGGGGCTCGGGCCGCTCGGGCTCGGGTCGCTTGAGCTCAGGCTTGGGTCGCTCGGTCTCTGGCCGCTTGAGCTCGGGCCGTCGGTGTTCCGTGCCGGTCCGCCGACGCTTCCCGCGACCCTGGTCAGCGCCTCGTCCAGCGACTCGCGGGTGGCGACGCCCACGGCCCTGCCCGACCCGTCCACCGCGACGGCGTGGCCCGACGGGGAGAGCAGCGTCGCGTCCAGCGCGGCGCGCAGCGAGTCGCGCCCGCTGACGAAGGTCCCGTACGGCGCGAGCTCTACGTCGGCGAGGGTGCCCTGCTCGGGCAGGTCCCCGACGGCGGCCCAGCCCAGCGGCGGGCCGTCCCCGTCCGTCACGGCCAGCCACGGCTCCCCGGTGGCGCGCGCCGCGGCGGTGCCGGTGGAGGCGGGCACGAGAAGGTCGGTACGGAGCCGCACCCCCTCGTCCGAGACGAACGACAGCCGCCTGATGCCCCGGTCGCGGCCCAGGAACTCGCGGACGAAGTCGTCGGCGGGCCGGGCCAGCAGCGTCGCGGGGTCGTCGAGCTGGGCCAGATGGCCCCCGACGCGGAGCACGGCCACCCGGTCGCCGAGCTTGACGGCCTCGTCGATGTCGTGGGTGACGAACACGATGGTCTTGTTCAGCTCGGCCTGGAGCCGCAGGAGCTCCTCCTGCAGGCTCGTACGGACGATCGGGTCGACCGCGCTGAACGGCTCGTCCATCAGCAGCACGGGCGGGTCGGCGGCGAGCGCGCGGGCCACGCCGACGCGCTGCTGCTGCCCGCCGGAGAGCTGGAAGGGATAGCGTCCGGCCATCTTGAGGTCGAGCCCGACCCGTTCGAGCAGCTCCATCGCCCGGTCGCGCGCCTTCTTCTTGTCCCAGCCGAGCAGCAGGGGCACCGTCGCCACGTTGTCGACGATCTTGCGGTGCGGGAAGAGCCCCGCCTGCTGGATGACGTAGCCGATGCCCCGGCGCAGGGTAGGCGGGTCGATGGTCTTCACGTCGACGCCGTCCAGGAGGATCTGGCCCTCCGAGGCGTCGATCATTCTGTTGATCATGCGGAGGGACGTCGTCTTGCCGCATCCCGAAGGACCGACGAAGACCGTTATCTCCCCGGTCGGCACCTCAAGGCTTAGATTGTCCACGGCGACGGTCCCGTCGGCGTAGCGCTTGGTGACACCGTTGAATGTGATCATGCGCAACCTCTTGTTTTCGCAGGGTTACGGCTCCCCTGCCCCAACCGTCCCCATGATCCCCCTGATCCCGCACGGGCCAGCCTATGCCCCACTTATCCGATCTGTCTTCCAGGCTTTCCCGAACCAGCTCTGCGGGAGATCCACAAGTGTATTTCTCAACAAAAGGGCATTGAGTAGTGCGGGAGGTGCCCATGACTTGACATGATTACCCACATCGCTGGAGTTGATCCCTCCGGCACCGTACGTCACAGGCTTCACAGCCACTCCGACTCTCCACCACGCTCGCCGAACCACCAGAGGAACCGGTCCAGTGACTCAACCGCTCCTCGGTCAACGCTCGCGCGTCGAACTCATCGCCGAGCTCTATGACCGCCACGCAGCAGGGCTGTTCGCCTACTCCCACGACCAGCTGGGCACCGCGGACTCGGCCTCCGACGTCCTGGTGGCCGTCCTCTCGGGCGTCTCGGACGCCGAACCGCCGCGCGCCGCGCTGTACGCGCTCGCCCGCCGCGAGATCTTCCTGCGCGACATCGTCTACTCTCCGGCCGCCGTCGGCCTCGACCCGGCCGCGGCCCTCGTCCAGCGCGTCCTGGGTGACCTGCGCACGCACCAGCGTGAGGTGCTGTACCTGTCGGGCGTGTGCGAGATGGACGCCTCCGAGCTGTCCTGGGTGCTCGACGTGGCCGTCGACACCGCCGACGAGCTGACGGTGAGCGCCTGCCGCCGCTTCGCCCAGTCGCTGGGCTACGCCCTGGCCTCGGCCAAGGTCCCCGAGAACATGGCGGAGGTGTTCGGCGCCCTCGCGGTCGCCCCGGTCCGCGACGTGCTCAACCTCGCCCCCTGGGCCACTCCCCCCGCGAGACTTCGCGCCGCCGTGCTCGGGCCCCAGGCGCCGCCCGCCGTTCCCGCCGCCAGACGGTCGGCGTCCCCGCTGGTCAGGCAGCTGTGGCCGACGACGCCCGAGTGGCCGCTGCCGCTCGCGGAGACCGGCGTCCCGACCGGCCCGGCCGGTCCGCCGATCGGCGCCTCGGCCTTCCCCGTGCCGGACCACATGGCGGAGGACCGCTTCCCCGACCCCTTCGCCCCGCGGGATCCCGACGCCGTCTCCACCCACGAGGCCACCACGGAGCCGATGCCCAGGCTCGGCGATTCGGTGCTCACCGCCCTGGACACCGCGGCCCTGCGTCCGCGCCGCCGCCTCCAGCGCCCCCGGCCGCGCCGGGCGGCACCGCTGTCGGCCCCCGTCCCCGGGGACGTGCTGGACGACGCCCCCGGGCGGGAGGACTTCTTCCGCCCGCTCACCCCGGAGGCGCGGGCGGCCCGCGTCCACACCGACAGGCTCGTCGCCGCCGCCCCCCGTACTGAGACCCCGCCCACCAGCGGTACCGCGACTCCGCCCATCGACCGCACCGAGACGCCGGTCGCTCCCCGTACCGAGCCCCCGTCCACCGGCCGCACCGCGACTCCGCTTGACGACCGCACCGCGACTCCGGCCGCGGAGACGCTCCAAACCTCGTTCCGCGAGGCGCTGCCGAGCCCGGTTCCCGCCACCGAGACCCCCCGCACCCCGCTCACCGTCGTCCCGCCCCTGGGAAGCGGAAACCTGGGGAACGGGAACCTCGGGAGCGGAAACCCCGGGAGCGGGACCGCCGGGAACCTCCGGAGCCCCGGAAACCCCGGTGACGTGCTGGACGACGGTCTCGGCGACGTGCTGGACGACGCGCGTCCCCTTCCCGGCTGGCCGCTGCAGACTGACCAGCTCGACGCCCTCGCCGACCGCGAGCGCCACCGGCCCGCCCCCGCGCCCTTCCCCTCGCGGGAAACGGGGCGGCACGCGTCCCCCGCCGCTGACCGCCCCCCGCTCTCGCTCCCCGTCTGGGCCACCCGGACGGAGACCCCCGCGTCCCCCGAACTGTCATCGGTGGAGCGCGCCGACCCCCCGTTCCCCTCGTCGGCCCACCGCGCCGCCGGCCCCGTCCGGCCCTCCGCCGTCGACTGGTTCGCAGACGCCGCTCCCTCCGGCACCCGGACCGGCGAGACGACCCCTCCGCCCGGCCCCAGGACCGGCGAGACCCCGGCCGTCCCCTCCGGCACCCGGACCGGTGAGCCCCCGGCCACAGGCGCCCTGACCCGCGAGACCCCGACCGCCCTTCCCGTCTGGTCGCCCCGGACCGACCACCTCCGCACCCCCACCGGCCGCGCCCAGCTGCGCCTGCCCCGCTGGGTGATGCGCGAGGACCAGTCCGGCGACGCCCCCGCCCGGACCTCACCGCCGAACCACACCCTGACGCCGTACGACGCGCCGCCGGACGACGCGGCGACCATGCCGGGGAACGGGTTCGCGGCGATCCCCCCGGTGCCCCTGGCCCCCGAGCAGGCCGAGCCGGCCGAGCAGGCCGATCCCCACCCGGGACTCGGCGGGACCGGTACGGTGCTCTCCCCCTCCGGCCGTACGGCATCCCGCAAGCGGGCGCCGCGCAGTCACAAGGCGATGAAGAACGCCACCCACCACGACTGGGCCTGGGAGCTGATCGGCTTCGTCATCGCGGTGGCGATCGCCATGATCGTCTTCTTCGCGGTGCCGATGATGACCACCCCGTAGGCCCTCCGGGGATTTCCCGGGGTCGGTGCGGTGCTCAGAGCCAGTGTTCGGTGGCGGCGCGCCAGGCCAGTTGCATGCGGGTCTGGGTTCCGGCGAGTTCCATGATGTTCGAGACGCGCCGCTGTACGGTCCGCTGGCTCACTCCCAGCCGGGTCGCGATCGACTTGTCCGGTACGCCCTCGACCAGCAGCGAGACCAGATGGAGGTCGTCGGGACCGAGCGGGCAGGGTGTCGTCGCCTCCGTGAGGGCGCCGTCCTCGGCGATCCGCAACGGCGTCGCCCGTTCCCAGCAGCCCTCGAAGAGGGCGACCAGCGCCTCCAGCAGCTGGCCGCCCCGGACCAGCGCCGCCGTCGGTTCCGAGGCTCCCGCCTCCTGCGCCAGCGGGAGCACCGCGACCTCCCGGTCGACGACCGTCAGCCGCACCGGCAGGCAGGGCATCGCCCTGGCCTGCTCGCCCAGCTTGACCCCGTACGCCACGTTGGCCTGCATGCCCTGCTCCTCCAGCAGGGGTCGTTCGTAGATCACCCGGTACTCGACCCCGCGGCGCAGCGCGTCAAGCTCGGCGAGGTTCTCCTCCGCGGGCAGCCCGATCGCGTGGCCCCGGCAGAGGTAGAGGACCTCGTGGCGGGCGTTCTCCTGCAGGTGGTCGAGGTGTTCCCTGAGTACGGCGCGGTTCGGCAGGACCTCGACCAGCCGTCCGGCGTCGCGGCGGCGGGCGTTGTCGCGGTACTCCTCCGAGAGCTGGTCCACCTCGCGCCGCGCCCAGTCGAGCGCCTGCTGGTGGCGGAGGAGCTGTGAGCCCAGCACGATGTCCGGTGCCACGGCGGTGAACCGCCGCCTGCCGGGACCGACCGTCCTGACCAGCCCTCTGACCCGCATGGATATCAGCACCGTCTCGGCCGTCTCGGCGTCGATGCCCAGGGTGCCTATGAGGTCGGTGACCTCCGCCTCCGCGGTGGTGACCAGGAACCGGTAGACGCGCTCCTCCACAGGATCGAGCCCGAGGGATTCCAACATGACGCACATGATGACATCCGAAACGCCTATAAAAGTTACATTCACTGTCTAACCGGACTTATAACGCCAGTGTGAATTAACCGGGCGTGGGTCATATCGGACACGGAACGCACCCGCCCACGATGGCGGGAATCAAGGGCCGCCGGGGTTGTGACAGCGATCTGTCAAGGCTAGTATCACGGCAACTCTTAGGAAACTTTCTTAAGAGAAAGTTAAGGCGGAGGCCCTCGTGGCCCCCGGGAAACCGTTTCATCCGACCAAGAGCTGCGCGAACCCCGATGGCGCGAGCCGCCGTCCCCCGGAGGTCCGGCCGTCCGGACGTCCCCCACCGTCCGACGTCCCCGATGAAACCGGGTAGTGCGGAGCCCTCCGCCCTTACTCGCCCTGACTGGGTTTGCAAGCCTCTCGCGTGAGCCACTCGCGCCCCGGTCGCACAACGTCTCGAACCTCTGCGGCCCCCACCGCACGAAGGAGTGATCAAGTGTTGAGACAGCGCATCATGGCCGCCCTCGCCGCCCTGGCGGTGACGGGCGTGCTCGCGGTCGCCCTGCCCGCGGCCTCCGCGTCCTCCGCGTCCTCCGCCGCCGCGGCGGCCTGCGTGACCCCGTGGAACTCCTCGCAGGTCTACACCGGCGGCATGACCGCCTCCCACAACGGCCGCAACTGGTCGGCGAAGTGGTGGACCCAGAACGAGGTTCCCGGCTCCGCCGCCGTGTGGGCGGACCAGGGCGCCTGCGGCGGCGGCACGACGCCTCCCCCCACGGGCAACTGCAACCACCCGAACTGGGCGGCGGGCACCTGGTACCCGGCGGGCAGCATCGTCAAGTACACCAACGGCCAGTTCTACCGCGCCAAGAACGAGAACCCCGGCTACGACCCGGTGATCAGCACCTGGTACTGGGAGCCGTACACCTGTGGCGGCACGACGCCTCCCCCCACCGGCGGCGGTTTCGTCGTGAGCGAGGCCCAGTTCAACCAGATGTTCCCGAGCCGGAACTCGTTCTACACCTACAGCGGCCTGACCGCGGCGCTGAGCGCCTACCCGGGCTTCGCGAAGACCGGCAGCGACACCGTCAAGAGGCAGGAGGCCGCCGCCTTCCTCGCCAACGTCAACCACGAGACCGGCGGCCTGGTCCACGTCGTGGAGCAGAACACCGCGAACTACCCGCACTACTGCGACGCGAGCCAGCCGTACGGCTGCCCCGCGGGCCAGGCGGCCTACTACGGGCGCGGCCCGATCCAGCTGAGCTGGAACTTCAACTACAAGGCGGCGGGCGACGCGCTCGGCATCAACCTGCTCGGCAACCCGTACCTGGTCCAGAACGACGCGGCGGTGGCCTGGAAGACCGCCTTGTGGTACTGGAACACCCAGAACGGCCCCGGCACCATGACGCCGCACAACGCGATGGTCAACAGCCGTGGCTTCGGCGAGACGATCCGCAGCATCAACGGCAGCCTGGAGTGCAACGGCAGGAACCCCGCGCAGGTGCAGAGCCGGATCAACGCCTACCAGCGCTTCGTGCAGATCCTCGGCACCACCCCCGGCGGCAACCTCAGCTGCTGAATCACCCGGTCACCCGGCCACCGGGTCACCGAACCGCTAAATCACTAAACCGCTGAACCGCCGAAACACCGGCGAACGACCGCGCGCCCGGCCTCCACACCGGGCGCGCGGCCCCGCGCGGCGTGCGAACCACGAGGCCGCGCCCCCTCGCGGCACCGGGGCACACCGGACGGACCACCCGGCCGGGTACGCGAACCCGCGAGACACCGGGTCACTCCGACGACAGGACCAGCCCGCTGGTCGGCACGCCCGTACCGGCGGTGACCAGCACGTTCCGTACCCCGGCCACCTGGTTGGCCGAGGTGCCCCTGATCTGCCTGACGGCCTCGGCGATGCCGTTCATGCCGTGGATGTACGCCTCCCCCAGCTGACCGCCGTGCGGGTTCACCGGGAGACGGCCGTCGATCTCGATGCCGCCGTCGGCCACGTAGTCGCGGGCCTCGCCGCGCCCGCAGAAGCCCAGCTCCTCCAGCTGCGTGAGGACGAACGGGGTGAAGTGGTCGTACAGGATGGCCGCCTGCACGTCCGAGGGGCCGAGCCCGGACTGCTTCCAGAGCTGGCGGCCGACCACCCCCATCTCCGGCAGGCCGGTCATGTCGTCGCGGTAGTAGCTGGTCATCATCATCTGGTCGGCGCCCGACCCCTGCGCGGCGGCGGTGATCACGGCGGGTGACCTGCGCAGGTCCCTGGCCCGCTCGGCGGAGGTGACCACCAGCGCCACCGCGCCGTCGCTCTCCTGGCAGCAGTCGAGCAGGTGCAGCGGCTCCACGATCCACTTGGACGCCTGGTGCTCCTCCAGGGTGATCGGGCGGCCGTGGAACCACGCGGCCGGGTTGGTGGAGGCGTGCCTGCGCATCGCGACCGCCACCCGGCCGAAGTCCTCGGAGGTGGCCCCGTACGCGTGCATGTAGCGCCGGGCGAACATCGCGACCCAGGCGGCGGGGGTCATCAGCCCGTACGGCACGTGCCAGCTCATCTCCAGGCCCTGGGACGAGGGCTCGCCGCCGATGCGGGCGTCGGGCTGGCCGAACCTGTTCCCCGAGCGCTCGTTGAACGCCCGGTAGCAGACCACGGTCTCGGCGACCCCGGTGGCGACGGCCATCGCCGCGTGCAGCACGGTCCCGCACGCCGCGCCGCCGCCGTAGTGGACGCGGGAGAAGAACGACAGGTCGCCGATGCCCACCTCCCGGGCCACGGCGATCTCCTGGTTGGCGTCCTGGGTGTAGGTGACGAGGCCGTCGACGTCCGAGGGCGCGAGACCCGCGTCGTCGAGCGCCGCGAACACCGCCTCGGCCGCCAGCTGGAGCTCGGACCTGCCCGACTGCTTGGAGAACTCGGTCGCGCCGATCCCGGCGACGGCCGTACTCCCGGAGAAGGAGACCACGGTGGGGGCCTTTCTGTGTTCCTGCTGTTTCCGTGTTTCCGCCTTCTCGCGGCCGCTGGGCGCGGTCAGCGGGCGGGGAGGGCGAACCTGACGGTGCCCGAGACGTGGTCGCCGAGGCTGACCCCGCCGCGGACCTCGACGGTGAACTCGCCGTCCTCGCAGGCGACCACGCTGCCGGTGAAGGCGAGCCTGTCGCCCGCGTACGCGGGGACGCCGAGCTTGACGTTGATGCCACGGACGATCGCCTCGGGCCCGGCCCAGTCGGTGACGTAGCGCTCGACGAGACCCATGGTGGTGAGGATGTTGAGGAAGATGTCCTTCGACCCCTGCGCCCTCGCGACCTCGACGTCGTGGTGGACGGGGGTGAAGTCCATGGTCGCGAGCGCGGTCGACACGACCACGGTGGGGCTCAGGTCGATCGCGAGCTCGGGAAGCGAGGCTCCGACCCGCACCTCGTCGCCGGTAAGTGTCCGCATCACGCCTCCAGGGGGACCCACATGGGCAGGATCAGCTCGTCGTCCATCTGGCGGTACGTCAGACGCACCGGCATACCGATACCCACCCGCGAAGCGTCGCAGTCCACCACGTTGCCCACGATCCGCACGCCTTCCGGCAGTTCCACCACGGCGACCACGAAAGGGGGCCGGAGCCCCGGAACCGGCGGATTGTGGTGGACGACGTAGCTGTAGACCTCTCCCTCGCCGCTCGCCGTCACGAACGTGCGTGCGGCCGAACGGCACGAGGGGCAGACCGGTCCCGGCGGGTGGCGGAGCTCGCCGCAGTCGGCGCACCTCTGGATCCGCAGCTCGCCCGCGGCGACGCCCTCCCAGAAGAAGGCGGTGTCGGCGTTGACGGCGGGTCTCAGCGGGTACGGCGCGCGCGGGGACGCGTCCTTGCCCGTTGTGTCCCCGCCCGTCGCGTCCTTGTTCGTCGCATCCGTGCCGGTCGCTTCCGTGCCCGTCGCATCCGTGCCCGTCGCGGGCGCGGCCTGGGCGGGTGCGGCTTGAACAGACACGTCCTGAGCGGGCCCGGCCTGGGCGGGCGGAGTGCCGGAAGGGGCCTCGCTCGCGGGCGGGAGGCCGTTCCCGCTCGCCGCGGCCCCGTTCCCGCCGGTCGCGGTCGTGGTCGCGGTCGCGTCCTCGCCCGGTCCCCCGGCCCGCTCCCTGGGCCTGAATTTCAGCACCCGGAACAGCATGTCGGCCACGGCCTCGCCGTCGGCGTACCAGGTGATGTTCCAGGTGACGAAGTAGCCCTCGCCGAGCGCGGTCCGCTTCGGCCCGGTGACGCCGGTCAGCCGGGTGGACGGGATCAGGGACTCGCCGAGCCTCACGTAGCGGTGGTAGGTCTGCTCGCAGTTGGTGGCGACCACGCCGGTGTAGCCGTTGCCGTCCAGCAGCGCGAGCACCGCGTCGATCGGCGAGCCCGCCCGCTTCCTCCCGGCCCCGCCCACGCCGGGCATGGTCCAGACCTGGATCATCGCCGGTGGGGCCACGATCCCCCCGTGCACCCCCGCGGCGGCGGCCTCGGGGTCGGTGTAGAGCGGGTTGGTGTCGCCCATGGCGTCGGTCCAGTGCCGGATCATCGGGATGTTCACCGGATCCGCCTCCGCGACGCCGAGCACCTCCCCCTCGGCGATCTGCCGCTCGGCGAGGGCGACGAGCCGTTCGTGCAGGGAGGCGGACTCGGCCGTCCCGGCCGTCCCGACCGTCCCGGGTGCCGGAGTGGCCGAGGTCGTCGCGGAGGTCGAGGCCGTCGCGGGGGCCGGGTTCGCCGTAGAGGTTGGGTTCGTCGCGGGGGACGAGGGGGTCTCGGTCATCGGGGCGGCCTCGGCAGGCTCAGGCCGAGCATCGCGATGAGCTCGCGCTGGACCTCGTTGACCCCGCCGCCGAAGGTGAGCACCAGCCCGCCCTTGGCGCCGCGGTCGACCCGGTCCATCAGGTCCGCGGTGTCCGGGTCCGACGGGTCCCCGAAGCGGGCCAGGACCTCCCCGACGATCCTGCCGACGTCCTGCAGCCGCTCGGAGCCGTACACCTTGGTGGCCGAGGCGTCGGGGGCGCCCAGCCAGCCGAGGTCCATGTTGGCCGCGACCTGCCAGTTCAGCAGTTCGTTGGTCCGGAAGTAGGCGTAGACCTGGCCGAGCGCCCTGCGTACCGCGGGCTCCTCGATCGTGCCGGTACGGCGGGCCCAGGCCAGGAACCGGTCGTAGGTGTGGGCGAGGTTGCCCGCCGGGCCGAGCGTGACCCGCTCGTAGTTGAGCTGGTTCACGATGAGGTCCCAGCCCTTGTTCTCCTCCCCCACGACCATGTCCACCGGTACGCGTACGTCGGAGTAGTAGGTGGAGTTGGTGTGGTGGCGCCCGTCCATCGTCGTGATCGGGGTCCACGAGTAGCCGGGGTCGGCGCAGTCGACGATCATCATCGTGATCCCGCGGTGTTTCTTCGCGTCCGGGTCGGTGCGGGCGGCGAGCCAGACGTACTGGGAGTAGTGGCCGCCCGAGGTGAAGATCTTCTGCCCGTTGACGACGTAGTGGTCGCCGTCGCGGAGCGCGGTGGTGCGCAGGGACGCCAGGTCGGTGCCCGCCCCCGGCTCGCTGTAGCCGATCGCGAAGTGGCACTCCCCGGCGAGGATCCGGGGCAGGAAGAACTCCTTCTGCTCCGCCGTCCCGTACTGCATGAGGGTCGGGCCGACGGTCTGCACGGTGATGATCGGGTACGGCACCTCGGCGCGGGCGATCTCGTTGGCGAAGATCTGCTGCTCCAGCGGGCCGTACCCGCCGCCCCCGTACTCCTTGGGCCAGCCGAGCCCGAGCTTGCCGTCGCGGCCGAGGGTGCGGCAGTGCTCCATGTAGGCGTGGCCGAACGGGTCGGTGGAGATCCTCGCGCGGTCCTCGGCGGTGAGACAGGACCGGAAGTACTCGCGCAGCTCGTCGCGGAGCCTCTTCTGGCCGGGAGTCAGGTCGATCAGCATCAGACGAGCGCTCCGATCGTGTCGAGCCGGGCTTCCACCCCGCCCAGCAGGTGGGCGTGGTGCTTGCCCCAGGCGAAGTAGCGGTGCAGCGGGTAGGTCACGTCCACGCCGATCCCGCCGTGCAGGTGCTGGCAGGTGTAGAGCGCCCGCAGCGCCTGGTCGGTCGCGGTCAGGGCGCCGACGGCGAGGTCCGTCTCGGCCTCCTCGTCCGCCCCCTCGGCGAGCCGCCACGCCCCGGACCACACGGCCACGTCCAGGGCCCGCGCGGCGATGTAGACGTCGGCGATCTGCACGGTGACCGCCTGGAACTCGGCCAGCGCCCGGCCGAACTGCTTGCGCGTCCTGATGTACTCGGTGGTGAGCGCCAGCGCCCCGGCCAGCACCCCGGAGGTGACGGCGATGTTCCCGGCCAGCGCCAGCCTGCGCAGGCCGCCTGCCGCCGTGCCGTCCTCGGTCCCGACGAGCTCGCCGGGGGTGCCCTCCAGGGTGAACGCGGCGGCGGGTTCGCCGGTGGAGGTCGGCACCGGCCGCAGGGCCGTCTCGGCGGGGTCCACCAGGAACAGGCCGACCCCGGTGGCGGTCGCGGCGGGGAGCAGGATCCTCGCGGCCTGGGCGGCGTAGGGCGTCGTGCCCTTGGTGCCGTCCAGCACCCACCCGGCGCCGTCGCGGCGGGCGGTCGTGGCCGGCGGGGCGGTGAGGTCGCGCCCCGGCTCGGAGGGGGCGACGGCGAGCGAGATCTCACCGCCGGCCAGCGGGGCCAGCGCCCCGCGCTGCTCAGGGGAGCCGTACCTCGCGATCACCTGCGCCGCGACCAGGCTCTGCTCGGCGGGTACGGGAGCCACGCGGGCACCGATCTCCCGCAGGACGACCGCCATCTCCACCGGCCCGAGTCCCGCGCCCCCGGCCTCCTCGGGCAGGGCGGCGCCGAGCAGCCCGGCCCCGGCGAGGGAGCGCCACAGGGCGGCGTCGTAGGGCGCGCCGCTCTTCTCGTGGGCTTCGAGCCTCGCCGAGGTCACCTCCTTGCCGAGGAGGTCGACCGCGAGTTCGCGCAGGTCGGTCTGTGTCTCGTCGAGATTGAAGTCCACTGGCGCTCCAGGGTTTCTGTCGGCCGCTTCGCCCTTCCGGAAAGTAGAACAGATTCTATTCTGTGTCCAGAGCCAGCCAATCGCAATAAGTCGCCGCATAACCGCCGCACCGCATATGCCATGTAAGCGCGGGGCATCTTTGTGACTGGCGAGTAACCCATCGGAGTATCCGGAAATCAGATAACGTGTTCTCATGCGCACCTCGCATGTGACCACCGATACGCCGGTCACCCCGCACCGGGCCGGCGGGCACGCCCCGAGCGACGCCGATCCGGCCATGACCGAGGGGGCCTCCGGCATGCAGAGCGAATCGGCGTCCACGGGTGTCCGCACCAGGAGCCAGCACCAGCGGCGCAAGCGCATCGTCCAGGCCGCCGCCGCCCTCGCCTCGCGGGGCGGCGTCGAGGCGATGCAGATGCGGACCGTCGCCGAGCGCGCCGGGGTCGCGCTCGGGACCCTCTACCGATACTTCCCCTCCAAGATGGATCTCGTCGTCGCCGTCGTCGGCGAGGAGATCGACCTCCTGGAGACCAGCATCGAGCGCCGGCCGCCCAACGCCGCCACGGCCTCGGGACGGGCCGTCGACGTCCTGATGCGCGCCACCCGGGGCCTGATGCGCGAGCCCGAGCTCGCCGACGCGCTCATCCGCTCGTTGATCATGGCCGATGTCGACATACCGTTCGGCGACCGCATGGCGGGGCTGCTGCTCCGCGTCGCGGGCGACGACCTCACCGTCGAGACCGCCACCGAGGAGCAGTTCGCCCTGGCGGGGTCGCTGTCCAGCGTCTGGGTGCACGAGCTCATGGAGATGCTCAGGGGCCGCCGCACGTACGAGCAGATCCAGCGCCGCATCGAGATCGCCGCCGGGCGCCTGCTCGCCGACTTCCAGCCCTCCCCCGCCCGGGAAGCCCGGGAAACCCGGGAAGCCTGAGAAACCCGGGCCCCCTTCCGAGAAGCCCGGGAACTCTCCCGGGAAGCCCGGGAACCGCCTCCGTCCGAGAACCCGTTCCGCGGGAGACCCCGTCCCGCCGGGGCCCCGTTCCGCCGGAGGCCTCCGCCGGAAACCCGTTCCGGCGGAGGCGCCGTTCCACCGGAAACCCCCTCGCTCCTTCCGCCTGAAACTAGAACCCGTTACAGTCGCTAGCGGAAGCGACCAGAGCTACGTTCTGGAGCGACGCGCGGGCGGGCGGATCGGCGGGAACGGTCGCCCGGCGGCCGCGGGCTCCGGCCCGGATGGCGAGGAGATCGTGATGGGTGCGGTGATCGTCGAGGCCGTGAGGACCCCGATCGGCAGGCGCAACGGATGGCTCGCCGGGCTGAAGCCGCAGGCGGTCCTCGCCGCGGCGCTCAACGGCCTGGTCGGCAGGTCGGGCATCGACCCCGCCGCCGTGGAACAGGTTTTCGCCGGATGTGTCACGCAGGCCGGGGAGCAGGGCGGCCATGTCGGGCGGCACGCCTGGCTCTACGCCGGGCTCCCGTACCAGACGGGCGTGACCACGGTCGACGCGCAGTGCGGCTCCTCGCAGCAGGCGGTGCACCTGGTCGCGGCGCTCATCCAGGCCGGGGTCGTCGACGTCGGCGTGGCCTGCGGCGTCGAGGTGATGAGCCGGGCGCCGCTCGGTTCCAACGTGCTGCCCGCCAACCCCCGGCCCGACGACTGGGCCATCGACCTGCCCGACCAGTTCACCGCCGCGGAGCGGATCGCGCGGCGGCGCGGGCTGACCCGCGAGCGGCTCGACCGGTTCGGCGCCAGGTCCCAGCGCCTCGCCGCGGAGGCGTGGGCCCAGGGCCGCTTCGACCGGGAGGTCGTCCCGGTGACCGCGCCGGTCCTCGGCCAGGACGGGGAACCCACCGGCGAGACCCGCGTCGTCGACAGGGACCAGGGGCTGCGCGAGACCACCGTCGAGGGGCTGGCCGGGCTCAGGCCCGTGATGGGCGAGGACGGCCTGCACACCGCGGGCACCTCCTCCCAGATCTCCGACGGCGCGGCGGCGGTGCTGCTCATGAGCGAGGAGGCCGCCGCCCGGCACGGCCTGCGGCCCCGGGCCCGCGTCCTCGCCCAGGCGCTTGTCGGCTCCGAGCCGTACTACCACCTGGACGGGCCGGTGGACGCGACCGCCAGGGTGCTGGCCGCGACCGGGATGAGCACGGCCGACATCGATAGGTTCGAGGTGAACGAGGCTTTCGCCTCGGTTGTCTTATCCTGGTCATCGGTGCACAAGCCGGACATGGAACGGGTCAACGTCAACGGCGGCGCCATAGCGCTCGGCCACCCGGTCGGAGCGACCGGATCCCGACTGATCACCACCGCCCTGCACGAGCTTGAGCGGTCCGACTCCTCGACCGCGCTGGTGGCGATGTGCGCGGGCGGGGCGCTCGCGACCGCGACCGTCCTGGAACGCCTCTGAACGGCACCGCCGGCCCGGGGGCGCCCGCGGACGGCGCCGACCCCTGGAGCGTCTTGGGCGACACCGGCACCCCGGACCGCCCCGGGCGGTACCGACGACCTGAATCGCCCGACCCCCGGAGCACTCCGTGAACGGCGCCGACGACCTGCGCACGGCCCACCGAGGACCTGGGTGTCCCGGGCGTCATGAGCGTCGCCGCACAGGAGACACCGCCGTTGACATCCCGCAGGCCGCACAAGGAGCACCCCCGTTGACATCCCGCAGGCCGCACAAGGAGCACCACCGTTGAAATCCCGCCGCAGGCCGTACAGCGAGCAGCGTCCGTTCGACACCGGCGGCGGGGTGTGGAGCGTGCCCGTCCCGATCCCCGGCAACCCGCTCGGCTACACGCTGGTCTACGCGATCGAGTCCCCGGCCGGCCCCGTGCTGGTCGACGCGGGCTGGAACGCCCCCGAGGCGTGGCTCGCGCTGCGCGACGGGCTGGGGGCGGTCGGCATGGACGTCCGCGACGTGCGCGGGGTGGTCGTGACCCACTTCCACCCCGACCACGCCGGGCTGGCCGGTCAGGTCAGGGAGGAGTCCGGGGCGTGGATCGCGATGCACGAGGCCGACGCCGCGCTGATCGGCTTCATGCGGAACTTCAAGGGTGACGCGCACCGTGACTTCCAGGCGGACATGCTGCGCCGGGCGGGAGCGGGAACCGTCGAGGTGGAGGAGGTGACGGGGAACCGGCCGCAGCCGCCCGCGGTGCCCGACCGCGTCCTCACCGACGGGGACCTGATCGACCTGCCGGGGCGCAGGCTCCGGACGATCTGGACGCCCGGTCACACGCCCGGCCACGTCTGCCTGCATCTGGAGGACGCCGACCGGATCTTCACCGGCGACCACGTGCTTCCGGCGATCACGCCGCACATCGGGATCTATCCGTACGACCGCGCGGACGTGGATCCGCTCAGCGACTTCCTGGAGTCGCTGGAGAAGGTGAAGGGCCTGGGCCACCTCGAAGCCCTACCCGCCCATGAATGGATATTTCAGGATACTGCGGCGCGGGCGACGGAGATCGGCGTCCACCACGAGGAGAAGCTCCGACGGCTGGCCACCCTGCTCGCGGAGGCCGGGGAACCCCTCACCATCTGGGAGATCGCCGGACGGATGACCTGGAACCGCCCGTGGGCGGACTTCCCTCCCGTACTGCGCGGGATGGCGGCCGGAGAGGCGGCGGCCCACCTGCGCACGCTGGAGGTCCGCGGAATCATCCGCCGCCTGACGGGGGTGGATCCGGTCCGGTTCGCCATACACTCATAGACATCGGATGTCTGGCGCGACCTGAGGACGGTGCAGAGTGGCGGTCACCGACGCCGCTATCGACAAGATCAAGCAGATGATCCTGTCTGGCGAGCTCGCCCCGGGCAGCAGGCTGCCCAAGGAGGCCGACCTGGCCGATCGGCTCGGCCTGTCGCGCAACTCGCTGCGCGAGGCCGTCAGGGCCCTGGCCCTGATCAACGTGCTGGACGTGCGCCAGGGCGACGGCACGTACGTGACCAGCCTGGAGCCGAGGCTGCTGCTGGACGCGATGTCGTTCGTGGTCGACTTCCACCAGGACGACACCGTGCTGCAGTTCTTCCAGGTCCGGCGGATCCTGGAGCCCGCGGCGACCGCGATGGCGGCGACGTACATGTCCGAGTCCGAGGTCACCGAGCTGCGCAAGATCCTCGACGAGCTGCCTCCCGACCCGAGCGTCGAGCAGCTGGTCGCCAACGACCTGGAGTTCCACCAGCGCATCGCGGCGGGCTCGGGCAACGCGGTGCTGTGCTCCCTCATCGAGAGCCTCTCCGGGCCCACCACGAGGGCCAGGATCTGGCGGGGCCTCACCCAGGAGAACGCCCTGGAGAAGACCCGCGAGCAGCACACCGCGATCTGCGACGCCATCGCCGCCCGCCAGCCGGAGGTGGCGCGGGCCTGGGCCACGGTCCACATCGCCGGCGTCGAGGAGTGGCTCCGCAGCGCCCTCGCCTGACCGTTCCGGCGGGGGTCCGGTACGAACGCGCCCGACTCGGGTGCGCGCCTGGGTCAAAGGAGCGCCTGGCGGTTGCGGCGCAGGAAGTCGCGTTCGGCCGCGTTGCGGGTGAGGGCGATCGCCTCCTCGTAGGCCCGCGCCGCCTCGGCGGTGCGGCCCAGACGCCGGAGCAGGTCGGCGCGGACGGCGTGGAACAGGTGGTAGCCGCCCAGGTCGAGACCGTCGACCAGGGTGAGCGCCGCCCCCGGACCGTCGAGCTCGGCCACCGCGACCGCGCGGTTGAGCGCCACGACCGGGTTGGGGGCCAGGGCCAGGAGCCGGTCGTACAGCGCCAGGATCTGCCACCAGTCGGTGAGGGCCGCGGTCGGCGCGTCGCTGTGGACGGCGTTGATCGCGGCCTGGATCTGGTACGGGCCCGGCCGGTCGCGCCGGAGGCACCACCGGACGATGTCCTGTCCCTCGGCGATCAGGTCGCGGTCCCAGCGGCTCCGGTCCTGGTCCGCCAGCAGCACCAGGGCGCCGTCCGGGGTGGTGCGGGCGGCCCGGCGGGACTCGACGAGCAGCATGAGCGCGAGCAGCCCCATGACCTCGGGTTCGTCGGGCATGAGCGCGGCCAGGAGGCGTCCCAGCCGGACGGCCTCCGCGCAGAGGTCCTCGCGGACCAGCCGCTCGCCCGAGCTCGCCGTGTGGCCCTCGTTGAAGACGAGGTACACCACGGCCAGGACGGCCCGCAGCCGGTCCGGGAGATCGGCCCCGGCCGGGACGCGGTACGGGATCCCCGCGTCGCGGATCTTGTTCTTGGCCCGGACCAGGCGCTGGGCCATGGTCGGCTCGGGCACCAGGAAGGACCTGGCGATCTCGGCGGTGGTGAGCCCGCCCAGCAGCCGCAGCGTCAGCGCGACCTGGGCGTTGACGGCGAGCGCGGGGTGGCAGCAGGTGAAGATCAGGCGGAGCCGGTCGTCGCGCACGGCGCCCTCCTCCAGCGGTTCGTCGTCGGGGTGCGGGGCGTGCAGCAGGGCCGCCTGGGCATGGCGGTCCCGGCGGGTCTCCTCCCGCCGGAAGCGGTCGATCGCCCGGTTGCGGGCGGTCGTGATGATCCACCCCGCCGGGCTCGGCGGCAGGCCGGTGGAGGGCCACCGGTCCACCGCCACGGTGAACGCGTCCTGGACCGCCTCCTCGGCGAGGTCGATGTCGCCGAGGAAACGCACCAGGACCGCGACCGCGCGCCCGTACTCGGCACGGAACACGCGGTCGATCTCCGCGGCGGGGACTTCCGGCACGGCGGACGTCAGCCGTCCGCCTCGCCCTGGAACGGCCGCACCTCGATGGGCAGGAGGCCGATCGCCAGGGCGAGCCTGCGACCCCATTCGAGCGCCGCGTCGAGGTCGGGCGCCCTGACGACCGTGAACCCGCCGAGGTGTTCCTTGCCCTCGGCGAACGGGCCGTCGGTCATGAGCGTGTCGCCGTCCTTGACCCGGACCACGGTCGCCGTGTCCGGGGAGTGCAGGCCCCCGGAGAAGACCCACGCGCCGGCGGCCTTCATCTCCCGCTCCAGGGTCTCCAGGTTCCGGGTGATCGGCTCCAGCGCCTCGGGGGCGAGGGAACCTCCGTCGGGCTGGTAGATGCTGAGCAGATACCGCTTCATCACGCGTCCCTTCTGAACTGGTGCGACACCGTCGCCGCCTTCCTACCCATCACACGAACGGCGCCGGGCTCACGGCCGGTAGGTCGCGATCACCACACCGGTGGTGGTCGTGACGGAGTCGGTGAGCCTCAGCCCCGCGAGCGGGCCGCCCTCGGGGAAGAGACGCCGGCCCGACCCCAGGACCAGCGGGTGGATCATGAGTTTGTACACGTCGACGAGGTCGTGCCGCATCAGCGACCGGACGAGTTCCCCGCTGCCGAGCACCGCGATGTCCGCGCCCGGCTCCTTCTTGAGCTCCGCCACGGCCTTCGTGGCGTCACCCGCCAGCAGCGTGGAGTTGACCCACGGGAGAGGCCCGGTCAGCGTCGTCGACGCGACGTACTTGCGAGTGTTGTTCAGCACCTCGGTGAACGGGTTGGGGGCCGGCTGGTTCGGCCAGAAGGAGTGGAACCTCTCGTAGGTCAGCCTCCCGAACAGCAGCTCGGAGCCGCCCATCCCCTTCGCCATCTCACCGCCCATCACCGCGTCGTTGCCGGGCGCCGCCCAGCCGCCGTGCTCGAACCCGCCGCGCACGTCCTCGTCCGGCGCGCCCGGTGCCTGCATCACCCCGTCGAGGGTGAGGTGTTCGACTACAACGATCTTCCTCATCTTCGCGATCCCATCGGCTACCCACCGGCACCGTGCCGGCTTCTCGCCCCCTACACGAACGGCGTCCGACGGGATCGACCGTCCTTCGAAAAGATTTCCGCCCCGAGGAAGCCCCGGGCCGCCGGACGGAGGACCCGCGACCACGGGCTCGAAGGGGAACCGGGACCTGAATACTTTCCTCAGGCAATATATTGACCGAGTAAAGATTTCTGGCCGGGTCCCCGGCCGAACGATTGGAGTACGCCATGCGCATCGGTGTCGCACTGCCCACCGATCACACGCGGCTGTCCGCCGAAGCCAACTCCGTCGACACCCTGATCGGCGAGGTGCGGGAACTCGCCGACGCGGGGCTGACCTCGGCCTGGTTCACCCAGCGGTTCGACCACGACGCCGTCACGGTGGCCGCGCTGGCCGCGCGCGAGGTGCCCGGCATCGACGTCGGCACCGCGATCGTGCCGATCTACCCCCGTCACCCGATCGCGATGTCGATGCAGGCCCAGACCGCGCAGGCGGCCGGCGACGGGCGCTTCACGCTGGGCGTCGGGATGTCGATCAGGTCGTTCGTCGAGGAGGCGTACGGGATCGCGCCGCACCCCAGGGTCCGGCATCTGCGGGAGTACCTGGAGGTGCTGCGCGACCTCTTCGAGAACGGCACCGCGAACCTGAACGGCGAGACGCTGGTCGCCAAAACCCCCCTGCCGGTGAAGGTGCCGGGCGCGCGGCCGCGGGTGCCGGTCCTGGTCGCGGCGGCGGGCGAGCAGACCCTGCGCGCCGCGGGCGAGCTCGCCGACGGCGCGCTGCCGATCCTGTCCGGCCCGCGCACACTGGCCGGGTACACCGTGCCGACCATCACCCGGTACGCGGAGGCGGCCGGTCGCCCGGCGCCCCGGGTCGCCGCGATCGTCTCCGGCGTGGTGACCGCCGACGTGGCGGGCGCCCGGGCCCGCGCGGAGAAGAACATGGAGTACTACGGGACCATCCCGTCCTATCGCGCGGCACTGGACCGCGAGGGTGTCGGCCACCCCGCCGACCTGGTCGCGATCGGGGACGAGGAGCTGCTCGCGGACCAGGTGGCCGCGTACTTCGAAGCGGGCGTGACCGAACTCGTCTACACCCAGACCGCGATCGGCTCCGCCGAGGACGAGCGCCGCACCTGGAAACTTCTCGGCGAACTGGCCGCGAGACACCGGCGCGAACCGGCCGGTGCCGGACCGGCACCCGTTCCGGGAACCGACGCGTCGTAGCCGGCGTCCGCCGACCCGTCACAAACCCACAGGTCAGACCTGACGTCCTTGACGGCGCTCCCAAGGCTGGGCGGGATCCGCGTCGGCCGCCGAATGCCGGTGGTAGTGGCGTGCGGCGCGGGCCCGGGGTCACATACGTTCGTCTTCATGGTTGACGCAGCCTTCGGGCATCCGCGCCTCGCCGCGATCTACGACCCGCTCGATCCGGACCGCGGCGATCTCGACGCGTACCTCGCGATGGCGGCGGAGTTCGGCGCGCGGTCGGTGCTGGACATCGGGTGCGGTACGGGCGTGTTCGCGCTGCTGCTCGCCGAGCGCGGGATCACGGTCACCGGGATCGACCCCGCGCGGGCGTCCGTCGACGTCGCGCGCGGCAAGCCGGGCGCGGAGCGGGTGCGCTGGCTCGACGGCGACGCGGGGGACCTGCCGCCCATGCGGGTCGACCTGGTGACGATGACCGGGAACGCCGCCCAGGCGATCACCGATCCGCGGGCGTGGCGCGGGACGCTGCGCGGCGCGTACGAGGCGCTGCGGCCCGGCGGCCGGCTCGTCTTCGAGACGCGCGATCCGGCGCGGCGCGTGTGGGAGGAGTGGGCGCGGTGGACGCGCGAGACCACGTACCGCGTGACGGACATCCCAGGCGTGGGCCGCGTCGAGACCTGGGCCGAGCCGACGGACGTGAGCCTGCCGCTGGTGAGCTTCCGGGGCACGCACGTGTTCGCCGCGGACGGGGAGGTGCTGACCTCGGAATCGACGCTTCGCTTCCGCGAACGCACGGAGATCGAGCGGGACCTGCGCGAGCACGGCTTCGCCGTCGAGGACGTACGCGACGCACCCGACCGGCCGGGCGGGGAGCTCGTGTTCGTGGCGCGGCGCTAGGAGCCCGCTCGCCCCCGGACCTGCCTGCGGTAGGCGCCGGGGGGCCTGCCGTACGTGCGCTTGAACGCGTGGGCGAACGAGAACTCCGAGGTGTATCCGACCTGCCCGGCCACCGCGTTCGACGGCGCGTCGGAGTCGCGCAGGAGCCGGGCGGCGATGGTCATGCGCCACCACGTGAGGTACGCCAGGGGCGGCCGGCCGACCAGGGCCGTGAACCGGCGGGCGAAGGCCGCGCGGGACAGGCCCGCGTGCCTGCCCAGCTCCTCGACGCTCCACTGCCGTCCGGGCTCGTCGTGGATGGCCCGCAGGGCGGTCGCGACCGCCGGATCGTGCAGCGCCGCGCTCCAGCCGGTGGCGGCGCCCTCCCGCGATCGTTCGTCGAGCCAGGCGCGCAGGATGTGCAGCAGGAGCATGTCCAGCAGCGCGGGCACCATCGCGTCGGTTCCCGGACGGGATCTCTCCAGCTCGCCGCCGAGAAGGTCCAACGCCGCGCGCAGCTCGGAACGGTGGCCGCCCGTGGTCGGCAGGTGGACGACTTCCGGCAGCTCCTCCATGAGCGGATGCGCGCGGGAGCGGTCGAGCAGGTAGGCCCCGCAGAGCATGACCGTGACCGGGCCACCGGCCGGCGCCCGGACCTCGTCCGGGCCGGGCCGGATCTCCGCCGACGACGCCGGCACGTCGAGCAACGGGGTGGACGGGCTCACGTCGAGCAACGGGGTGGACAGGCTGTCGGCGAGCCCGTGTGCGCTACCGCGAGGCAGGAACACCACATCGCCCGGCTCCAGAGCGACGGGATCACCGGCCTGGGGGATCAGCCAGCCCGCCCCTTGGAGGAGCGCGTGGAATCCCGCCCCGCCGCTCGCAGGGAACCTCCTGCCGAACGGGACGGTGCGGCGCACGCGTGCCGAGTGCGGCAGCCCGGCGCGCATGGTGGTGATCACATCGGACAGGACATCCATTCCAAAGACGATAAAGCAAACAGCGAAGCTTCTGGCGCATTGGTCGTCTCGGCGTGCGTCCCTACGGTGAGACGCGACCGGCAATCCCGAGCAGGAGACCCACATGAAGCTCGCCATCTACGGCGCAAACGGTTACCAGGGCAAGCTCGTTCTCGCCGAAGCCGTCCGGCGCGGCCTCGACGTCGTGCTGGTCGGCCGCGACATCACGCGCCTGCGCGGGGCCGCCGCCGTCGTCGGCCTGTCCGGCGCGGACGTACGACCGGCCGCCGTCGACGACCACGACGCCCTTGTCGCCGCCTTCCGGGAGGCCGACGCGGTCGTCAACTGCGCGGGTCCCTTCACCCCGACGGGCGCGGCGGTGGTCCTGGCCGCGATCGCCGCGGGCCGCCACTACGTCGACACCGCCGGAGAACAGCCGTACATCAAGGAGATCTTCGACACCTTCGGGGCGGAGGCGGAGGCCGCCGGGGTCACCGTCGTTCCCGCCGCGAACGATGCCTGCGTTCCGGTGGACCTGATCGCCGGTCTCCTCGCCGCGCGCCTCGGGCCGCTCGAGGAGATCGCCGGTGTCCATGTCATCACCGGAGGCGGCGGGCCGTCCCGCGGAACGCTCCGGTCGGTGATCGAGAGCATGGACATCATCAAGGCGGGGGGCCTGGTCTACGACGACGGTGACTGGCGTGCCGGTCTCCCGGCCAGGCACACGTCGATCATCCTGCTCGGCGGCTCGGAGGCGGTCCCGGTGGCGACGTTCCCCCTGCCGGAGGTCGTGACCATTCCGCGCCACGTCCAGGTCCGGCATGTCGAGGGACTGGTCGAGGCCGCGCTGAGCGCCCAGCTGAGCGACCCGATCGACCCGGAGATCATCGCCAGGCTGCCCGAGGGCCCCACCGAGGAGGGCCGCCGCACCCAGCGATTCACCTACGTGATCGACGCCGTCGCCGCCGACGGCCGCCACGGCCGCGGCGTGGTGGAGGGTCCCGACACCTACGGCACCACCGCGGTGATCGCCGTCGAGAGCGCCCGTCGCCTGGTCACCGACCCGGCCAAGCCAGGCGTGCTCACCCCCGCCCAGGCCTACGACGCAACCGGCTTCCTAAACTTCCTCGTCCCCCACGGCGTCCACTGGACCATCGAGGAAGACACGCCGGGGAACTGAAACCGGCCTCGGCGATCACGCAGACCGCAAGACCTCGACTCTGAAATCCCATTAAGTCTATACAAAAAGGATTCTATAGAATTTTTAAATTATTTTTATATCACTCCCCGAAAGGGCCTTTAAGATTCTGTAGCGATTTTATGACACTCCGAAACCCGATCTATAATCTTGGTCGGCATGCGAGAGCCCGACAGCTCCTATGTGCGAAGAAAAGCATGCACGGCGACCGAAACACCTTGGTTGTGCATATCAGACGACACGATACTTACTCATCACACGTTCGACATGGACCGTTTCTTCAATGAGCCAAGGTACGAGATAGAGCGAGAAGTGTCCCTTTTGACCGGTCAGCTCTCCGTGGAAGCCGCTAGCCGATACCGGCGAAAAAATAATAAGCGCCAGAGATCTTGAGCTGGCCGCAGTAAGGCGCACCACGGCAGGTAGGCTCCGAAGCGGAGGATTCGCCGTGGTTCACACACCAGGGCGCATACGCGCGAAGTGTGACGCCGCCGGCCAGCACGTCTCGGTAATCTGGCCAGCGGAAGATCCTCTCAACGTGCAGAGGATCCCCTGGCCCCCCACGGCGACGAAGAGCTTCGTCGAGTGCTTCAATGGGCACATGGAAGACGGGAGGTAAAGCAGATGAATCTGGACTCAATGATCAAACGTGGACAATTTCCTTGGCAGCCCAGGCCGGAGGCGACGGAACTCGACGTTTGGCACGAGTACGAGATCCCGCTGACAGGAACCTTCCGCCTGAGCGGCCACCTGGTGTTGTTCACCCAGGTCCTGGAGAGTTCTCACGGCCTCTCCGCCTGGGCCTACGTGCGCCTTGAACCCGAGGAGGGCGACGAGGCTTCCACGATCACCTTTGCGTCGACAGATGAGATGCGGGAGTTCGTGGAGGACAGGTTCCAGGGCAGGGAAGTAGTGCTCACGCTGGCCAAGGACGATCGAATCATTGACCGGTGGACACGCAGCAGGGTGAGAGAAGATCTTTCGTCTGCCGTTGAGGACTTCCTCAACGGCATCATCCGAAGCGTCGACGAAGTCTTAGACCCCGAGCAGCGTATCCGCGCCAAGTTCGCGAGCCTGGAGGCCGCAGGGTCCGAACTCGCGTCGGCATAGCCTTCTCAAGACCCGAAGGCTCTCGCCGCGCCGTCCCCCTGACGATCCGATACGCGAACGGCTGCGATGGGCACGAAAATAGGCGCCCGCGACCAGAACCCTCTCTTTTCTGGGCGATTGACGGTGAGGAAGCAGAGGATCAGGCTGAGCGATAACCCGTCGTCAGAGCACGCAGTTCCCGTACGGCGGGCAGGGCGCGCGCCTTCTCTGGAGCGGCATCCAACACGATGCGAGCCGTTGCACTGATCCGTGCGTCCCGCCGGGCGACCGGAAGCTCCTCCACGAGCCTCAACGCCTGCCGCGCGCCCTGTTCCGGATCCGTACGGGCATGCAGTGCCGCGCTGTGCAGGGCCATCGTGACGGTTCCATGATGCCCCGACGAATAGAGCTCTTCGGCGGCGCTTTGTGCCTCGGTAGCGCGCTGGGCATCGTCGGCGAGTGTATAGATCAGACTCCGATCGAAGTACATCCAATGAGGATCCAGGCCGACAGGAGTGGATGGAAGTTGGTCGAACACGTCCTCGGCGCGACGTAGTGCGGTGATCGCTTCGACGTGGTGACCCAACATCGCGAGGGTTTGAGCCTCAGCACTGAGGGCGATCACGAGTGGTGCGCTGGGGCGGTCTCCGGCAAGGCGACGAGCCCGCTGAGCCACAAGAAGCACATCGCTGAGATCTTCACTCAGGTCAGTCCTTCGATAGGCGGCTTCCCTGCCGGTCAGCCAGGCTGCCAGCAAGGTGTCCCCGGAGCGCTCGCTCAAGGTTCGGGTCTTTCCCCACCAGCGTCGCGCCTCGCGGCGATTGCCCAGGTCGAACCACTTTCCGGCGATCAGGGACGCGTGTCGTGCGGCGGCGTGAGCGAGGTCGCGCTGCACCGGCTCGGGCTGAGCCCGGCTCAGGTGAGGCGCCATGTCGGCGAAGTCGGCGGCCAGCCCGGCGAGGACGACGGCGGGCGGATCGACGTACGCCCGCCTGGCATGGAGGTCGGCGGCGTCCTCCCAGTCGTCGATCATCTCTTGTGACACGCTCGCACCGGAGATGCGGGGGTCGGACGCCTGCCAGGCGTCCGTCAGCGTGGCCAGCACGGGCGCCACCGCGCCGCCGACAGCGACAGCGGCGGCGTCCCGCATCAGTCGTCTACGCTCCATGTCCTCATCCCTGTCCCGCGTTGAGGCTTTTGCATCGACTGCTTCGACGGTACCCCTTCGCAGTCGATCGGTCTCGGCCATGGCCGCACGAAGCGCCTGTGCCGTGAGTTCGCCCCCCGCACCGAGTTCGCTGTCGAGAAGCGTGATCGCCTCGAAGGACGGCCGGTTCTTCCCCTGTTCCCACCTGGCGATGAGCGAGTAGTCCCACCGAATTTTCTCGGCGAGGCCGCGCAGGCTCAGCTCACGCCGCTCCCGCCATGCCCGCAGGGCGGAGCCGAACTCCGGCCAGCCCGCCGAGGTCTTCGATGTCAATTGTCCGGTCACGTCCGCCCTCGCGATCCGTTGTATGTGTTGCGCCGCCTCCGACACAACCCTGTGCGTCTTTTCCCGTGCGCTGAGTCACTTCGACTATGACATCGGTAAGCGTCATACGAAGCGAAACTCCGCAGGCGTGCAAGCCGTACGGGGTTCCCTGATCGCGAAGAGGTGCGCCCCATGGACAACCGCAAACCTGTCCCGCCTTGCGTCGACGAGGCCACCGTCCAGGCTCAGGACGAAGCCCTGGCGGTCGTGCAGCGCCTTCTCACCGAGCGGGGCATCCGTGCCCACCGCCATCACACGATCAGTCTCGGGCTTTTCGCCACCCCTGAGGTCGTCCGGCCCGACCGTCCTCCGCTTCGGTCGTGGATGAACCGCTATCCGCCTGAGCTGGCCGTGATCGGCTTCGAAGGCCGCCGGGACGCCACCGTGAGGATAGGGGCGTGTTCCGGCTGCTATCTGGTGGCTGTGCGCGGCGGCGATACGGAGACGGTCCGGTGTGATGAACCGGAGAGAGTCCTGGATCTCATCCTCGCAATGAGGCAGATGGGGCGTACGTCATGACCGCGCCCGTGATGTACGGGTCGGCGGCGGTGGACGCGGCGGAGAGGCTCCGGGAGGCCCTGGCGGGATATGAGATCAGCGCCGACGTTCACGACGGTTACGGGCTGGCGCTGGTGTCGGTCGGGGCGGGCCCGGTGGTGTGGTCCAACGGGGAGCGGTTCTGGTGGCACACCGGCTGGAACGCCGAACGTCGGCGGGCCGTCTACGCCTCGCAGGAGGCGACCGAACCCGGCCGGGCCGCGCGGCGGATCGCGTTCCACCACGCCCGCCTGTGTGAGGCGGCTCCGCCTGCGCCGGGCGCCGGGAGCCCGCTGTGACCCTGGCGGAACTGACGAGGCTCCACGGACACACCTGGACGATCGCGGAAGCGGTCGGGGGCGGCTGGTACGCCGTGCGGCGCGCGGACATGTCGGCGTACGGGCTTGAGCACGGCCTGTCCAACATCCGGTGCGGGACGACCCTGGTGGAACTGGCCCGCCGCCTGGACGCGGAGACACGGCTGGAGAACCAGCCCTGGCGACGCGTACCGCTGAGAGCAACGTCGTAACGGGGCAGGCAGGAGCACACCCGGCCGGTGCCGACGTGATCGCGGCAGTCAGTTTCCTTGCCTACGACGACGAGACGGCTTGGCAAGATCACGACAACGAGTCACCAGATCGTCGATTTCGGTCAGGTTCGGACCGGCGCCATCATCGTCACAGCAAGCGGGCTTGGTGCGCTCGCCCGCCGGAGGCCCGTCCGGCCCGCACACCTGCCACAGCGAGGTGTAGACATCATGTGTCCGGTTGCGCTCGTCGTGAGGTCCCACCATCAGGATCCACGAACGCCCCGAGCCCTCGAACGCGACCACGACGCGCATAGCCGCTCTCAAGTGCTTGACACACAGACGGTTCACCGGGACCTCTCCGGTGAGCCAGTAGCCGAGAGCCGAGAGCCGCGCAACCTCGTGCTTCCAGATCGCCGACGAAAGCGATGGAGGCTCTCAGATCGCTCCGCACAACGTCTCAGCCTGCCTCTCCGCGAGAACGGAGAGATAGACCTCAGTCTTCATCGGCGGCCGGTTCCGAGTTCCTTGAACTCCACTCCGCCCGGATCTCCCGCCACGGACGGCCCTCGCCCTGGCTCATCTGCCGAAGACTGTCGGCCAGCTCGTCGCTCTCCAGAAGCTCCCGGTCCTGCAAGCGGTGCCAGATCGTCTCGGCGAGATCGTGGGTACGGCCGCACAGGTCCTGGACAAGCGTCGCCACGGTGTAAAGGCGTTCGGCTTCACGGCCCTCGGTCACGGGCAGTCCTTTTTGGCGGGACACGATCGTATCTCCGTTATCCAGACCGCCTGGACGTTCTTCCCCTTCGCGTGTTTCCGGATGGCGTACGGCGCGAAATTGGCGATGATCCCGTATATCAGTCCATCATGGGCCGCACTTCGGAGATCGGCCAGATTCAGCCCGAACCTGGCCAGGATCGGCTCGTCCTCGGCTGTCAGCGTCGACACCCAGCTTCTGAACTGACTGACCGACGAGTAATCGACGCACGGCTCGGGCAGTCCTTTGTCCGAACACCCTTCGTGGGCAGGCCAGTACATGGCTTCACCTCCCACTCGCCCACGCGAGAGGAAGACGTCTCTTGCCGGTCCGTTTTCCAGCCCGAGGCTCTTTTCCGTCACCGGCTTCTTGAATTCGATCACGGTAGTCGTCATCACCCCCGGCTTGAGCTCGCTCAGGGACTCGACACCGGAAATTCCCCGCGCGCCCGATCCGAACTCGTCGACGGCGGCGGTGAGACCGGTCGGCGGAAGTTTGGAGACGTCCCGCACCTCACCCGACGGGCTCATCTTCACCCAGTAGGGCGACTCGAAAGAGATGGACGGACCGGCGTACGGTCGTGCGGCGATTCCCGTGAACCGAAACTCGTAGCCGCCCAGGACGGGCCAGAGCTCGGATCCCCCCATGATGAACTTGTGCTCCGGGTTGGCAACCATGGCAGCATTCCCGACCACCGTCAGGAGATGGTCGTTCGTGACAGCTGTCGGCATGTCCGGCCGATGTCCCTGAAGATCCGACTCCTGTGTTCGAAGACCTGACTGCTCTGCCCGGAGATTCGACTGGGGTAATCCTTCCGTCGTACAGGACGTCAGGAAAAGCAGAAAGCCGACAATGACGCCGGCGGTCAACGAACGCTTCACGGACCCGTTTCCCCACTTCACACCATCGGAGCGTCGCACCATTCCTGGCGCCTCCGACTCCATTACGGTGATCGGAGCCTCTTCAGTATGAAGGGTGTCAGGGGATCAGGCCCTCGGCCGCGAGGTCGGTCCACAGGGCTTCCGGGACGGGCTTGGTGGTCAGGGCCACGTTGCGGGTTACCTCGGTGGCGGAGCGGGCGCCGATGACGACGCTCGCGACGGCCGGGTGGCGCAGGGGGAAGGCGAGGGCCGCCTGGGGGAGGGTGACGTCGTGGCGTTCGCAGACGGCGGCGATGCGGCGGGCGCGGTCCAGGAGCGGGCCGGGGGCCGGGGCGTAGTCGTAGGTGCCCGACGGGTCGTGGGTGGCGAGCAGGCCGCTGTTGAACACCCCGGCGGCGAACACCGAGACGCCGCGCTCGGCGCACAGCGGCAGCAGCTCGTCCTCGCCCGACTGGTCGAGGAGGGTGTAGCGCCCGGCGAGCATGACCATGTCGACGCCGGTCTCGCGGACGAACCGGGCGAGCATCGCCGCCTGGTTCATGCCGACCCCGACGGCCTTGACGACGCCCTGGTCGCGCAGTTCGGCCAGGGCCGGGTACGCCTCGGAGACGGCCTGCTCCCAGTGGTCGTCCGGGTCGTGGATGAGGACGATGTCGACCACGTCGAGGCCGAGCCGCTCCAGGCTCTCCTCCAGCGACCGCCGGACCCCGTCGCGCGAGAAGTCCCACACCCGGCGCAGGTCGGCGGGGACGTCGAAGCCCTGGTCGTCCCGGCCGAAGGGGCCCTCGCCGGTGGCGGGCACGAGCAGGCGGCCGACCTTGGTGGACAGGGTGTAGGAGTCGCGGGGCCGTTCCGCGAGGGCGGCGCCGAGCCGCCGTTCCGACAGGCCGAGCCCGTAGTGGGGCGCGGTGTCGAACACGCGGATCCCCGCCTCGTAGGCCGCGTCCACCGCCGCGCGCGCCGCGTCCTCGCCGACCTCCGAGAACAGGTTCCCGATCGGGGCCGTACCGAAGCCGTACCTGCTGACCTGCACCGCTCGCTCCGTCCGTTCTGTACGGCTTCATGTGTCTAGTGCCGCTTGATGCATTTGTATCGCTTCACGGCTCGCGCCCGTACGGCCTCCTCCTCCGTACGGGCTGCGCGTCCACGTGGCTACGCCACTCTCAGAGCGCCACTCTCAGAGCGCCCCTGTCAAAGCGCCACTCTCAGAGCGCCACCGTCAAGGCGTCAATCTTGGGCCTTGCCGCCCGCCAGGCGGCTGATCATCAGGGCGACCAGGATGATCGAGCCGTAGACGAGCTGCTTCCACTCGCCGGGGACGCCCTTCAGGGTGAGGATGTTCTCGACGAGGCCGATCACCAGGACGCCGGTGAGGGCGCCGAGGATCGTACCCTTGCCGCCGTCCATGCTGACGCCGCCGATGACGGCGGCGGCGAAGGCCATGAAGATCCAGCCGACGCCCTGGTTGGCGCTGATGCCGCCCAGGCGGCCGGTCTCCAGCACTCCGGCGAGCGCGGCGACGATGCCGCCGATGACGAAGACGACCCAGACGACCCGCTCGACCCTGATGCCGGCCGCGCGGGCGGCGTCGGCGTTGCCGCCGATGGCGTAGAGCGAGCGGCCGCCCCGGAAGTAGCCGAGGGCGACGATGGCCACCGCGAAGAGGACGCCGGTGATCCAGATGGCGGCGGGCAGGCCCAGCCAGTTGGCGCTGCCGAGGTAGAGGAACGACTCGGGCAGCTCGAACAGGCTCTTGCCCTGGGTGAGTCCCAGCTGGAGGCCGTGCACGACGATCATCATGGCCAGCGTGACGATGAAGGCCGACAGCTGGAACCGCAGGATCAGGAAGCCGTTGAAGGCGCCGA
Organism: Streptosporangium sp. NPDC002524; assembly: GCF_040295985.1. NCBI lineage: Bacteria > Bacillati > Actinomycetota > Actinomycetes > Streptosporangiales > Streptosporangiaceae > Streptosporangium > Streptosporangium sp. NPDC002524. Next base: position 29,712 of record NZ_JBEOWK010000007.1, on the reverse strand, counting down.
CCAGGCCGCCGACCAGCAGGCACAGCGGGATGGCCAGGATGCCGGGCAGCTCCAGGCCGAACCCTCCGGCCGCCACCGGGATGACCAGCATCACGCCGACGGCGGGCGCCATGCCGACCGTGGACTCCAGCGACAGGTCGAACTTGCCCGCGATCAGGATCAGCGCCTCGGCGAGGACCACCAGTGCCAGGGCCGACTGCTGCTGCAGCACGTTGGTCAGGTTGCCCGTGGTGAGGAAGACCGGGTCCACGAAGGAACCGGCGATCAGCAGAACGATGATCACCGGGACCAGGGTGAGGTCGCGGAATCGCCCGAGCTGGATGCGGCGGCCCTGCGGGGCCGCCAGCACGGGCGGGGGGGTCTTTGTCGTGGTCATGAGTGGTCGATACCTTCCATCGCCGCCACCAGCTCGTTGTCGGTCCAGCCGCGCGGCACGTCCTTGACGATCCTGCCGTGGAACATGACGAGGACGCGATCGCAGATTCGCAGGTCGTCGAGCTCGTCGGAGACCAGTACGGCCCCCGCCCCCCGTTCGGCCGCGTCCTCCACGGCGCCGAGCAGGGAGTGCTTGGCCTTGACGTCCACCCCGGCGGTCGGGTTGATGACCACGAGCGCGTTCGGGTCGTCGGCGAGCGCCCTGGCCAGCACCACCTTCTGGGCGTTGCCGCCGGACAGGTCGGCCACCGGCTGGTCGGGGCCCGTCGTCTTGATGTCCAGCAGGTCGATCATCTTGGCACCGCGCTCGCGGCGGCGGGCCGGGGAGACCGCGCCGTAGCGGCCGAGCTTGTGCGCGATCGGGATGGTCGCGTTCTCGGCGATCGACAGCAGCGGCACGAAACCCTGGTGGTGCCTGTCCTGGGGGACGAACCCGAGCCCCGCGCGGAGCGCGGAGGGCACGTCGCCCTGCCTGATGTCGGTGCCGTTGACGGCCACCTTCCCGGTGTCTGCCCGGTGCAGGCCGACCAGGGTCTCGGCGAGGCCGACCTTGCCGCTGCTGCCGGAGCCGGCGAGACCCACGATCTCCCCCGCCCTGACGGACAGGTCCACGTCCTCGTACCGCCCGGCGAGGCTGAGCGCCGTCGCGGACAGCACCACGGGGGCCGAGGGGGCGACCGTCCGGGTGCGGTACTCGTAGGCGGCGGTGGCCTCGCCGGTCATCGCGTCCACGAGCTGGTCGTGGGGCAGGTCGCCGACCGTGGCGGTGACGATGTGCCGGGCGTCGCGGAAGACCGAGACGCTCTGGCAGATCTCGTAGACCTCCTCCAGGTGGTGGGAGATGAACATCATCGTGACGCCCTGCTCGCGCAGGGAGCGCATCCGGTCGAAGAGCCGCTGGATGGCCGGGCCGTCGAGCTGCGCGGTGGGCTCGTCCAGGATGATGAACCGGGCGCCGAACGACAGGGCCCTGGCGATCTCCAGCAGCTGGCGCTGCTCGACCCCCAGGTCCCCGGCCATCGTCTCCGCGTCGACGTCCACGCCGTACTGCTCGAGGAGCTGGCGGGCCCGCGTGCGGAGGCTGCGCCAGCTGATCCTGCCCCGCTCTGTCTGCCGGTTCAGGAAGAGGTTCTCCGCGACGGACAGGGTGGGGATGATCGTCGACTTCTGGTAGACGCACGCGACCCTCTGCCGCCAGGCGTCCCGGTCGGCCGGCGACGGCGCGGGCTGCCCGGCGAAGCGGACCTCGCCCTCGTCGGGACGCTGGAGCCCGGTCAGGATCGACACCAGCGTGGACTTGCCCGCGCCGTTCCTGCCGACGAGCGCGTGCGTCTCACCCTCGGTGATGGCGATCCCGGCACCGTTGAGCGCGGTGGTCGGGCCGAAGCGCTTGGTGATCCCAAGCGCCTCGACTGCCTTGACGGAAGATGTCATCACTTGACCTGGTTACCCCAGAGAGCCTGGTCGTCCACGTTCTCCTTGGTGACCAGGGGGGCGGGGAGCTGGTCCTCGAGGCCGTTCGGCAGCTGGATGATCGTGCTGTCGTGGTCGGTCGGGCCGGGCTGGAAGGTCTTGCCCTCGGACGCGGCCTTGGCGTAGAAGAGCGCGTACTTGGCGTAGAGGTCGGCCGGCTGGGAGACCGTGGCGTCGATCTCGCCCTTGCGGATCGCCTCGAACTCCTGCGGGATGCCGTCGTTGGAGACCACGAAGACGTGCTTGGGGTCCTCCGGCGGCACGATCAGGCCCTTGGCCTTGAGCACCTGCAGGGTGGGGGCGAGGTGGACGCCTCCGGCGTGCATGTAGACGCCCTTGATGTCGGGGTGCTGCTCAAGACGGGTCTGGAGCATGGAGGCGGCCTTCGTGCCCTCCCACTCGGTCGGCTCCTCGAAGACCGTGATGCCGGGGAACTTGTCCTTCATGCAGCCGCGGAACGCCTCGGCCCGGTCACGGCCGTTGATCGAGGAGAGCGCGCCCATGAGCTGGACGACCTTGCCCTTGCCGCCGAGCTTCTCGCCGAGGAACTCGCACGCCTTCGTGCCGTACGCCTTGTTGTCGGCGCGCACGACCATGTAGACCTTGCCCTTGTCGGGGCGGGTGTCCACGGTGACGACGGGGATGTTCTTGCCCTCCAGCGTCTGCAGCGTGGAGGCGATGGCGCCGGTGTCCTGCGGGGCCATCACGATCACCTTGGCGCCCTGGCCGGTCATGGCCTGGGTGTTGGCGACCAGCTTGGCCACGTCGTTCTGCGAGTTGGTCGGCGGCATCAGGTCGACGCCCAGCTCGGTCGCCATCTGGGGGACGTACTTGTTGTACGAGTTCCAGAAGTCGGAGTCGGTGCGGGGGAAGTCGATGCCGACCTTGCCGCCCGCGGGGGCCGCGGGGGCCGCGGACGCGTCACCGCTGGGCTGGGCCGCGGTGGTGGCGGGCTCCGACGATCCACAGGCGGAGAGGGTGAAGGAGATCGCGAGCAGGGCCGCACCTGTCGCCGCGGGTCCAATTTTCATAACCGTTGCCTCGATTCAAAGCTATATGGGGGGTGAATTATTTATCGACCGACACGTGGAGCCCGGTCATGACTTCGGCCGGAGCCTGAGCCCCTGCATACCGCCGTCCACGGCCAGGGCCGCGCCGGTGGTGGCCGCCGCGAGCGGGCTCGCGAGGTAGGCGATCGCCGCGGCGACCTCGGGGGCGCTCACCAGGCGGCCCGTCGGCTGACGGGCCTCCAGTGCCGCCCGCTCGGCCGCCGGGTCCTCGGCCGCGTCGAGCAGACGCTGCACCCAGGGGGTGTCGGCGGTGCCGGGGTTGACGCAGTTGACCCGGATGCCCTCGCGGACGTGGTCGGCCGCCATCGCCAGGGTCAGCGACAGGATGGCCCCCTTGGACGCGCTGTAGAGCGCCCGCTGGGGCAGTCCGGCCGTCGCCGCGATCGAGCAGGTGTTGACGATCGCGGCGTGCGCCGAGCGGCGCAGGTACGGCAGGCTCGCCCGGGTGACCCGGACGATGCCCAGGACGTTGACGTCCAGGACCCTGGACCACTCCTCGTAGGGATTGTCCTCGACCGTCCCGGCGGCGCCGATCCCGGCGTTGTTGACCAGGATGTCCAGGCCGCCGAGCTGCTCGACGGCCTGTGCGACGGCCGAACGGACCGCCTCCTCGTCGGTGACGTCCGCCTTGACCTCGACGAACGGGCCACCGGAGGAGTTGATGTCGAGGGAGGCCACTCTCGCGCCCCGCTCGGCGAGCAGGGTGGCGGTGGCCAGGCCGATGCCGGAGCCGCCACCGGTGACCAGGGCGCGCAGCCCGTCGAACTCACCCATTGAGGGACCTCCATACCGGGCCGTCGGGATAGGTGTAGTCGATGATCGAGGCGGCGTGCATGGCCGCTCCGAAACCGGGCCGGGCCGGCGCGGCGTAGGCGCCGTTCTCGATGACCACGGGGTCGACGAAGTGCTCGTGGAGGTGGTCGACGTACTCGATCACCCGGCCCTCCATCGAGCCGCTCACCGCGACGTAGTCGAACATCGACAGGTGCTGCACCAGCTCGCACAGGCCGACCCCGCCCGCGTGCGGGCAGACCGGGACGCCGAACTTGGCGGCGAGCAGCAGGATCGCGACGTTCTCGTTCACGCCCGCGACGCGGGCCGCGTCGATCTGCAGGTAGGAGATCGCCTCGGCCTGCAGCAGCTGCTTGAAGACCATGCGGTTCTGGACGTGCTCGCCGGTGGCCACCGGGATGGGCGCGATGCCCCGGGCGATGGCGGCGTGGCCGAGCACGTCGTCGGGGCTGGTCGGCTCCTCCACCCAGTGCGGGCGGAATTCGGCGAGGGCGTTCACCCAGGCGATGGCGGAGCCGACGTCCCAGCGCTGGTTGGCGTCGATCGCGATGGGGAAGTCCTCGCCGCAGGTCTCGCGGGCGATGCGCATCCGCCGCCTGTCGTCCTCCAGGTCGGCGCCGACCTTCAGCTTGATCTGGGTGAAGCCCTCGTCCATCGCCTCCTTGCACAGGCGGCGCAGCTTGTCGTCGCCGTAGCCGAGCCAGCCCGGGGAGGTCGTGTAGGCCGGGTAGCCGTGCTCGCGCAGGTGGGCCACGCGCTCGCGCCTGCCGGGCTCGGCGGCGCGCAGGATGTCCAGCGCCTCCTGCGGGGTGAGCGCGTCGGTGAGGTAGCGGAAGTCGACGAGCGCGACGAGCTCCTCGGGGGACATCTCGGCGAGCAGCAGCCAGAGCGGCTTGCCCGCCCGCTTGGCCTTGAGGTCCCAGAGCGCGTTGACCACGGCGGAGATCGCCATGTGCATGACGCCCTTCTCCGGGCCGAGCCAGCGCAGCTGGGAGTCGTGGACCATGTCCTTCCAGAGCGCGCCCATGTCCTCGACGTCCCTGCCGAGCACGTACGGCTCCAGCGCCCTGATCCCGGCGGTCTGCACCTCGTTGCCGCGCCCGATGGTGAAGGCGAAGCCGTGGCCCTCGAAGCCGTCGTCGGTCCGCAGGACCAGGTAGGCGGCCGAGTAGTCGGGGTCGGGGTTCATCGCGTCGGAGCCGTCGAGCTCCAGCGAGGTGGGGAAGCGGATGTCGTGGGTCTCCATCGAGGTGATGCGGTACGCGCCCACCCCGGCCAGGACTCCCTCGGCGACCTCGGTGGTCTCGGCCACGACGGCTTCGACCGGCGCGTCCTCGCGGGTGTCGATGATGTCGCTCATGCCTGCCCCACGGTCTGTCGCTGGCTCCCGAGGCCGTCGATCTCCAGCTCCACGATCTGCCCGGCCCGCAGGTACGGCTTGTCGGGCAGCCCGAGAGCGACGCCCGCCGGGGTGCCGGTGTTGATGAGGTCACCGGGTTCGAGGACCATGAACCGGCTGAGGTAGCGGACGACCTCCGCCACGGTGAAGATCATGTTCTTGGTGTCGCCGTTCTGGAACTGCGCGCCGTCCACCCACAGGCGCAGGCCCAGGGACTGCGGGTCGGCGATCTCGTCGGCCGTGACCAGCCAGGGGCCGAGCGGGTTGAAGGTCTCGCAGGACTTGCCCTTGTCCCACTGGCCGCCGCGCTCCAGCTGGAACTCGCGCTCGGAGACGTCGTTGGAGATGGCGTAGCCCGCGATCTTGGACAGCGCCTCCTCGTGCGTCTCGACGTAGCGGACCGTCTCGCCGATGACGACGGCGAGCTCGACCTCCCAGTCGGTCTTCACGCTCTCCCTGGGGATGAGCACCTCGTCGTTGGGCCCGACGACCGTGTTGGGAGCCTTCATGAAGACGACCGGCTCGGCCGGGATCGCGGCGTTCGTCTCCTCCGCGTGGTCGCGGTAGTTGAGCCCGATGCACACGATCTTCCCTGGCCGCGCGATCGGGGCGCCGATCCGCAGCCCCTCGGCGTCCAGCACGGGAAGCTCGTCCCGCTCCAGCGCCTCTCGGACACGAGCCACTCCCCCGGAAGCGAAGAAAGCCCCGTCGATCTCTTCCGAGATTTCGCGGAGGTTACCGGCCCCGTCCAGGACGGCCGGTCGCTCCTGGCCGACGGGTCCCACTCGCAGCAGCTTCACACCGCACCCTTCGTTGATACATCGGATGTCTTGTCTCGTGATGCTGAACGACGCCGAACCTCGGTGTCAACCCCTCACAGGCCGATACGTCCGATCCGTTATCGAGGAGAAACCGCAGCTTGCAGGGGTTATACCGGATCCCTCCCGAACTTTGACCTCCGGTCATCGGATTTCCTCGCGCGGGCGGAAACAGAGATCATCTAGGACGTTCGCGGTGGTGAGAGGCACAAAAGTGATCAATCGTCGATAAACATCGGAGGATGAGGCTTGTTACGGCGGAATTTCGGTGCTATCTCCTTGAAACAGTCCCGCCCTGTGATCGGAGGAATCCGTTGCCCCGCCCCCCACGACGACGTCTCGGCGTCGCCCTCCTCGCCGCCCTCACCCTTGCCACCGGGTTATACGGCCAGAGTTCGGCTAACGCAGAGTTGTCAACTAACGTGACACAGCTAGATACACCCGATGATTTGACACTCTGGTATGACAAACCGGCCACCGACTGGGAGACCCAGGCGTTGCCGATCGGCAACGGCGCGCTGGGCGCCATGGTGTTCGGCGGAGTGAACAGCGAGCAGATCCAGTTCAACGAGAAGTCCCTGTGGACCGGCGGCCCCGGCGCGAACAACTACGACTTCGGCAACTGGACCTCCCCCAGGCCGAACGCGATCGCCGAGGTCAGGGCGCAGATCGACCGTGACGGCAAGATGTCCCCCGAGGCGGTGGCGGCCAAGCTGGGACAGCCCAAGAGCGGTTTCGGCTCCTACCAGACCTTCGGGGACCTCTGGCTGGACATGCCCCAGCTCCCCGCGGGCGCCGCGAGCGGCTACCGGCGGGAGCTGAACCTGCGCGACGCGGTCGCCAAGGTCGGCTACACCGCGGACGGGGTGACCTACTCCCGCGAGTACTTCGCCAGCCACCCCAGCAACGTCGTCGTCGGCCGGATCTCCGCTGACAAGGCCGGTAAAGTCTCCTTCACGCTGCGGACCTCCTCGCCCCGCAACGACAAGCAGGTCTCGGTCTCCAAGGGCCGCCTCACCGTCAAGGGCGTGCTCGCCGACAACGGCATGAAGTTCGAGTCGCAGGTCCAGGTGGTCACCCAGGGCGGCACCCGCACCGACGGCACCGACAGGATCACCGTCACCGGCGCCAACAGCGCGATGTTCGTGCTGTCGGCGGGCACCGACTACTCCGACGTCTACCCGACCTACCGGACCGTCGACCCGCACGCCAAGGTCACCGCGGCGGTCGACGCGGCCGCCGGCAGGTCGTACGAGGGGCTCAAGTCCAAGCACCTGACCGACTACCGGAACCTGTTCGACCGGGTCAAGCTGGACCTCGGGCAGAAGGCTCCGGCCATCCCGACCGACAGGCTGCGCGCGGCGTACACCGGCGGCGCCTCGACCGACGACCGGGCGCTGGAGGCGCTGTTCTTCGCCTACGGCCGCTACCTGCTGATCTCCTCCTCCAGGGAGGGGTCGCTCCCGGCCAACCTGCAGGGCGTGTGGAACAACTCCACCAACCCACCCTGGTCGGCCGACTACCACGTCAACATCAACCTGCAGATGAACTACTGGCTCGCCGAGCAGACCAACCTCGCCGAGACGACCGAGCCGTACGACAAGTACGTCCAGTCGATGGTCGCCCCCGGCCAGAAGACCGCGCAGGAGATGTTCAAGTCGCGCGGCTGGGTGGTGCACAACGAGACCAACCCGTTCGGCTTCACCGGCGTGCACAACTGGGCGACCTCGTTCTGGTTCCCCGACGCGGCGGCGTGGCTGACCCAGCAGATGTACGACCACTACCGCTTCAGCGGCAGCAACAAGTACCTGCGCAGCACCGCGTACCCGGTGATGAAGGGCGCGGCCGAGTTCTGGCTGGACAACCTCTACACCGACCCGCGTGACGGCAAGCTCGTGGTCTCCCCCAGCTACTCCCCCGAGCAGGGCGACTTCACGGCGGGCGCCTCGATGTCCCAGCAGATCGTCTACGACCTGCTGACCAACACCCTGGAGGCGGCGAAGGAGCTGAAGAACGACAAGCCCTTCCAGGCCGAGCTGCAGGCCGCGCTGGACAAGCTCGACCCGGGCATCCGGATCGGCTCCTGGGGACAGCTCCAGGAGTGGAAGGCCGACCTGGACGACCCGCGCAACGACCACCGGCACGTCTCCCACCTCTTCGCCCTGCACCCCGGACGGCAGATCACGGCCGGCACCCCGGAGGCCGAGGCGGCCAAGATCTCGCTCACCGCGCGAGGCGACGGCGGCACCGGCTGGAGCAAGGCGTGGAAGATCAACTTCTGGGCCCGCCTGCTGGACGGCGACCACTCGCACAAGATGCTCAGCGAGCAGCTCAAGAGCTCCACGCTGGACAACCTGTGGGACACCCACCCGCCGTTCCAGATCGACGGCAACTTCGGCGCCACCTCCGGCATGGCCGAGATGCTGCTGCAGAGCCAGCACGACACGATCCACGTCCTGCCCGCGCTGCCGTCGGCCTGGTCCAACGGCTCGGTCACCGGCCTGCGCGCCCGGGGCGACGCGACCGTGGACGCCTCGTGGAAGGACGGCAACGCCGACAAGGTCACCGTGCACGCCGGAAGGTCCGGCCCCCTCAAGGTCCGCGCCTCCATGCTCAACGGCCTCTACCACGTCGAGGACGAGAGCGGTAAGACGATCAACCCGCCCCGCGACGGCGACGTCATCACCATCGACGCCAAGGACGGGGAGTCCTACACGATCGTCAACGGGGTGACCGTCAAGATCACCGCACCCGTGATCGCGGGCGCCGGCGAGACCATCCCGGTCACCGTCACCGTCACCGCGCCGGGCACGAAGGACGTGCCCGCCGGCACGCTGGCCCTCACCCTCCCGCAGGGCTGGACCTCCACCCCCGCCTCGGTCCAGGTGCCCGCCGTCTCGCCGGGCGACCCGAAGACCTTCTCGTTCGCCGTGGCCGTCGGCCCCGCGAACGGGACCAGGTCCGCGCGGATCGCGGCGGAACTCTCGGGCGACGGCTGGAAGGCGGGCAGTTCCGCCGCCGTCGGCCTCAACCCGTGCGTCACCCCGCCGGCCGACAGGGCCGTCGTCGCCTGGGACCCGACGTCGGGCACGACCGTCACCGACAGCTCCGGCAGCGGCAGGAACGCCAACGTCGTCGGCACGGCGACCTACGACGCCACCGCCCCGAGCGGCAGCGGGCTGGTCCTGAACGGCTCGACCTACCTCAGCACGGCGAGCACGCTGCTGGGCTACATGCCCGAGGCGACGTTCGCGGCCGAGGTCAAGATCGGGGGGACCGGCTACCGGAGGCTCTTCGACTCCCAGCCGGGCGGCAACCCCGGCACCGACGGGATCATCATCGACCTCACCCCCTCCAACACCCTGCGCTTCATCGGCGCCGGGCAGAACGTGGGGCTGAGCGGGGCGATCCCGACCGGCCGCTACATCGACCTCGTCGTCACCATGAACCGCAACGGCGCGATCAACACCTACGTCGACGGCGTCCGGGTCGGCGGCGGCAACGCCACCACCGACGGCATCACCGGCTGCACCGCCCGGCCGCTGCGCTTCGCCGCCGACCAGGACGGCGGCCAGCGCCTGACCGGCGCGGTCGACCGGATGGCCATCCTGCCCAAGGCCCTCACCGCCGCGGAGGTGGGCACCTGGCGCGACATCGCGTTCTGATCCCGCGCGCTTCCGTCCACCTTCCCGTACGCGATCCATCCCCGGTCTCCTGACGGGGCCGATCCCGAATCCCATCCCGTGAGGCCCGGGACGCGCACGCGTCCCGGGCCTCACGGCCGTGCGCGGCCGTACGGGTGGCCGAGGGGGTCCCAACTTGACGAGGCCGCCCCGCCGTAATAGAACACGTTTCAGAAAGAAGAATCGCCAAACGCCTGATCAAGCGCTTGGTGACTCGGCGTGCCCCGGACGGGAGACGGGAACATCGGAAGGTCCCGTCATCACCGCGTTCGCGATGGATTCCCGGCGAACCGGTAGGGTACGCCGCTGACCGCACCCCCAGGCCGCACCGACAATGAACCGTGTCATCGCGTCACGAGAACGCCGACCCGGCTCGCAGGAGGACCAATGGATATCGATCTGGTCGACCAGGACTTCTATTGGCGGAACGGCGCGCCTCACGATCAGCTGGCCTGGCTACGGGCGAACGCGCCGGTCTACGCGCACCCGGGTGACGAGGAGCGGGGCTGGCCGGGCTTCTGGGCGGTCACCAAGCACGCCGACGTGGTGCAGGTCTCCCGCCGCTCCGACCTGTTCTCGTCGAGCAGGAGGCTCGCGCTCTTCAACGAGGTCCCCGAGGACACGATCGCGCTCCAGCGGATGATGATGCTCAACCAGGACCCGCCGGAGCACACCCGGCGGCGCTCCCTGGTCAACCGGGGGTTCACCCCGCGCATGATGGGCGCCTTGGAGGGGCACATCCGCGACATCTGCCACGAGCTGGTGGACGAGGCCAAGGGACGCGGCTCGGTCGACTTCGTCAGGGACATCGCCGCCCCGCTGCCGCTGTACGTGATCTGCGAGCTGCTCGGCGCCCCCGTCGAGGACCGTGACAAGATCTTCAACTGGTCCAACCAGATGATCGGCGCCGAGGACCCCGACTACGCGGCCGACCCCGAAGAGGGCACGAACGCGGCGATGGAGGTCTACGCGTACGCCAACGCCCTGGCCGCCGAGCGGCGCGCGCAGCCCCGCGAGGACATCGTCACCAAGCTGATCATGCCCGACGCGGCCGGGGAGACCCTCACCGAGGAGGAGTTCGACCTGTTCGTGCTGCTGCTCGTGGTGGCGGGCAACGAGACCACCCGCAACGCGGCCTCGGGCGGCATGCTCGCCTTCTTCGAGAACCCCGAGCAGTGGCGGCGGCTGGTCGCCGACCCCGCCCTCGCCCGCACCGCGGCCGACGAGATCGTCCGCTGGGTCGCCCCGGTGAACCTCTTCCGCCGTACGGCCACCACCGACACGACGATCGGCGGGCAGGAGATCAAGGCCGACGACAAGGTCGTGATCTTCTACAGTTCCGCCAACCGCGACGAGGAGGTGTTCGCCGACCCCGGTGTCTTCGACATCGGCCGCGACCCCAACCCGCACATCGGCTTCGGCGGCGGCGGGGCGCACTTCTGCCTGGGCAACCACCTCGCCAAGCTGGAGCTGCGGGTCCTGTTCGAGGTGCTGGCCGAGCGGCTGCCCGGCCTGGAGCAGGCCGGAGAGGCCCGCCGCCTGCGCTCCAACTTCATCAACGGCATCAAGGACCTGCCGGTCTCCGTCGCCTGAGGTCCGTCGCTTGAGGCCCGGCTCCGATCCGTGGCCCCCGGCGCGGCCCCTCCCCCGTTCACCGGTGCCGGGCGGGGGAGGAAGAGGTGCCGGACGGGACCTCACCGCCGCGCGGCAGACCTCCGATCGTCCTCCTCGGCCCGCCGGGGCGGGCTCTCACCGCCCTCCGCGCCGGTAAGCGCGGGCTCTCACCGTCCTCCTCGGCCCACCGGGGCGGACTCTCACCGTCCTCTGCGCCGGTAGGCGCGGACCGACAGCGGGACGAACACCGCCAGCAGCGCGACCGCCCAGAGCAGGACCGCGGCCACCGGATGCGCGAGCGGCCAGGCCACGTCCCCGGACGGGACGCCCGGATTGCCGAACAGCTCCCGGGAGGCGGCGGTGAGCGCGCTCACCGGGTTCCAGTCGGCCAGGAACCGCAGCCAGCCCGGCATGCCCTCGGTCGGGACGAACGAGTTGGACAGCATCGTGAACGGCAGGAACAGCGGCACCATCGCGTCGGCGGACCGCTCGTTCTTCACCACCAGGCCCACGTAGACGCCCACCCAGCTCAGCGCGTACCGCAGCACGATCATCAGCAGGAACGCCTGGGCCGTGGGGATCGGGCCGCGGTGCGGCTGCCAGCCCACCAGCAGGCCCGCGCCCACCATGACGGCCAGCATCAGCAGGCCGATCAGGGAGTCGGCGCCGGTCTGCCCGAACGGCACCGCCAGGCGCGCCATCGGCATGGAGCGGAACCGGTCCATCACACCGCGGGAGGCGTCGGCGGCCATCCGCGTCATGACCCCCATCACCGCGGAGAAGGTCACCATCGCGAACAGGCCGGGCATGAGGTACTCGCGGTAGTCGCCGCCGTCCGGCACCTGGATCGCGCTGCCGAAGACGTACCCGAACAGCACCACCATGACGGCCGGGAAGATCAGCGCCGCGACGAGTTCGCCGGGATCGTGTCGCAGCCGTCCCAGCTCGCGGCCGACCAGGGTCAGCCCGTCGGTGAACGTCCACCGCAGGCGGCGGCCCGGCGGCGGGGCGAGGCCGGTCATCGGGCCGGCTCCTTCCGGTCGGTGAGGCGCAGGAACACCTCGTCGAGGGTGGGGCGGCGCAGCCGCACGTCGGCCGCGGCGACCTCGGCGCGGTCGAGCTCGCGCACGATGTCCGCGAGCCGCGGGCCGCCGCCGGGCAGGACGACGCTGAGCCGGTCGGCGCCCGTCGTCGTGGGATCGTTCCCGGTCAGGGCGTTCAGCACGGTCGCCGCCGGGCGCAGCGCGGCCGGGTCCTCGAGGACGACGTCGAGGCGGTCCCCGATCGTGGCCTTCAGCTCGTCGGGGGTGCCGGTGGCGATCACTCGCCCGTGGTCGACGACGGCGATGTCATCGGCCAGCCGGTCGGCCTCCTCCAGGTACTGCGTGGTGAGGAGCACCGTGGTGCCGTCCGCCACCAGCTCGCGGACGCTGTCCCAGATCTCGCCGCGGCTGCGCGGGTCCAGGCCGGTGGTCGGCTCGTCCAGGAAGAGCACCTCGGGGCGCAGGATGAGGCTGGTGATCAGGTCGAGGCGGCGCCGCATGCCGCCGGAGTAGCCGGTGACCTGCCGGTCGGCGGCGTCCATCAGGCCGAAGCGTTCGAGCAGCTCGTCGGCCCGCCGGTGCGCCTCGCGCCGGGACAGGTGACAGAGGCGCCCGAACATGCGCAGGTTGCCACGGCCGGTGAGCTTCTCGTCCACGGCGGCGTACTGGCCCGCGAGCCCGATCATGGCCCGCACCTCGCCTGCCTCGCGGACGACGTCGTGTCCGCCGATGCTGGCGTGCCCGGCGTCGGGATCGGACAGGGTCGCCAGGATGCGCACCACGGTCGTCTTCCCCGCGCCGTTCGGGCCCAGCACGCCGCAGACCGTCCCCCTCGGAACCCGTAAGTCCAGGCCGCGCAGGGCGTGGACGTCGCCGAAGGACTTGTGCAGCCCCTCGGCGACCACGATCGGATCCGTCATGATTCCCCTAACTGGGTACGTTGTACTCGGTTATGACGGCCAGGGTAAATTACTGGGTACCATGTACGCAAGTAGGGGGTGGGACGGTGACCGACGCCGAGTACGTGAGCATCTGGATGCGGCCCGAGCGCCCGGCCCGAGGGCCGAAACCGGCCTACAGCCGCGCGCGGATCACCGAGGCGGCGATCCGGATCGCCGACGCCGAGGGGTTGGAGGCCGCCACCATGCGGCGGATCGCCGCCGAGATCGGCGCGGGCGCGATGTCCCTCTACCGGTACGTCCCGAGCCGCGACGACCTCGTCGAGCTCATCGCCGACCACCTGCAGGGCGAGATCGACGTCACGGGACTGCCCTCCGGTGACTGGCGCGCGGACCTGACGCGCTACGCCGAGGGGCTGCGGGCGATGTGGCTGCGGCACCCGTGGATCGCCACCGTGCAGCGGTCGCTCCCCAGCTTCGGCCCCAACCAGCTGCTCCTGATCGAACGGGTGATAGGCGTCCTCGACGCCCACGTCTCCATCGACGAGAACCTCGGCCTCATGGCCCTGCTGAACGGCTACATCGAGGGCGCCGCCCGCGAAGAGGTCAGCTGGGCCGAGGAGGTCCGCCGCAGCGGGCTCAGCGAGTCGGAGTGGATGACGCGGAGCTCCTCGCGCGTCAACCACTTGCTGAGCAGCGGGGAGTACCCGATCTTCACCAAGATCGTGATGCAGGCCCGCCAGCCGCACCTGAGCCGCGACGAGCAGTTCCGGAACGGGCTGGAGCGCGTCCTCGACTGCATCGCCGCGGCCCTCCCCCCGACCCCCTCTTGAGCGATCCCCGCATCGTCTTTAAACAAGTTGTTGAAAGCTTCACGTTGACAACGGAGCGTTTATTAGCGCATCCTGGTCGCATGACCGCTTCCCACGACGGGTCGTCCGACCCCTTCACGCCCCCCGACCCGGCCCTGACCAGGGCGCACCGCGAGTACGCCTCCCTCTCGCGCATCGCCGAGCGCCACGCGTCCGACGAGGGCCGGCGCCTCCGGCAGGTCCATCCCACGGTCCTCGGCCCCCACGAGGCCGTCAGGCTCGTGACGTTCTTGCTGAGCGGCGCCGCCCATCCGGAGGAGGGCGAGCCGGAGGTGGACCACGCCGACATCACCGCCGCCCTCACCCTCCTGCCCCGGGCCCGCGCGGAGATGGACGAGCTGGAGGCGTCGCTCCTCCTCGTGGCGCGGGGTCGCGGCCTCACCTGGCAGGAGATCGCGTTCGGTCTCGGCCTCGCCACCCCCCAGGCCGCCAAGCAGCGCCACGAGCGCCTCGCGGGCCGCACCACCGCCCGCTGACCCCGTAACCGGCCCGGGAATCGACCCCGGAACCGGCCCGGGAACCGGCCTCAGGGCCGATCACGGAGCCGACCTCGAAACCGATCGCGGAGCCGGTCACGGAGCCGACCTCCGAGCCGACCTCCGAGCCGGTCCGGGCACCGGCTCAGGAGGTCGCGCGCGGCGCGGACCCCTTCTCCAGCAGCTCCTCGATCAGGTCGGCCGCGCGGGTGGTGCCCCCCTCGCCCCGGACCTCGTCCCGGAGCTTCGCCAGCCGCGCCGCCACCTCCGGGTCGGAGGTGAGGTCGAGCAGGGCGGCGCGCAGCGCCTCGGGGGTGGCCTCGCCGGTGTCGATCCGGCGGCCGACCCCGAGTTCCACGAGCCTGTCGGCGTTGCCGAACTGGTCGGCGGCCTGCGGGACGGCGATCATCGGGACGCCGCAGTACAGGCCCTCCTGGGTGCCGCCCATGCCCGCGTGGGTGACGAACGCGTCGGCCCGCTCCAGGATCGAGAGCTGCGACACCCAGGAGTGCACCTCGACGTTGGCGGGGATCACGCCGAGTTCCGCCCGGTCCACGAACTTCCCGACCTGGAGGACGACGTGCCAGCCGGGCAGGTCGCCGAAGGCCGCCAGGCACGAGCGGTAGAAGCCCGGCTGGTTGGTGAAGGCCGACCCCAGGGAGACGAGCAACACCTTCTCCGCTCCCTCGGGGCGGGTCCACGGCTCCTGGTGGGAGCGGGTGGCGAAGCAGGGCCCGGTGAAGGTGATCCGGGCGGGATCGACCCGGTCGGCGTTGGGCTGCATGACCTTCGGGATGAGCGCGAGCGCCCGGGGCGGGCGGCCCCCGAAGTCGTCGGAGTCGATGCCGTGGATGCCGTTGTCTCGCAGCCACTCCTCGAACCGCCGGTAGTGCTCGGCCCCGCCGGGAGCCCTCCTCAGCTCCTCGCGCATCGGCGCCATGTCCTCCCGGTAGCCCTCCCAGCCCACGTACGTCGGCGAGAGCTGCATCAGGGGGATGTCCCAGTTCTCCGCGAGCACCCGGGCGGTGTATCCCCCGATGTCGTAGAGGAACAGGTCGGGACGGTCGTTCTCGTACGCGGCCCGGAGCTGCGGCAGCATCGAGATCGCGTCGCCGAGGAAGACGTCGAGCTGGGCGATCACGTCCTCCGGCCACTCGGCGGTGTCGCCCATGGGCAGGGTCGAGGCGTAGGGGACGAGCTCGGCCCCGGCGCCGGTGACCACCTCGGCGAAGGAGGGGTCGTTGGCGTAGGTCACCCGGTGTCCCCGCGCCACCAGCTCCCTGATCACCTCGATGCTCGGGTTCACGTGGCCCGGCGCGGGGATGCTGACCATCGCTATGTGCGCACGTCGGGACATGGTTTCTCCTCTGTCAGGATTTTTCCGGATCTTCCGGGGGTCACGGGAAACGATACGTACCGTCTCGCCGTTGGATACAGCATCGCCCCTTTCACGCACGCCGTCAAGACGAGACGCTCCGGTTCGTCTAGTGAACGGGAACCCGCCGGGTCAGGTCAGGCGGGAGCGACCCGGGCCGGCCACCCGGCGTCGTTCCAGCAGGGGGTACGGGGCCGGCCCAGAAGCGGAAGGATCGGGACAGGGAAGGCTCAGGGCCAGGAGGAGTCCTGGTCGGGGTCGCCGCCCTCGGAGAGCAGCTTCACGTCCGCCTCGACCATCATCGCCACGAGCTCCTCGAAGGTGACCGTGGGCTCCCAGCCGAGCTGGACGCGGGCCTTCTTCGGGTCGGCGCAGAGCAGGTCGACCTCCGCGGGCCGGTGCAGGGTCTGGTCGGTGACCACGTACCGCTCCCAGTCGAGCCCGGCCGCGGTGAAGGCGGCCTCCACGAGGTCGCGGACGGTGTGGGTGCGGCCGGTGCCGATCACGTAGTCCTCGGGCGTGGCCGCCTGGAGCATCAGGTGCATTGCGCGGACGTAGTCCCCGGCGAAGCCCCAGTCGCGGCGCGCCTCCATGTTGCCCAGCCGCAGCTCGGAGGCGAGGCCGAGCTTGATCCTGGCCACGCCGAGCGTCACCTTCCTGGTGACGAACTCGGCCCCCCTGCGCGGGGACTCGTGGTTGAACAGGATCCCCGAGACCGCGTACATGCCGTACGACTCGCGGTAGTTCTGCGTCAGGAAGTGCCCGTACGCCTTGGCCACGCCGTACGGCGAGCGGGGGTGGAAGGGGGTGATCTCGGTCTGCGGGGTCTCGCGGACCTGGCCGAACATCTCCGAGGAGGAGGCCTGGTAGAAGCGGATCTGGTCCGACCCGGCCACCGTGCGCGAGGAGGAGATGCCGGAGCAGACCCGGATGGCCTCCAGCATGCGCAGCACGCCCATGCCGGTCACCTCGGCGGTGAGCTCGGCCTGCTCCCACGACATGGGGACGAACGAGATGGCGCCCAGGTTGTAGACCTCGTCGGGCTGGACCTTCTCGACGGCGGAGATCAGCGAGCCCTGGTCGAGCAGGTCGCCCCGGACGAGCTGGACGTCCTGGAGAAGCTTGCGCAGCCGCGATACGCGGGGGTTCGCCTGCCCTCGGGCCAGGCCTGAGACCTCGTAGCCCTGATTGAGCAGGCACTCGGCCAGATAGGAACCGTCCTGCCCGGTGATACCGGTGATCAGCGCGCGCCTGGCCAACGCGTCCTCCTCGCTTGCGGGGGCGGCGACCTATGCCTGGTCTTGTGCCGTTTGATGGCGAATGTACCCGCAGACCTCCCGACGGGGCACCATCACCCCGCGGCACACCTAGAACGCGTTACACCGAATCACGCTCGGTAAGGCTAACTTCCCAGTTCGCACGCCGTGAGGCACGATCTAGGAACAATTCCACATCGAGTGCAACAGCGCCCAGGAATGGTAGGGTCCGAGGACTAAGGTCATCTTTCACGGTACCTGTCCCCTTTTCGGACAGGTTGAGAAGGGGGTTGCCGTGCCGGGTGCTGAATCACTGCGCGTCGCGCTGCTGTCGTACCGCAGCAAGCCGACCTGTGGTGGGCAGGGTGTCTACCTGCGTCATCTCAGCCGCGAGCTGGTCGCCCTCGGGCACAGCGTGGAGGTCTTCTCCGGCCAGCCCTACCCGGAGCTCGACGAGGGCGTCGTCCTCACCAAGGTCCCCAGCCTGGACCTGTACCGCGACGAGGACCCCTTCCGCACCCCCAAGCCGGGCGAGTACCGCGACTGGATCGACCTGCTCGAGGTCGGCACCATGTGGACCGCCGGGTTCCCCGAGCCGCTCACCTTCAGCCTGCGGGCCTACCGCGAGCTGAAGAAGCGCGTCGGCGACTTCGACGTCGTGCAGGACAACCAGACCCTCGGCTACGGCGTGCTCGGCATCCAGAAGCTGTTCCCGGTGGTCGGGACCATCCACCACCCGATCAGCGTGGACCGGCGCATCGAGCTGAAGGCCGCGACGCTGCGCAAGAAGTTCCCGATGCGGCGCTGGTACGGCTTCGTCCGCATGCAGGCCAAGGTCGCGCCGAGGCTCAACCCGATCCTGACCGTCAGCGAGTCCTCCCTCGCCGACATCCACCGCGACTTCAACGTGCCGCAGAAGAACATGCGGCTCATCCCGCTGGGCGTCGACACCCGCTACTTCCACCCGCGCCCGGAGATGCCCAAGCGGCCCGGCTCCATCGTCGCGGTGGCCAGCGCCGACTCCCCGATGAAGGGCGTCGCGACGCTGCTGCGGGCGGTGGCGAAGCTCGCCACCGAGCGCGACGTGAACCTCACCGTGGTCAGCAGGCCCACCCCCGGCGGCCCGACCGAGAAGCTCGTCGCCGAGCTGGCGCTGCACGACCGGGTCAAGTTCGTCCACGGCATCTCCGACACCGAGCTGGGCGAGCTGATCGCCACCTCGGAGATCTCGGTCGTCCCCTCCCTGTACGAGGGCTTCTCGCTCCCGGCCGTCGAGCACATGGCCTGCGGCACCCCGCTGGTCGCCAGCCGCACCGGGGCGCTGCCCGAGGTCGTCGGCGACGCCGCCGTGCAGGTGGCGCCGGGCGACCCCGAGGAACTGGCCGCCGTACTGCGCCGCCTGCACGACTCCCCCGAGGAGCGGGCCGCGGTGGGCAGGAAGGGCTACGACCGGGTGATGGAGCGCTACACCTGGAACGTCGTCGCCAAGCGGACCGTGGAGGCCTACCACGAGGCCATCCGGGCCCGCCGCGCGAAGTGAGCCACCCCCGAACGATCACCTGTGAAGACGTGAAGAGGAGCGGCGAGTGCTGACTGTCGACTTCGACCGGCTGCCCGTGGGACCGGGGAACCGAGTCCTGGACCTGGGCTGTGGCGGCGGACGGCATGCCTTCGAGGTGCTGCGGCGCGGCGCCGACGTGGTGGCCTTCGACATGGACGCCAGGGAGCTGGAGGGCGTGGCGAGCATGTTCGCCGCGATGGACAAGGCCGGGGAGGTGCCGCCGGAGGCGACGGGCGACACCGTGACGGGCGACGCGCTCGACATGCCGTTCGAGGACGGCAGCTTCGACCGGGTGATCGCGGCCGAGGTGCTGGAGCACATCCCCGACGACATGGCCGCGATGCGCGAGATCTTCCGGGTGCTCAAGCCGGGCGGCCAGGCGGCCGTCACCGTGCCGAGCTTCCTGCCCGAACGGATCTGCTGGGCGCTCGACGAGGCGTACCACACCGCCCCCGGCGGGCACGTCCGCATCTACACGCTGGCCGAGCTGAGCGCGAAGCTCAAGTCGACGGGCTTCACCGTCGGCCCGCACCACCACGCCCACGGCCTGCACGCGCCGTACTGGTGGATCAAGTGCGCGGTCGGCGTCGGCAACGACGACCACCCGCTGGCCAAGGCGTACCACGAGCTGCTGGTCTGGGACATCATGAAGCGCCCCGCCGCGACCAGGATCGCCGAGGCCGTGCTCAACCCGCTCATCGGCAAGAGCGTGGTGCTCTACGTCCGGAAGCCTGCGTGAGCTTCGGAGGGGAACCGGTGAGCGCCTCCGTGGAGTGGGAGCACCTCGTCCAGACCGCCCGGAGCATCGCGGCGGTGCAGGAGCCCGACGGCGGCGTCCCGTGGCCCGAGGGGCACGTGGACGCCTGGAACCACATCGAGTGCCTGATGGCGATGAGCGTGGCGGGACTGACCGGCCCGGTCCGCCGGGGGTACGACTGGCTGGTCCGCACGCAGCGGGCCGACGGCTCCTGGCCGATGAAGCTGGTCGGGGGCGAGGCCGTCGAGCAGGGCGGGGAGTCCAACCACGCCGCGTACGTCGCGGTCGGCGTCTGGCACGAGCTGCTGGTGACCGGGGACGAGGACTTCGCCCGGCGGATGTGGCCGGTCGTCCGGGCCGCGCTGGACTTCGTGGTCGGCCTGCAGACCACCCGGGGTGAGATCGTCTGGGAGCGCGCGGCCGACGGCAGGCCCGCCGGGTACGCCCTGCTGACCGGCTGCGCCTCCGTCCACCAGGGGCTGCGCTGCGGCGTGCTGCTCGGCGAGCACCTGGGCGACCCGCAGCCCGACTGGGAGCTCGCCGCCGACCAGCTCGGCCACGTGCTGGCCGCCCATCCCGAGGCGTTCGCCGACAAGAGCCGCTTCTCGATGGACTGGTACTACCCGATCCTGGGCGGCGCGGTGCGCGGCCCGGCCGCGGAGGCGCGTCTGGCCGAGGAGTGGGACACGTTCGTGGAACCGGACCTCGGCATCCGCTGCGTCTCCGACCAGCCGTGGGTGACCGGTGCCGAGACGTGCGAGCTGGTGCTGACCCTCGACGCCCTGGGCGACCGGGAGCGGGCGCTGAGGCTCTTCTCGGACATGCAGCACCTGCGGCACGAGGACGGCTCGTACTGGACCGGCTGGCAGTTCGTGAACGAGAAGCACTTCCCGCACGAGCGCTCGGCCTACACCGCGGCCGCGGTCGTGCTCGCCGCCGACGCGCTGGCCGGGCACACCCCGGCCTCGGGCATCTTCCGCGACGCGGGCGCGTACGTGACCGACCGGCCCACCGCCGCCTGCGGCTGCAGCCACGCCCGCTCCCTGGGCTAGCTCTCCCGTCACGACCTCGGCCACGGCCACGGCCTCGACCTCGACCTCGACCTCGGCCAGGTCGCGCGGGGCGACGCGGGCCCGATCGACGGTCCTGGCGGAGACTCCCGGCCGGGCCTTCGGCGGTTTCCCCTCGTTTCCCCGCGCGGAATTCTTTGCACGGAATCGGAAACGCGGTACTTGAAGGGCCGGGGGCGGCTCACTACGTTCGGGTCCGTGAGTAACGCGGAGGGCACTCGGACGGTGACTCAGGGCGACGGCGCCGAGACGGCCGACGCGAGGACCGGCACCGAGGCCGCCGACACGCCGGATCCCCCGGGATCTCCCGGCGCACCGGACACTCCGGGCCTTCCCGACCTCGTCGACCTCCCACTCCCTCCCGCCCCTCCGGACCTTCAGGACCTTCAGCACCTTCAGCACCCCCCGGCCTCCCCTCCGTCCTACCGCGAGCCCCCGAGCCCGGCGGATCCCTGCGACCCGCCCGAAGCCTCGAACCCCTCCGAACCCTCCGGCCCGCTGGAGGCATCGGACCCGTCGCCCCCTCCGGAGCCTTTGAGGTCCCTCACCACGGCCAGGCCGAAGGGCGTGGCCCGGCTGCTGTGGCAGGACCCCGCCCGGATGGGGTTCGGGGTGCGGCGGTTCCGGCTGGGGCCGGCGCGCGGGCTCCTGGAGGGCGCGGGAGAGGCGTTCGTCTCCGGCTTCAACGCGGTGGTCGCCGGGGAGGCCGGGCGGATCGACGACCTCCACGAGGAGCTGCGCGGTTTCGCGTACGAGGGCGCGGGCATGGCCTGCGCCACCCTCGACGTGCTCACCCTCACCGGCGGGCGCCGGCTCAGGGAGCTGCTGAGCGGGCAGGGCCTGCGCTACCCGCACCTCGTCCACATGGGCACCGGCCGGGCGTACGCCCGCATGCGGCTGCGGCCGATGTGGGGCGTCCACTCGGTGCATCCGCTGCTGCGCTGGCTCGCCCACGACGGCTTCGGCTTCCACCAGGGTTTTTTCTCCTCCGACCGGACGGTGGGACGCCAGCGCACGGCCGGGCTGATGGACCGGACGCGGCGGGCGATCTTCGACCAGGGGCTGGGGCGGATGCTCTGGTTCCACGAGTGCGCGGGGGCGGACGACGTCGTGCTGCGCGTCGCCGAGTTCCCCGCGGGGCGCCGCGCCGACCTGTGGAGCGGGGTGGGCCTGGCCGCCACGTACACCGGGGGCGCGAGCATCGAGGACCTGGGGCGGCTCGCCTCGGCCGCGGCCGAGGACGGCTTCCGCGCCCACCTCGCCCAGGGCTGCGCCCTCGCCTGCGCCGCCCGGCTGATCTCGGCCGTCGTCCCCGGGCACACCGTCGCCGCCGCCCCCGCGCTGTGCGGGGCCGAGGTGGACGAGGCGGCGGGCTGGACCGACACCGCGCTCGTCGCGCTGGGCCACAACGCGCACAGCGACGACCACTACCAGGCCTGGCGGGCGGGGATCCGGAAGGCCTGGGCACGGCGCGACCGCGATTCATGACACCCATGAAGACCCATGACCACTCATGACCGAGACGTGGAGGGCGGGGGGAGCCGTGCCGGGGGTTCGCAGGTACGCGGCGGGAGTCCTGGCCCTGGTGGCCGCGACCGCCGGGTGGAGGCTGACCGCCCTGCCGGACACCCCGGCCGTGGAGGCGTCCGCCGGCTTCTCCTTCCACGCGAGGCGGCTGGGCCCGCCCGCGGAGCCCGGTGACCGCGTCCTGCGGCCGGTCGCGCCGGGATACGCGAACCTCCGGAGCCGGGTGTCGGCGCTGGGCGCCGGGGTGGCCCTGTTCGACGTGGACGACGAGGTCGTCGCCGACGACCTGTGCCTGGTCGATCCCCGCCGCGACACGGTGACGGTCAGGCCCGCGCCGGGGACCTCCCGCGCCTACCGGCCGTTCACGCTGGTCCCCCCGGAGCGCGGACGGCACGAGGCGCCCACCGGGTGCCTGCCCGCCGACCTCGACCAGGACGGCTGGGAGGACCTGGTCGTCTACTACTGGGGCCGCTCCCCCTCCCTGTTCCTGCGCGTGCCCGGGGCGCCCCCGTCCGGCGCGGCCTTCCGTCACCGCGCGCTGACCGGCGAACCGGAGATCTGGAACACCAGCGCTGCCACGGCCGGTGACTTCGACGGGGACGGCCGCCTCGACCTCGTCTTCGGCAACTACTTCCCCGACGGCGTCAGGGTGCTGGGCGGCGGCGCCGACCGCGGCGACGCCGTGATGCCCGACTCGCTGTCCGCCGCCGCCAACGGGGGCGGCGACCGGCTCTACCGGGCGACGGGACCCGCGCTGTTCACCGAGGCCGAGGGGGTCTTCGACGAGGTCGGGGGCCGGACCGGGGGCGGGGGCTGGACCCTCGCGCTGGGCACCCAGGACCTCGACGGCGACGGGCGGCCGGAACTGTACGTCGCCAACGACTTCGGCCCCGACCACCTGCTGGTCAACGAGTCGGTGCCCGGCAGGATCCGGTTCACCGAGGCACGGGGCACCCGGCACCTGGCGACCCCCCACTCCCGGGTCCTCGGCCACGACTCGTTCAAGGGGATGGGGGTGGCCTTCACCGACCTCAACGCCGACGGCAGGCCGGACATCCTGGTGAGCAACCTCACCGGCGACCACGCGCCGTACGAGGGCGACTTCGCCTTCGTGTCCCGGCCCGGCGGGCTCCACGAGGGTCACGCGCCGTACGACGACCTCGGCGAGGAGCTGGGGCTGAGCCGCAGCGGCTGGTCCTGGGACGTCAAGGCCGCCGACTTCGACAACGACGGCATCGACGAGATCATGCACGCGACCGGGTTCGTCAGGGGCGAGGCCGACCGGTGGGCGCGGCTGCGGGAGGCGGCGTCGGTCAACGACCTGCTCCTCTCCCGCCCCGCCCTGTGGCCGGACCTGCGGGCCGGGGACGACCTTTCCGGCCGTGACACCAACACCTTCTTCACCAGGGGCCCGGACGGCCGCTACGTGGACGTGGCGCGGCGGGCCGGGGTCAGCGGCGACGACGATGACGGTGACGGTGACGGCGAGGGTGATGGCGAAGGTGATGGCGGCACGGTCAGCCGGGCGTTCGCGGTGGGTGACGTCGACGACGACGGGCGGCTGGACTTCGCGGTCGCCAACCAGTGGGCCGCGTCGGTGCTCTACCGCAACCACGGCCCGACGGCCCCGTTCGTGGGCCTGCGCCTCCGCCTTCCCGCGGGCGCCTGCGGGGCCCCCGCGACACCCCCCGCCCGGACACGTACGGGACAGGCGCACCCCGGACCGGCACCTTCCGGAACGACACCCCCCGAGGCTGCACACCCTGGGCAGGCGAGCCCCGAGCCGGCACATCCCGGACCGGCGAGCCCCGGGCCGGCACGCTCCGGGCAGGCGCGCCCCGGGCCGACGCGGCCCGCCATCGGGGCCGTGGCGACGGTGCGCCTGCCGGGCGGGGTGACGCGCAGCAGGCAGCTCTACCCCGCCAACGGCCACAACGGCGTCTCCGCGCCCGAGCTGCTGTTCGGCCTGGGCGACGACCTGCCGGGCGCCACCGTCCCCGTCGAGATCTCCTGGAGGGACGCCTGCGGCGGCGCCCGCACCGCGTCGCTGTCCCTGGAGCCCGGGTGGCACCGGATCCTGCTCGCCGACGGCCGCGCCTCGGAGATCCGGCGGCGATGAACACCGACCCGGGACGAGACGACCGGAACCCGCACGACCGGAACCCGCACAGCCGGAATGAGAACGGCCGGAGGCGGGAGGAGGCGTTCCGGCGGTCGGCGGAGTCGCTCACCGTGCTCACCGTGCTCGGGCACACCGTGCTCGGGTTCGAGCAGTCCTGCCTGGCGCCGGTGGTCGGCGTGCTCACCGGCGTGACCGCCGAGTTCGCGCTGGAGACCGTGGAGGCGTGGTCGCGGCGGCGCCGGCCCCGCTACCTCGGGGTGTCCCGCGCCCGGGTCGCCGCCTTCTTCCTGCCCTCCTACGTCTGCGGCCTGCTCTGCGCGATGCTGCTGTACGGCAACGGGCACCTGACGCCGGTCGCGCTGGCCGTCCTCGTCGGCGTCGGCGGCACGTACGTCTTCCGCGTGGCGGCACCACAGGCGCCACAGGCACCACAGACGCCGGCACCACAGGCACCGAGGGTCCCCAGGGCGCGGGAGACGCCGGAGACGGTGAGGAGGGGACGGGTCGCCGAGGACGCGCCGGGCAGGCCGTTCCTGAACCCGGCGGCCTTCGGGGTCGTCGCCGTGCCGCTGCTGGTCCCGTGGGCCGGCCTCGCTCCGGCGTACCAGTTCACCGCGTGGGTCTCGGGGCCGCTGGACCTGGCCGTGCCGCTGGCCGTGCTGGCCTGGGGGACGGCGGTGAACGCCAGGCTCGCGGGGAGGCTGCCGCTGGTCCTCGGCTGGGCCGGCGGGTTCGTCCTGCAGGCGCTGGTCAGGGGAGGGCTGACCGACATGTCGACGGTCGGCGCCCTGCTGCCGATGACCGGGACGGCCTTCGCCCTCTACACCGGATACGTGCTCGCCGACCCCGCCGCGTCCCCGGCGAGGCCGCGTGACCAGGTCGCGTTCGGCCTGGCCACGGCGGCGGCCTACGGGCTGCTGGTCCAGCTCCACGTCGTCGACGGGCTGTTCCTCGCCCTGGTGGTCGTCGGCGCGGGCCGGGGGCTCCGGGCGGCCCTGCGCACCCGCCTCCGCCCGCCCGGCGCCGGTCGGCCGGTGCCGTACGGGGAGCTCAGCCGATACCGGGACCGACCCGTTCGAGCACCCGCAGCGAGCCCTCCTGCCGGACCTCCTTGAACGCGCCGGAGGCGAGGACCCGCTGGTAGACGCGGTACGGGGCCTGCCCTCCCCTGGCCGGATCCGGATAGATGTCGTGGAAGACCAGGGCACCGCCCGGTATGACGTGCGGCGCCCACCCCTCGTAGTCCTTGGTCACCGGGTCCTCGGAGTGGCCGCCGTCGATGAAGAGCATCGCCAGCGGGGTGTTCCACAGCGCGGCGACGCGCTCGGACCTGCCGACGATCGCGACGACCTCGTCCTCCAGACCGGCGGAGGCGATGGTGGTGCGGAACGTGGGCAGCGAGTCCATCTTGCCGAAGCGGAGGTCCATCAGCGTGGGGTCGTGGTGGGCCCAGCCCGGCTGGATCTCCTCGGAGCCCCGGTGGTGGTCGACGGTGAAGACGACGGACCCGGCCTGCCGGGCCCCCGCCCCGAGGTAGACGGCGGACTTCCCGCAGTAGCTGCCGATCTCGCAGATCGGGCCGCGTGGCCCGTACTCGGCGGCGGTCTCGAACAGCGCGATCCCCTCCTGGTGTGGCATGAAACCCTTGGCGCGCTGGGCGATGTACAGCAGGTCGGCCGGCATGGCGGTGATGCTCATCGCAGCAGACTACCGAGACCGAACAACATTCCGAATGCCCTTGCCCGACCTTGTGGAACGTGTTCTACTTTGCACCGTGAACCAGCGCGCCCGTATCGTGATGTCCGACGACGAGGTGACGGCTTTCGTCGGCGAGTCACGGAAGCTGCAACTCGGCACGATCAACCCCGACGGGACACCGCACATGGTGACCATGTTCTACGGGCTGACCGAGGGCAGGATCTCGTTCTGGACCTACGGCAAGGCGCAGAAGACACTCAACATCCAGCGCGACGCCCGGGTGAGCTGCCTGATCGAGGCCGGGGACGAATACTCCGACCTGCGCGGCGTCCTGGTCTACGGGGTCGCGCGGAGGATCGACGACCCCGAGGGCGTCCTCGGCGTCGGCATGAACGTGGCCAGACGGATGGCCGGGATGCCCGACGCGGAGGAGCTGCTCACCGAATACGTGGCCTACACCGGCCGGAAGAGGGTCGCCTTCGTGGTCGAGCCGAGTCGAGTGATCTCCTGGGATCACCGTAAGCTCGCCATTCCCGGTTAGGAGGCCCCGTATGAGAATCAACGTCGACTATCTGGTCTGTGAGGCCAATGCGATCTGCATGGGACTCGCCCCAGAGGTCTTCGAGCTCGACGACGACGACCAGCTGCACGTGCTGCTGCCTGAGCCGCCGCCGGAGATGATGGACCGCGTCCGGCACGCGGTCCGGTCCTGTCCCAAAGCCGCCCTCTCCCTCGAGGAGAACTAGGAGGACCCCCCATGCGTGGTGCGCTTCTGCATGCCGTCGGCGACGACAAGCTCGACATCCGCGACGACTTCACCCTCGCGCCGGTAGGCCCGTCGGATGTCCGCGTCAAGATCAGGGCCACCGGTGTCTGCCACTCGGACCTGTCGGTGATCAGCGGCGTGCTGCCCATGCCGCTGCCGATCATCCCCGGCCACGAGGGCGCGGGCGAGGTCGTCGAGGTCGGCGACCACGTCACCTCGGTGCAGCCCGGCGACCACGTCATCGTCAACTGGACCCCCGCCTGCGGCAGCTGCGCGAACTGCCTGGTCAACCAGCCGTTCCTGTGCATGACGTACGTGATGGACAGCTTCGTCAACGCCCGCTTCCGCTACGGCGGCGACACCCCGGCGTTCGGCATGGCCGGGTGCGGCACCTGGTCCGAGGAGATCGTCGTGCCCTGGCAGGGCGCGATCAAGGTCGACCCCGACGTGCCGTTCGAGGCGGCGGCCCTGATCGGCTGCGGGATCACCACCGGCGTCGGCGCGGCGCTGAACACGGCCAAGGTGCGGGCGGGCTCGACCGTCGCCGTGGTCGGCGCGGGCGGCATCGGCCTCTCGGTGATCCAGGGGGCCCGCATCTCCGGGGCCACCACGATCCTCGCGATCGACCCCCTGGAGTCCAAGCACGCCCTCGCCAAGAAGGTCGGCGCGACCCACGCCATCACCCCGGACCAGCTCATGGACGCGGTCGGCACGCTCACCGGCGGCGCCGGGTTCGACTACGGCTTCGAGGCCGTCGGCAAGTCCGCCGCCATCATGACGGCCTGGCAGGCGACCCGCCGGGGCGGCGACACGATCGTGGTGGGCGCGGGCGCGGTGGACGACACCGTCCCGCTGAGCGCCTTCAGCCTGCTGTTCGAGGGCAAGAACATCCTCAGCTCGCTGTACGGCGGCTCGGACGTCCGCCGCGACTTCCCGTTCCTCGCCGGGCTCTACAAGGCGGGCAAGCTCGACCTGGAGAGCATGATCAGCTCTCGCATCAAGCTGGCCGACCTCAACGACGCCGTGGCGGCGCTCAGGGGCGGCGAGGTGCTGCGCCAGGTCGTCGTCCTGGACTGAGGATCGGCACGTTCGAGAGCCGGGCCACCGGTCCGCCCACCTGAGCGGGGCGGACCGGTGGCCCGGCCGTTCTCACCGCGCGCCGCGATCAGAGCTTCACTCCGAGGAGAAGGCGGCGTCGAAGGCGGCGGTGGGCGGGGTGATGGCGTTGAGCTTGCGGATGACGGCCAGCGCGTCGGGGGCGCCGTCCAGGCGGTCCATGCCGGCGTCCTCCCACTCGATGGAGATGGGCCCGTCGTAGCCGATGGCGTTGAGGGCGCGGAAGCAGTCCTCCCAGGGCACGTCGCCGCGCCCGGTGGAGACGAAGTCCCAGCCGCGGCGCAGGTCGGCCCAGGGCAGGTGGGAGGCGAGCCGTCCGCGGCGGCCGTCGCCGGTGCGGACCTTGGCGTCCTTGCAGTCGACGTGGTAGATGCGGTCGGCGAAGTCCAGGATGAAGGCGACCGGGTCGATCTCCTGCCAGACCATGTGGGAGGGGTCCCAGTTCAGGCCGAACGCGGGGCGGTGGCCGATGGCCTGCAAGGTGCGCACGGTGGTGTGGTAGTCGTAGGCGATCTCGCTGGGGTGCACCTCGTGGGCGAAGCGCACGCCGACCTCGTCGAAGACGTCGAGGATGGGGTTCCAGCGGTCGGCGAAGTCGGCGTAGCCGTCTTCGATCATCTGGGGTGGGACGGGGGGGAACATGGCGACGGTGTGCCAGATGGAGGAGCCGGTGAAGCCGACCACGGTGTTGACGCCGAGTTTGGCGGCGGCGCGGGCGGTGTTCTTGATCTCCTCGGCGGCGTTGCGGCGGACCTGCTCGGCCTCGCCGCTGCCCCAGATGCGGGCGGGCAGGATGCCCTGGTGGCGGGCGTCGATGGGGTTGTCGCAGACGGCCTGGCTGACCAGGTGGTTGGAGATGGTGTAGACCGACAGGTTGTGCTTGGCGAGGAGTTCTTGTTTGCGGGGGATGTAGTCGTCGTCGGCGAGGGCTTTGTCGATCTCGAAGTGGTCGCCCCAGCAGGCGATCTCCAGTCCGTCGTATCCCCAGCCCGAGGCCAGGCGGCAGACCTCCTCGAACGGCAGGTCGGCCCACTGGCCGGTGAACAAGGTGATCGGCCTGCTCATATGTCCTCCATGTCACAGTTTGTAAACCGGGTGGTGGGCGCGCGAGCTCAGTCCGCGCGCGCACCACCCGGGTGACGGGGCCCGCTCATGGGGTGTACGCCCCACGGATGGCGGGCTCCGTCATACCTCCTCGATCGCCGTGAGACGGCTGTGGTCGGCGGCGCTGCGCTCGACCGCCTCCAGCACGCGCTGAACGTTCAGCCCGTCGTCGAACGACGGGGTCGGGGCGACACCGGCGGCGATCGCCTCGACGAAGTCCTTCACCTCGTGGGTGAAGGTGTGCTCATAGCCCAGGCCATGACCCGGCGGCCACCACGCCCCCGCGTACGGATGCCCGCCCTCGGTGACCAGCACCCGGCGGAACCCCGCCTCCTCGGCGGGCAACGCGTGATCGTGGAACCACAACTCGTTCATCGCCTCGAAGTCGAACGCCACACTGGCCTTCGACCCGTTCACCTCGATCCGCAACGCGTTCTTACGCCCGGTGGCGAACCGGGTCGCCTCGAACGACGCCACCGCGCCACCGCTGAGGCGGCCGATGAACAACGCCGCGTCGTCGACGTCGACCTGTCCCATCTCCGACCCCGAGCCGTTGCCGGTGTCGGCCGACAGTCCGGCCGAGGCGTCGGCCAGCGGTCGCTCGGTGATGAACGTCTCGGTCAGGCCCGACACCTGGGTCAGGCGCTGGCCGGTGATGAACTGGGCGGTGTCGATGATGTGCGCGCCGATGTCACCCAGCGCACCGGAGCCGGCCAGGTCCTTTTGCAGCCGCCACACCAGCGGGAAGTCCGGATCGACGATCCAGTCCTGCAGATACTGCGCCCG